>JAZKFE010000132.1:0-15262 GCA_040386595.1 Planctomycetota bacterium | reverse complement strand
ATGTTCTTCCAGGCAACCACGGCCCAGACGAACGGCAGCGACGCCAACGTCAAGCTGTATAACGCTGCCGACGGAGCAGTCCTCTTCACATTGACCGGTCATGCGGCGGCCGCCAAGACGGTCGCCTTCAGTGCCGAAAACACCCGCCTGGTCTCCACCGGTGCCGACAATGTCGCCGTCGTGTGGGATGTGGCAACCGGTGAATTGCTCGAAAAACTGCCGGTCGCCGCAGGGGTGGCGTTCGCTCAGTTTGCCGGCAATGTGCCGAACTCACTGGTGATCGGCCAGAATGACAAAGCCATCGTCGCCCTGACGACACGCATTGAACGGACGCTGGCCGGTCAGACCAAGGCCATCACCGATGTCGTGTTCAACCGTGGTGGCGACGCCGTCTTTACCAGTTCTGAAGACGGCACGATTCGCCGTTACGTAGTGGCCAACGGCCAACAGCAGTTCGCCGCCAATCATGGGGCCCCGGTGCATGACATCGACCAGAGCATTGACGGAAACTGGTTGGCTTCAGCCGGTGAAAACCAAACCGTTCGCGTCTGGAACGCGGGCAATGGTGGCGATGGCCCCAAGCCGGTCTTCGGTGGTTTCACAGCTCCGGTCCGCAGCGTCACCTTCGCGGGTGCCGGCCAACAAGTCATTGGTGGTGCCGCGAACAATGAGGTCCTCGTCTTCAACGTGATGACGGGTCTGGTCGCTCAAGCCTTTACCGAACATGCCGGCTCTGTCGACGCTCTGGCGGCGACGGGAGATCAAGAAAAAGTGGTTGTCTCAGCGGGTGCCGATAAGAGCATCAAGCTGTGGAGTCTGGTGAGTGGCATTCAGATTCCCGGCCATGGCAAGCCGGTCACTTCTCTGGCCTTCTTTCTGCCCCCCAACGGGCAGGTGCTGTCAGGCAGCGAAGATGGAACCGCCCGGATCTGGAACCTGACCAATGCTCAGCAAGTGCGAGCCTTCGATCTAGGTGGCCCGGTGACCGCCGTCGCCATCCGCCCCGACAATCAACAGATTGCCGCGTCGGGTGCCAACAACCTCACCCGGTTGTGGAATGCCGCCAATGGCCAGGTCATGGGAGAAATCAAGGGAGACCTGCGAGCTCAACGCCTGGTCGTCAAACTGACTGCCGACGATGCCGAGAACAAAGCAGAAGTCACCAACACGGCCAACCTGATTAAGGCTGCCGAAACCGAACTGGCCACGCGGACCGAAGCGGCCAAGAAGGCCACGGAAGCAAAGACGAAAGCCGTCGAACCGATTGCTCCGGCCGAAGCCAAGGTCAAAGAAGCCACGGAGAAACTTGCCGCAGCCGTTAAGGCTCTCGACGAGAAGAAAGATGACGCAGCACTGCAAAAAGCCAAGGCCGATGCCGACAAGGCTCTGGCCGACGCCAATGCCGCGTTGAAGACGGTACAGGATGCGAAAGTCTCTGCGGATAAGTCGGCCGACTTGGCTGACAAGGCGGTCAAAGATGGGACCGACGCCGTGACCAAGGCCAAGGCCACTTCGGAAGCCGCAATCGCAGCGCAAGCTAAGGGCGATGCCGACCTGAAGGCGAGCCAACTCGCCAGCACCGCCACCGAGAAGCCATGGCGAACGCTGGCCTATACTCCCGACGGCAAGATCCTTGCCGCCGCGGGCGACGACAACATGGTTCATACCTACAACACCACAGACGGTAGTGCTCTGGATCTGCTCGTCGGACATGCCGGCCCGATCACGACCCTGGCGATCACCGCCGATGGCAGTGTTGTTTCCGGTTCAGCCGACCAAACCATCAAGGTCTGGCCGCTGAAACCCACCTGGGCCCTGGCCGGTCAACTCGGTCCGAAGGCCGATGCTCCTCTCGATCTGCGACCGTCGCCGTTCGTGAATCGCGTCTTGGCTCTCGACTTCAGTGATGACGGCAAGCTGCTCGCAACAGGTGGCGGCGATCCGTCACGTAGCGGTGAGTTGATGATCTGGGATGTCACCAACTTCAGCCTCGTCAAGAGCATCGTCGATGCTCATAGCGACACGGTGTTTGGTGTCGAATTTTCACGAGACGGCAAGTACATCCTCTCCGGCGCCGCCGACAAGTTCGTGAAGATCTTTGATGTCGCCACAGGCAAGCATGTGAAGTCCTTCGAAGGCCACACGCACCACGTACTCGACGTGACTTGGAAGCCCGACCAGACCGTCATCGTGAGTGCCGGTGCCGACAACGCCATCAAGGTGTGGAATGTCGAAACGGGTGAGCAACAGCGGACCATCGCCGGCTATACCAAGCAGGTGACGTCGATCCAGTGGGTCGGCCGCAGTGCCAACATCATCAGCTGCGGTGGCGACGGCAATGTCCGGTACCATCAGGCTGACAATGGCAGTAACTTCCGCAACTTCCCGGCAGGTGGCGATTATGCGTACTCAGTGGCCGCCAGTGCCGACGAGAAGCTAATTGTTGCGGGTGGTGAAGATGGAATTGTGCGCGTTTGGAACGGTGTCACAGCCGCCCCCATCGCCACGTTCGAACCGCCCAAGCCAGTTGTCACGCAACAAGCAGCCGCAGCAGCCAAATAACCCACAGGGCAGGGTCGACCGGCAGGTACATCAAGCCACGGAACGACTCGGAAAAACACGGACCAGAGCCGCCAATCAGCGACTCGTCCGTGAGATTCCGAGTCTGTCCGTGGCTTTTGTTTTACCAGACACTGCAAATTCGCAGGAATTCCGCGGTCATTGTGGGTGGGATTGGACTTCTCCGCACGAACATTGATAATTGAGACGCGTTCGCCTCTCGTGCCTGTCCTCTCTTAACCAAAGAACTTCTTCCATGAGTCGCCATCACGAACTGATTCATCCTCGAGACGAAATCATGCGGACCATGGAGCGAATCTATCGCTACCGCATGACGACCACCTCGGGGGGCAATCTGTCAATTCGCGAAGACAACGGCGATATCTGGATCACTCCCGCACGGATCGATAAGGGAAGCCTGACGCGGCAGGATATCGTCCGCGTCGCGGCGGACGGCATGGTTGATGGCCTGCATCGTCCGTCATCGGAATTTCCGTTTCATCGGGCGATCTACAACAGTCGCCCCGATATCAAAGCCATCGTGCACGCTCACCCGGTCGCCCTGGTGGCCTTCAGCATCAGTCGCCAGCTCCCGAACACGCGGCTGTTCCATCAAGCTCGGTCAGTCTGTGGCGAAGTCGGCTTTGCCCCCTACGCATTGCCGGGCAGCGAACGTCTGGCCGCACATATCACCGAAGCCTTTCAAGGTGGCTGGCACTGCGTGATCCTCGAAAATCACGGAGTGGTCGTGGGAGGTGAATCATTGTCTCACGCTTATCAACGCTTCGAGACCCTGGAGTTCTCGGCCAAGACCATCATCAAGGCCCGCCTGCTGGGTGAAGTCCGCTACTTGGATGACGCACAACTCGCGCTGGCCGATCAACGCAAAGTCGACCTGCAGCCGGTGGCTTGTACCTCGACCAGCGGCGAGAAAGAACTGCGGCGTCAGTTGTGCGAATTCGTCCGTCGAGGCTATCGCCAACGCCTACTGATCAGCACTGAGGGAAGTTTTTCCGCCCGGTTGGACGACGACTCTTTCCTCATCACGCCGTCGCAACGGGATCGCTCGGACATTGATATCAATGATATCGTTCTGGTCCGCGGCGACACGTGCGAAGCCGGGCACCGTCCCAGCCGCGCCACGCTAGCCCATCAGGCCATTTATCGACGACACCCGGGCGTCCGAGCCATCGTGTTTGCCCACCCGGTGAATGCCACGGCCTTCAGCGTGACGCATGTCGATCTCGATGCGAGAACCATCCCCGAGAGTTACATCTTCCTGCGAGACGTCGTGCGTGTGCCGGCCGGCATCCAGTATCAACCCAACGGGCGAATCGCCGATTTCGTGTCGCCGAAAACCCCCGCGGCACTGCTCGATAATGACGGCGTCCTAGTCGTCGGCACCAGCATTCTGGACACGTTCGACCGCCTGGAAGTCCTGGAAACGACCGCCGAAGCTATCATCAACAGCCGCCCCATCGGTCTCGTATCACCCATGTCAGAAAGCGTGATCGACGAACTTCGAGCCGCCTTCTTGAAAGACTAATTTGCCAGGAAAATGCGAATCTCGGCTCAAATCGTTGCCGCTGCGAAGTGGGATTGAACAGAATTGGTCCGGTCTCACCGCGGCCAGCGACGATTTATGTGCCGCATTTCCAAAGGACGAAGCCACAGGCCGCTGAGCGGTGGTGGGCCCCCCACCCGAAAACAAATCCGGCAACGAGTTCGGGGTTGTTGACTGCTGTTAATTCGTCAACTTCACTTGTGAGCGCATTCACTAAGAGATACGCTCTACTGGAAATAGGACATCTGCTTTTCTCATCTCCAATGGCGTTTTCACGCTGTTGGTCGCCCTTGCGGAGAAAATGACATGCGATTGAAGACAGGGATCTGCCTGGCAATTTTCCTCGGGGGCATTTGCGGTCAATTCGTCAGGGCCGATGACCCGCCAACCACGACGACGATCCTGCGAAATCATGCCACCGCCGTGGCGAAAGCAGATGCGATCCATCGGCGAGCCATCGAAAAGGCCAAAGACGATGCCGTCTCTGCCCTCCTGCGACTGGCGGCCAAAGCCTACCGCGAACAGAATCGGCTCGCGGAAACGAATGCTTGGAAATCCGTGCTGAAACTCGCCCCCAGCAACGACAAAGCGGTCCAATATTTCACCGACCTCGGGATTCTCGACAAAGTACTCGCCGAAGTGGCCGGCGGCAATAAGCCTGATGCGGAGAAGGGAAGCACGACTGGATTTGAGTCCGCAGCTTTTCAAGAATGGGTGAAAAAAACGGCAGCTCTGCCAGCCGAAAAACAAGTCGCGGCAGTCGTCAGCAAACTGACCGAGCTCAACCCCGGCTTCGACGGCAAGGTCGTACCAGGAATCGAAAATGGCGTTGTCATCGGATTGACAATTTCCAGTGACAAACTCATAGATATCTCGCCGGTACGTGCTTTAAAAGGACTGACTTCGCTGAACTGTGCCGGAACTCAGGTCGCGTTCCCATTGGCCGATTTGTCACCACTCCAGGGCTTGACGCTGACCAGCCTCAATTGCAGCTACACAAGCGTCGAAGATTTATCGCCCCTCAAGGGAATGAAGCTGACCATGTTGAACTGCGACTTCACCGCCGTCAGCAATTTGGAGCCACTCCAAGGGATGCCGTTGATAACCATCAACTGCAACCAGACTGCGGTGTCAGACCTGGGCCCGCTGAAGGGGATGCCGCTACTAGAACTGAACTGCACTTCATCGAAGGTTTCCGATCTCACGCCCCTCGCAGGAATGCCATTAATCTATTTGAACTGCAATAGTACCATGATCAGCGATTTGTCCCCGCTCAAAGGGATGAAACTACAAGCCCTGTCATTAATGGGTGCTCCATTTTCAGATCTCGGCCCCCTGAGCGGCATGCCGCTCAACGGCCTGTCATTCAGCGGAAGCCAGGTAACTGATCTCTCACCACTCAAGGGTTCTCCGGTAAAAGTGCTGTACTGCCAGGACACAAAAGTCTCGCTGCTGCCGTTGAAAGACCTTCCGCTGACCCATCTGTGGTGCGATGTCAAAAAGCGAAGCGAGCTGCCAATTCTGAGTGCGATTAAGACACTGGAAAAAATCAACGATAAACCTGCTGCCGAGTTCATATCGACGTGGAGCCCGAAATAGTGGAGTCAAGGACTCTCCCATGAATAGCCTCGCACATCCCTCAGCGCTGGCCATCTCAATGGGGCCACTCGAAGGGGCACGTTCGCGGTCGGCTTGGCGGTGAGGTCGGTTCCGCGTACACTGAATTCACTATGCCCCATGCCGTAACCCGCCGCTTACTTAGTCCAGAACGGATCATCGAAACTTCGTCGCAGTTGCAGCGACGTATTGCGGAACGCTTTCCGCAATCGGGACTGAGTCGTGTCGCCGAAGATCTGCACACGATCGCCCAAGAAAGCGCTGTCCGAGCCACCGAATTCGATCGCCCCAACATCCCGTTACGCTTGGGAATTGGCGCCTTGGTCTGCTCCATCGTGGCCTTCCTGGTCATCAGCATCAAAAGCGTGCATAGCACCGAACATCTCTTCGACGACCTGGTCAACTTCGTCCAGTTCCTGGAAGCGGCCATCGGTGGGATCGTGTTTATCGGTGCCGCGATTCTCTTTCTGATCAGCCTGGAAAATCGACTGAAATGTTCGCGGGCTCTGAATGCCATTCGGGAACTGCGAGCCATCGCACACATCGTCGATATGCACCAACTGACCAAGGATCCCGAGCGTCTGCTGCATGGGCCCTCCACGCCGTCATCACCCAAGCGTGTCATGACCCCGTTTCAACTCAGTCGCTATCTCGATTACTGCATTGAGCTACTCGCGGTGACGGGAAAGGTCGCCGCGTTGTATGTGCAAAATTTCCCCGATCGCGAAGCCTTGGCAGCCGTCGAGCAAGTCGAAACCCTGACCACAGGACTCTCGCGCAGCATCTGGCAAAAGATGATGATTTTGGGCCAACTGCCCGCAACGGATGATAAGTTGGAATCATCACTGGAGATGTCGGTGACGACACCGCAATCCACGAATTCAACTCCAGGAGCACTTTCCAACGCCCCTGCTGCCGATCGATCCGCAAGTTGAATACACCACTGCAACAGCGGTAGGCTGACGGTTTAGCTCAAGGTGTTCGTCTTCAACAATATTGAGACATCGAGACACTGGGAGGGTGAGGCTCCTGCCGAACCGCTAAGTCTACCGGCAATCGAAAGACCAAGCGGCTCGGCAGGAGCCTCGCCCTCCCAGTATTCGCGATCAGCCACCGATTAATACTGGCGACGCTGACGTGATGACGGAATATTGAGCGCCTTGCGGTACTTCGTGACCGTACGCCGGGCGAGTTTATAGCCCTCGGCGGCCAGCTTATCGACCAGCGCGTCGTCGCTCAGCGGATCGTCTTTGTCTTCTTCTTCGACAATCTTCTTCAGCTTAATACGAATGATGTCCCAGGCGACTTCGTCACCTTCTTCATTCGTCGTTCCGCCGCCGAAGAACCGCTTCAGTGGATAGATACCACGCGGGGTCTGAATCCACTTATCGTCGACCGCTCGCGACACCGTCGTCACGTGCACGCCGACCACGTCTGCAATCTGCTGCATCTTCAGCGGGACGATTCTCTCGGGACCGTGTTCGAGGAACTCGGTTTGTTTATCCACAATGGCCTGAGCCACCCGTCGCAACGTGCTGTAGCGTTGTTCGATCGACTCCATCAACCACTTCGCGGACTCAATCTTCCGCTTGATGTAGTCGCGAGTCTTGGGATCAGACGCACCCTTTTGCAGCAGTTCACGGTACTGCTTGCTGATATGCAATCGCGGTGTGTATTCGTCTTCGAGACGCACCTTCCACTGCCCGTTATCATCCGGTTCGACATACAAATCTGGCACGACATTCGGTGCCGAGACTTGTTCAAACCCGCGTCCCGGGGTGGGATTCAGCGTCCGCAGAACCTCGTAAGCGTCCTTGATATCTTCAATGTCATAACCGGTCTTCCGCTCGATCAGAGGCAGCCGATTCTGGGCCAAATCCTCCAGATGCGAAGAGATCAAGGTAATGAGGATATCGCGATAGGCCGTATTCTCGGTGACCTGCAGCAGCAGGCATTCTTTCAGATCCCGCGCGGCGACACCGAGTGGTTCCAGCTTTTGAATCAGTGACAGCGCGGCCTGGGCTTCATCCAGGCTAATCTTCTCGCCGTAGACCTGAACGATTTCGGGCAGCGATGCACTCAGCCGGCCGTTCGCGTCCAGGTTCTGAATCAGATACTCACCGAAGGCCCGCACAACCGGCGTGCATTCCAGGAAGCGAAATTGTTCCAGCAGATGGTCTTGCAGCGACTCCGGCCGCGTGACCATGTTCGACATCATGTCGCTGTACTGGTCACCTTCCTCGGACATACGGTTCGAGGATTTACGGGCCCCCAGGTAATCGTCGCTGGGCCAGTCTTCCGACATTTCGAGTAAGCGCTCGAAGTCGGCTTCGCCATTCTTGTCGTCCACGATCAGCTCACGAGACTCCAGCGGCCGTTCGGTCGCTTCTTCGTGAGCACGATCGATTTCCGCGCGGATCTCTGGAGCATCGGGGTCCGAAAGCTGATCCACCAGCATTTCGTTCTCGCGCAGCTCTTCTTCAATGCGTTCCTTCAGCGCCATGATCGGCAGCTGCAGGATCTCCATTGATTGGATCATCCGCGGAGCCAGCTTCATTTGCTGGCTCATCTTCATCTGTTGTGAGAAATTCAGCTGCATACGCAGTCAGATTCACCGTTGCAGGGTCCGACAAAGCCGGAGCCCATTCGACTCGTCAGACTTCTCCCACGAATGTGCGAAAAGAAGGCTGAACTTGGATTCGGAATATGACGCTATTAATGCGATGCGGACCAGACCGCCAGACTCTGATTAGATGGGTTTTGCCTGTCTCGATCTCGACTCTCGGCTGTCTGAACTCCGCACTCGTGAACTACATCTTCAAGGCCCCTAAAACGACTGCCGCCCGCGCATGGCGTCGGCCAGCATCTCCTTGTTGGCAAACTCTAGCACGCTTCCGGAGGCAATTCCCCGTGCCAAGCGGGTAATCTTGACCCCCGTCCCATCCAGGACATTGGAGATGTACAGCGAAGTGCCGTCCCCTTCCAATGTCGGATTGGTGGCCATGATCAACTCACGCACCTGGTCTCGCTTGATGCGGGTCACCAGTTGATCAATTGTAAGTTGTTCTGGCCCAATACCTTCCAGCGGTGCAATGCGTCCCTGGAGAACGTGGTACATGCCCTGAAAAGCCCCGGCAGCTTCTAACGCCAGGAGATCTCGAGGTTGTTCCACCACACAGAGAATGCGCGGATCGCGTCGCGAGTCGGCACAAATCTGACACAACTTGTCCTCGGTAAGATTAAAACAATTCGGACAGGCATGAATCTTCAGTTTGACCTGCCTGATGGCATCAGCCAAGGCGAACGCTTCTTCCCGGGAACAACGCAAAAAGTGGTAAGCGATCCGCTCGGCCGACTTCTTGCCAATTCCGGGTAACTTCGAGAACTGATCGATGAGTTCGTTGACTGTCGCGCCGTATGCGTTCACTGCCCTGAGACTCCCTTCAGACTGCCCTGAACTGCCAGACTGTCCTGAACTGCGTTGGGGCACCGTTCAAGGCAAACTGTCGCACTTCTTTCAGACTCTGTCCAGACCGTTAAGCCAACTCCAGTCAAAACACGCAACACCCAAGAGTGAAACGCTTTCCGGCTGCAATAGTAGACCGACCTGGGATTAAATCAACGTTCCGTCGCCGACTTTTCCGTGAAAAATCTCCGCCGCTCTTAAGACGAATGGATCTGCTTTTCCCTTCACCTCAGCCGCGGCGGCTTTTTTGGCGTTCGCGGCGGCGGCAGCCTCGGCCACAGCCACTTCTCCCTCTGCAGGAGTCGGACTGGCGAGTAGTCGGAGGCTTACAGACACGGCTTTTCCAGCGAGAGCACTGGCGACTTCCCGCAACCGATTCAGGTTGTTGTTGCGTTCGCAAGACTCCCGTGCCAAATCATAACGTTTTTCAAACCCCAAGACTAGTTGATTTGGCCCAGAAATTGCTAAGGAAGCCGCTTTCTTGACATAGTCTTTGAGCATACCTGTAAGCCGCTCAATGAGTTGCGCCAAAAACACAGCTTCCTGACCGGGTTGTAATTCACATATCGGAAGCGCCGGTTGTGCAGGCGACTGCGAAGATGTCGCAGGGGGCTCAGCCGCCGGACGCCCCGACGACAAAGTCGGACGAAGGGGTGCCGCAACCGTTTCTACGACTGCTGGTTCATTTTTTTTTTCCGGGGCAGGGGGGGAGTTGAGGGCCGGTCTCGCAGGAACGGCCAGCGGCGCCATCGCCGCAGCCGGGCGAGATGTCGTGGTCGTTCCTAGTGCAAACTGACCGGAACGCAACGCGGCGATCACATGCTCCAAGGCATTCAGGTCTTCCAGCAGCGACAACCGCACCAACGCGAGTTCGGCCAGTGCCCGACCATACCCGACGCCGCGCATTTTGCCTTTAGTCTCGGCCAGGATCTGCATGGCCGCCATGATATTCCGCACGCCCCAGGCCGCCGCCTGCTGCTTCAACATGGGAAGGCTGTCATCCGCCACACTTTGCAAAGGGACGTTCCCAGCCCCCGAAGCCACGATCAACAGATCTCGCGTGTAATACAGCAGTTGATCGGTCAACTCTCCCAGCTGCACGCCGTTGTCGAGAACCATCTGAAACTGTTCCAGCAGTTCCCCCTGCTGCCGCGAAATGACCGCCTGCATAATGCCGATCAGCCGCTCGTCCGGCGCCGTCCCAAGCAGCCGGTGAACATCCGCCGCTTTGATGTGATCTTCACCAAACGCCAGCAATTGATCGAACAGCGACTGGCTGTCACGCATCGAACCCGCCGCTCGACGAGCCACCAGCTCTAAGGCCTCAGAGTCAACGTGTTTGCCTTCGGCAGTCGCAATCTGCGAGAGCCGCGTTTTGATGGACGCCGTCGCGATCGTCCCGAAATCGAACCGCTGACAACGCGAGAGAATCGTATCGGGAACCTTGTTGGGTTCCGTCGTACAAAACACGAATTTGACGTTTGGCGGCGGCTCTTCCAACGTCTTCAATAAAGCATTGAAGGCTTCCTTGGTGAGCATGTGGACTTCGTCGATGATGTAGACTTTGTACCGACTACGCATCGACCGCACGTTGACGTTCTGACGCAACATGCGAATGTCATCAATACCACGATTCGAGGCACCGTCGATTTCCAGAACGTCGACATCGCTACCGGTCGCAATCCCCTGGCAAACTTCGCACTCGTTGCACGGATCGGGGCCCACCGCGTTCGGGCAATTCAGCGATTTGGCCAGAATACGTGCCGTCGACGTCTTACCCACTCCACGAGCCCCCGTGAAGAGGTACGCATGGGCCACTCGTCCCTGGACAATCGAATTTCGCAGGGCCTGAGCAACGTGCTCCTGGCCGACGACATCCGCAAACGCCTGGGGGCGAAACCGTCGCGCTAGAACGGTGTATTCCACGCGAGATTCTTCGGGGGTACTCATCACATTTCCTTCTGGCCGGCCTGAGCGCCACACGACGCAATCCAGGCCACTTATTTTCATAACGCTGCGACGGTCAGGTCTCGACGGTATTATCGGATAGGCAGCAAGTGTTCGACCAGCCGCGCCCAATAGGTTGCCCCTAAGGGGAGCAAATCGTCGTTAAAATCATAATGAGGGTTGTGCAACAATCGATCGCCTGCGGTCGAACCGTTGCCGGCCCAAATGTACGATCCAGGCCGTTTTTGCAGCATAAATGAGAAATCTTCGCCTCCCATCGAGGGTTGCGGAGCTTCATTCACATTCGCCGCACCAAACGTTTGCTTCAGCACCTCGGTCGTCCAGCCCGCCTCACGGGGGGAGTTGATCGTCGCCGGGTAGCGACGCTCGTACCGCAGCTCTCCCTGAGCCCCATAGGCCGAACAAACACCCTGCACAATCTTGTCCATGGAGGCTTCCGTCGCATCCTGGACTTCTTTGCGGAACGTGCGCACCGTGCCGCGAATCACGGCCGTCGTGGGGATGACATTCCAAGTATCGCCCGCATGAATCTGAGTCACGCTGACGACAATTTGATCCTGCGGATTGGTTTGGCGGCTGGCGATCGATTGCAGGGCCGTCACAATTTGCGACGCCACGATAATGGGGTCAATCGATTCGTGCGGCTTGGCCGCGTGCGACCCACGACCAGTGACCTTGATTTGGAACACGTCAAACGCCGCCATGATCGGACCGGGACACGACGCGAATTGTCCGACCGGAATCCCCGGCCAGTTGTGCATTCCGAAGACGGCATCCATCGGGAATTTGTCAAACAGCCCCTCTTCCACCATCACCCGCCCGCCCCCTTCATTTTCTTCCGCAGGCTGGAAGATGAAGTGGACCGTGCCCGAAAAATCCTTGGTTTCGGACAAATACCGAGCCGCCCCCAGCAGCATCGTGGTATGGCCATCGTGACCACAGGCGTGCATTTTTCCGGGGTACACCGAGGCATACGGCAGGCCGGTTTCTTCGTGAATGTCGAGCGCGTCAATGTCAGCTCGCAAACCAATCGCTCGGATTTCCCCCTCGGCCGGCCGTCGGCCCTGCAGCGTGCCGACCACTCCGGTCGTGGCCAATCCGCGATGCGGTGTGATCCCCATCTCGATGAGGCGTTGTGCAATGAACTCCGACGCAAACGTCTCTTCGAACGCCGTTTGCGGGTGCTGATGCAGCTCGCGCCGCCAACGAGTCAACTCGGGATGCAGTTCTTGCAGGCGAGGGGGGACCGACATGGTGTGGCTCCTGGGGTCTGTGATTCGTTGTGCGATCAGATGCGACAGTGCTGCACTCGCGGGCGCTGCGAGCTAGTATGGACTTTGTATTGATTGACTTGGCTTAATCTCTTGAGTGCTTTGTCACAGTTCAACCGAAAGTATTGTCGTGCCACTGCTTTGCAACTGTACTCAGTTGCAAAGCAGTGCATTCCCAGCCGTCCGAGCACTGCTGATCCGCCGAGTACCGCGGAAAACAGTGACACGCATTCCTAAATCACTGCTGTGACACAGCACGACCAGCCTGCCATTCTCTACAACCTTGGTAAGTTCTGCCAGCAAGCATTGGTGGTGTCTTCCTCGACAACGAAAAACTCGGGTGGGATGAGGGAGAGTTTGCGGACGAACCTCGCTAGAATGCTCTGCGTTCCCTGGACGGTCTACAATCTTTGGAATGCCTCCAGCAACTTATCGACAACTTACGTAATGTATTGCAGGCAGAATGGTTATCACACTCATTGGCTATCGAGGCAGCGGAAAAACCACAGTGGCTCGCCCCTTGGCGCAGCACTTGGGTTGGGATTGGATCGATGCCGACACGGTGATTGAACAAACTGCCGGACGGACGATTCGAGAGATCTTCGCCGACCAGGGAGAACCCGCGTTTCGTGAACTTGAACGACAAGTCATGGCCGAACTGCTCGGTCGCGACCGGTTGGTCATCGCGGCCGGTGGAGGTGCCATCCTGAATCCAGAAACTCGGAGCCGACTCACCCAGGCCGGTCCGGTCGTCTGGCTGCAGGCGAGTCTGCAAACGTTGCAGGCTCGAATCGAACAAGACGTGACAACCGCCGAACGACGCCCCAACCTGACCAACTCTGGTGGGTTGGCAGAGATTGCGCAGGTTCTAGCGATTCGTGAGCCGTTATACCGAGACTGTGCCACCCTGACCCTGGATACCGATGCAGCGCCCATTGCAAACCTTGTAGACCAGATCGTAGCCCACTTGCCCAGCCCGTTCCGGGCGTGATCGGCGGAGTTCCCTCGTGACGCTGTTTGATTTGCCTCTCTGGCTGGTGCTGCCATTTCTGTTCACCCTCGGCGCCGTCATCGGCAGTTTTCTGAATGTCTGCATTTACCGCATTCCGCAGCACGAGAAGTTTTGGGACTCACTAAAAAGCTTGGTCAGTCCCCCGTCCAGCTGCCCGAACTGCCACAATCTGATTCCCACCCGGGACAACATTCCCATCCTGGGCTGGTTCATTCTGGGAGGCCGTTGCCGATTTTGCCGGCAACAGTTTTCCGTCCGCTACGCGATGATCGAGCTCTTGAACGCACTGTTGTTTGTGCTCGTCTATTGGATGGAGATTCCCGAAAATCTGCATCAGGGCCTGCAAGGCAGCTGCCTCTATACCAATCTCGGCCCGCAAGGCTATCCGGGCTCGGACTGGCTGTCGCCGCAAGCCGTTCTGATGTGGCGCTACATCTACCACATGGTGCTGATCGAAGCCCTGGTCGTCGCCACGTTCATCGATTTCGACCTGCGAATTATCCCCGATGGGGTGACGTTGCCCGCCATGTTTGTGGGCGTCGCCGGCAGTCTGATTGGTCAAGTTCATATCGTTCCCGCGTGGTTTCAACGCAGTGATTTGTCGCACTTCATCACGATGATCTACGACGTCTGGGGGGATGGAACTCCACCGGGATGGTTAAAAAGCGTCTCCGGTTGGTGGTGGATGTCGGGGTCTGGCGTTCCCAGTTGGTTTGCCCAGTATCCCCATTGGCACGGGCTGCTGGTCAGCCTCGCGGGGCTCGTCGTGGGCGGAGGCATCGTCTGGATCGTCCGCTTTATCGGACATCTGGTGCTGCGCCAGGAAGCCATGGGCTTTGGTGACGTAATTCTGCTGGCCATGATTGGCAGTTTTTTAGGCTGGCAGCCGGCGGTGATGGTCTTCATCATCGCCCCGGTCATCGCGTTGCTCGTCGTCATCGTCACATGGCTCTTCTTCCGGCAACGAGAAATCCCCTACGGCCCCTATCTCAGTATCGCCGCATTGATCGTCATCGTGGGCTGGAAATGGCTCTGGGGTGTCTTCGAACATGTCTTCGAGATGGGCCCATTGTTACCCTTCTTCGCCCTGGCGATGTCGGTCGGGCTGTATGCGCTGCTGCAGTGTTCGCAGTTCGTCAAATGGTGCCTGGGGATCGAACTCTATCCACCAGAATGGACCGAAGCCTGGACCTCAGCGGATCAACTCTCGTACCTCGCGATGGAACAGGTTGACCCCCAACAAGGCCGCTGGCGCCAAGCCGAGTGGCCCGGCACCTCAGCCGGAACAGGTCAGCTGCAGACCAATAACTGGAAGCAGCCCACAGGAGACCCTCGCGGCAACGGCTGGACCCAACAATGGCAGCGCCGCCCCGGTTCGTGAACGCGACTGAGTGTTGATGAATGTGAGAGATTCAGAGTACGGGCCAAATGCCCCTGCACGATTCTGAGAGATTTCTAAGAGTGCCACTGTTTCGCGACCGTACTCGGTCGTTAAGCAGTGCCGGTATTCACCTTGTGCTAACCCTGCGACAGACGCATCTCGACCGCACTGTTTAAGGATTCAACGGCTTTCGGCATCAACGTATCAGCTACAACCGGGCGGATGAAACGCCACGGTGCGAGAGTTACGGCGTTTGGGGTCGGGCGAAATGACCTCGCACGATTCTGAGAGATTTCTAAGAGTGCCACTGTTTTGCGACCGTACTCGGTCGTTAAGCAGTGCCGATAGCGTACCTTGCGCTAACCCCGCGACTCGGATGCTTTCGATCGGCCACTTTCAATTTCGCCCTCTTCTTTGTTTTCTT
>JAZKFE010000131.1:0-2416 GCA_040386595.1 Planctomycetota bacterium | reverse complement strand
CATCCCTCGCACCGCACGGATGCGGTCATCCAAACCCTGCCCCCCCAGCGCCGGAGCCAGCACTTGCACCACAAACGCCACGTCGCAGCTAATCATCGTGTTGACCAAGATCGCCGCCGTATCGCGTCGCAATTGATACACGGGATCTGCTAGACCTCGCTGCTGTAGTAACTGACGACAGGCTTGATCCGAAGGGACATTTTTTAAGCGTTGCTGTAACAGCTGCAGAGCCCAACCACGCACTGTGACCTCTGGAGAGCCAAGCAATTCGGTCGCCACAAACGGAAACGAATCCAGGGCTGCCAAGATTTCCAGTTCGGCCAGAGGGACCGCTGCGACTCCCCCCGCGGGATCTAATTTCGCCGCAGCCTGTTCGGCGAATTGCCGGCAATAGTTGGGCACGGTGCCATCAATCGCCAGCACGGGCCGGGGCAGCGAAGCCGAGGTACTACCGCCGGAAACATCAATGCTGAAGACACTATAAAACCAAGGCGCCGTCGCTCCGTTTTTTGGTCCGCCAGCAGGCAACTTGGGTAACGCATCTTCAATCTTCGAGGCACTCTTGCCGGACCACACCTCCACACCTTCGGAAAGTGAGCGTGGCGCCTGGCTTTGCTTTTTCCGCACAACATAGGTGAGCGCTGTAGGCAAACCAAGTGTCGAAAACTGCAAGGTCACCCGGCCATCCTGATGATGGATCGCCAGGGCCTGACTGACCCGTGGTGGCGGAGCCTTAGCCCACCACTGACGCAAAGCCTCCACATCGGGAGGACGATCCGCAGGATTCGTCTCCAGACACGTCAACAACCCATCCACCAGCGCACCAGGCCATGTCGCCGAGAAGCGAGTTCCATCAATTCCCAACCATTGCTGGGCATTCCCAACTTGATCTCCGCTCAATGACTGCAACGCCTCACACAAGAGTTGCCGATGATGGCTGTCGAATCGAGCCCAGGGGGTTTGTTGCTCTGCGGCAATACGTGCTGGACTCTGCCCTGTGATTAGGAAGAAGGCGATGGCCGCCCAACCAAACAGGTCCGATTCAGGCGACGGTGGCGGGCCAGGCTGAGTCAGCTCAGGAGCTGCAAATCCACGAGAATACCGCTCTGGAGGAAACAGAAAACGGAAGTTCTCCGCCTTCGTGCGATCCACCACATTCTCGGTCCCCATAAAATGGACTCGATGTGCAGAATCGATCCAGAATGTGGCTGGTCCCACATTGTTGATCAACATCTTTTCGCCGTGAAACGTTCCCATCAAATCGAGCAGCTCGCCCAACACGCGGAGGATCTGCAACAGATCGGGTTGCCGCTGCTGACGCCACCGTGCCAAACTTTCACCGTGAATCGCCTCACAGATTAAGATCGGCTCTTTGCCCGCTAGCGAACCGGCCCGTGGAAAGGCGAATACATCCTCATCGTTCCGAACTTCTAAAAAGCCCAGCGGCTCCGGGATGAGGTTGGTCTTACGGCAGCCAAGAACCTTCTTCGCTTCGAACCACGCGAGGTCCCGCCGGGCGGAAACATAGGCCCGTTGATCCAGCGCCGGATAGGCTAAAGTCTTAATAAACACATCGAGGCACTCATCATCTTCGACTTCAACTAAACGGCGATCTTTAAAGTCAAATTATGGAACACTTTCTTCGCCCGATAGAGGGAACTCCAGGGCGTCTCGGCCAGGACCTCAGTAATGCGGTAGACGGCGCGATTCCGCTGAATCTGCGGGGGATCATCCGCAGGCACATCGAGCAAATCGTGCGGCAGCCGGGTATCAATTCGCAGTCTCATAATCGCCGTAGCACCGCTTCAAGTTCTCGTGACAGCTCCACAGCACCCGCCGGGCGGTCGGTATGACGTGTCTGCAAACAGCGTTGCACCAAGCTCAGCGTCCCAGCAGAAACGCGGCTACTGAGCTGACTCCAGTCCCAGTGTTCGTACTTCACAGCCTTCGGACCGGTCCCGGTCAATTCAGACCCTAAAAACGTCGCGGGAGATTTGCCGGTCAGCACGTGATATAAAGTGCTTCCCACAGTATAAGAATCGGCCGCCGTAGTCAGTTCCCCCGCCTCACATTCGGGCGGACAATAGCCGGGTGTATAAGCCCCCTGATTCGCGATTCGCCCATCGACAGTCAGCCGACAACCACCGAAGTCCAACAGCGAAGTCGCATCCTGATTACCGACAATAATGTTGTCTGGCTTGAGGTCCTGATACACCAACTTCCACACGTTGCGGCCGCGAGTCGCCGAACGCTGTAATAACTCCAAGACGCGACAGACTTCACTCATCACGGAGAGGGCCCGACGTTCTAACATGCCCCGTTTGATCTCACCTGTCAGCGGAGAACCGTCGACAAACTCCATAGAACGTGTTTCAAAACCTACCAAGTAGAGTGAACATTGTGGATTGTTGTTTAT
>JAZKFE010000130.1:0-2331 GCA_040386595.1 Planctomycetota bacterium | reverse complement strand
GGTAGTCACCTTGTACTCGCTCCGTGACAGACGCATCTCGACTGCACTGTTTGACGAAGCATTAGCGGATGGCGGCATATCCCGTTTGCAATTGCGAGACGCCACTGATTGCGACGCGTTCCTGCGTGTGTAGTCCCGAGTGAATTTCGATAAACCGGTCGTCACGTCGGCCAACGGTGACTGCCCGCCGCTGAAACGTCCCGTCAGCAGATTGCACAAAAACATAATTCCGGCTGCCTTCTCGCAGGAGTGCGGAAACCGGGACGGCTAGCGCGGCAGAATGAATTGGGCCGTCAAACGTCACGCGAGCCAACGCGTTGTGCGGCCATGTTCGCGTGGCTTTTCCCGAGATTTCGATCCAGACCGACAGGGCTCGTGAGGTATCGCCCAGGACCTGCCCACTGCGAATGACTCGGCCTTCGAAGACTTGAGAGGGAACCGAAACCAACCGGACTCGGACAGGTTGATTGACGGTGACTCGTCCTGCATCACGTTCGGCGACAAACGCCTGGATGAACGAACCGGATACGTCGTGGAGGTCGAACAACGGCTCATCGGCACGGACCACATACCCTAAGAATTTGTCGAAACCGACGACGATACCGTCAATCGGGGCCCGCAGCGGCAGCACGGGCATGAGCTCCCCCTGCTCCACAATCCGATTGATCTCGCTGCTGGTAAGCCCCACGGTGCGCAGTTGCTGGATGAGGCTTTCCATACGCAGGCCGATGGAGGCGAGTGCGGACTCGGCTTCCAGCAATCTGCGTTGCGGAAGACTGTTGGATGCCATCTTAAAATTCGTCAGGATTTCCGTTTGCAGGTCGCTGTCGTAGCGTGCCTTTAATAGTTCGAATTGCAGCGTTTGGAATTCCAGACTCCGCAGTTCGGCAATCACCTCTCCGGCATGCACGGACTGCGACCGATCGACCAGAATTCGCTCGATGATGCCGGCCAGCGGGGAAGCGACGACCGATCGATTTTCAGGTTGCACATCAACCATGCCATCGGCTTCAAAAACATCGTTGACTGCTCGCGGGGTGGCGGCCTGCACTTCCAGCCCAATATCTTTGGCGGTTTCTCGCGACAGCTTCAGTGAGCCCTGCATAAAGAAGCTGGACAGTTCATGGCTTCCCTGGGTCACAATACGATCCCCGGGGAGCAGCGTGCCTCCGCGAATCTCGGCAAATGCTCCGACCCGCTGTCCGAGGTTGATGCTTTGTTTCTTGAACTCCGAGCCCTCTTTTTTCTCTTCTTGTTCGACCAGGACGTAACGTTCGGCACCGTCGCGTAGAACGCCCGAGAGAGGCACCGCGAGACGTTTCTTACCCTGTGTTTGCTGCAATCGCACTTGGCCCGACATGCCGGGACGTAGCGGAGTTGTCGTGTTGGGTGTGTTGTGAAGCGTGGCCCATGCCGTCCCCACATGGGTGGTGGGATCGAGTAGCTGTCCGACTTTATCAACGGTGGCCGTCCAGGTTTTTCCCGGGTACGCGGTCAGAGCTAAATTCACCGATTGCCCCGGCGTCACGCGCTGCAGGTCTTTCTCTAGCACATTGATTTTGATCCACATTGTCGTAGGGGCGACGATCTCAAAGAGATGTTCTTTGGGATCAATGATCTTCCCCACAGACAAGTCCGCGTGGATGACGGTCCCGGTCAGAGGGGCGCGAATTGCCAGACGCAACGGTTCGCGAATGTTGCCCAGTGACAATTGTTCGAGACCTTCCTCCGGGAGTTGGAGACTGAGCCATTTTTTTCGGGCAATCGAGAGGGCGTTCTCATCTTGGCGGAGTTTGGTGCGGGTTTCCAAAATCCGTTGCCCAGCCACTGCTCCTGACTTCTCGGCCGTTGCCAATTGCTCGAGGAGTTTTTTAGATAAGGTGACATCGTTCTGAGCGGTCTGAAATTCCAAACGCAGAGCCTGCAATTCGAGACTGTCGATCTCGGCGAGGACCTGGCCTTGGGTGACCGCCTCACCCGGGCGAACGTTCAGACTGACGATGCGTCCCGGCAGCATCGAGCTCACGAGAGCATGCCCATTCCAGGGGGCCGAGACGGTGGCATAGGCGAACCAGGAGTCAGTGATTTCTAGCGGAAGAATTTCTTGCGTGCGGATATCCAGCGTGTGACGAGCCTCGCGGCTTAAGCGTATCACACCGGTGACCGGATCGACCGAAGCACCGCGCGTCGGCAAGGGCGCATGCCCTTCGTGAGCCACGAGGACTCGAGAGCTCGCCAGAATTGCGACAGTGAAAAGTGTGAATAAGACGCGGTACATGACTGACTCCCAGTTCGAACGTGACTGCGATCGCTGCAACATCGTGAAGATTT
>JAZKFE010000129.1:2324-9188 GCA_040386595.1 Planctomycetota bacterium | reverse complement strand
GTAGCGTACCTGCTGCTTGCTGGCCAGCATCAACAGCCGCACGATCCCATCGCCACCGGACGCAAAACCGCCCGGGTGATGTTTGACTTGCTACGAGGCAAAGTCCATCCCACGGTCGCCTGGCGCAAGATTCCCCTGATCACCCCACAGGACCAGTTCCTCACCTCACAGGGGCCGATGAAAGAATGGTTCGATCTGGCCCGGCAGATGGAAACCCGCCCGGGCGTCATCGACGTCTCGCCCTATCCCATGCAGCCGTGGCTGGATGTCGTCGAAGGGGGCTGGGCCGTCATCGTCCACACCGAAAACGACCAGGCACTGGCGGAATCTCTGGCGGACGAGATGGCAGACAAAGCCTGGAGTCTCCGCGACCAGTTCTGGGCCTCAGACCGCGTCTCCGTGCAAGAGGCCGTACGACAAGCCGTCGCCGCCGAGCCCGGCCTGATTATCCTGTCGGATACAGGAGATTCCGTCTACGGCGGAGCCCCTGGAGACAGCACCATCATCCTCCGCGAACTGCTGCAACAAGCCGTTCCGTGCATCGCTCTGGTCCCCATGGTCGACGCTGAGGCAGTAGAAGCGGCGATCGCCACGGGCGTCGGAGCCCACATCACGATTGATCTGGGGGGTAAGGCCGACAACGTCTTCAGCCAGCCGGTACGAGTCACAGGAAGAATCGCTGCCGTATCGCTGGGAGTCACCAGCGAACTACCCGATCGCGGAGCGTGCGATCTCGGTCGCGCGGCGTTGCTGGAAGTCGGGCAGGTCCGCATCGTCCTGCTGGCAGAGCGCACCTTCGGCATCAATCATCCGGTGGTCTACACTCACTTGGGATTAGAAATTGCCGACGCCCAAATGGTGGTCGTTAAAACGGCCAGCAACTTCCAGTTCTTCAGCCGCTGGAGAACGGGCCTGATCCGCGTCGATTCCGCCGGCATGACGCAATCCGACCTGACTGCATTTCAGTGGAAGCGACTCCCACGCCCGACGTATCCGCTCGACAAAATCAGCGATTGGTCCGCGGCACAGTCCCGCTGATCGTAGAACAGCACCAGTCGTGATCTCGAAATAGAAACAGCGGGTCAATCGGTTTGATTGACCCGCTGTGGGTGCGCTGCATTCCGACTCACCTTGCACTCGACAAATCGTGAGCGGCGCACCAAATACGTTGCGAACGGAACTGACAAAAAAACCAAGGTTCCCTAGAAAGTAAGTTCGAAAACCCATCTCCAAGCAAGGCTTAGCGGCTCTTCAATTCGAACTTGAATTCACCACCGGCCGCAGGCACGAGTGCCGACAGCGTCGACGAAGTCGGATCAGAGTATCGCGGCGACAACGATTCCACAGCTCCCACATCGGCCGGCATCTCAGAACTTCCCAAGGCAATCGCCTTACCGTCCGGCTTGAGATAGCGACTCACGACAACCGTATAGTCTCCGGGAGGAGCGCCATTCTCACCGCGGAGTTGTTTCATACTGAACTCACCTTTTTCATTCGTCGATCCGTAACATTCAATCCCTTTAGTTCCACCGCGGGGAATGAATGTGAGCGTCGCGTCAGGAAGAGGTTTGGCATCTAGCGTCACAATCCCCTTTGCCGGAACTGTTTTGGGAAGTGCTTTCGACGCTTCGCTTCCCCCGCACCCGACGAGCCCTCCAATAACGGCAATACACAACCAAACTCGTAACATAGTGATTAGTTTCTAGATTGCGACACCCGCGGCAGGCATACATCATCGTTGAGCCATTGCCAACCTGTCGTCGATGAGCGTGCCTGTCCGTGGCATGAAATTCGGAATTCAGGACGGATAAGGGCACCCGTCCGACAGAATTAATACCGCTGTGCACGAACTTAGAATCCATCGACCACTTGGCCGTCACTGATGGTCGCATATCTCGCGCGCATTGTGGAATCGACATTCTCGCTGATAAAGCGAATCGCCCCATCACCGAATAAGAAGTGAGCCCCGCCGACATGCATGCTTCCGCCTCGGCTCCAACTGCCCAATCTGCCGGGGATGAGGGGATAGGTGGTATAACTCCAATTATTCAGCGGAGAAGTAATGACGTCGATCCCTTGCATCACCCAACCTCGGTACCCCCAAGTGTTCCCTTTACCATTGAGAACATTCCGCAGAGTTTCCCCCATCATCATGGTGTTACTAGTGCCATCGGTGACGTCGCGAATATTGCACTTGCTGTCGTCACCAAACATACACTTCTGAGTCGGCCCCAATGAGGACCAAACCTGATAGACCTGATAATTTCCGGGCATATACACCATGACGTCGTAATTTGTCATAGCCCCTCCTGTGCCGGTGTTTGTTGCGGAGATTCCGTAGTTCGATGTTGCAACATCCATAAATTCTTTACCATTGTCGGTGGGGCACATGAAAACTGCGAGCTTGGTCTTAACCACAGCCGCGTTGCCATTCGCCACCGGATCGCCTATAGCAACCCCTCCGGCAATGCTGGCAAATGTCGTGGCCGACGCGCCCGAATTATACTTGTTATACAGAGGCGCCTGATCCAGGTACGGCAACAGCATGGTGTGAGGCGTCGCATTCAGCATGATTGGTGAGACAGCCGGTGGCGGTGCACCACGTGCCAATAGGCCGGGAGGCAAAACATTCATCGTGTCGTGATAATTGTGCATCGCCAGTCCGAGTTGCTTCATGTTGTTTTTGCATTGCGAGCGGCGAGCCGCCTCGCGAGCCTGCTGCACGGCAGGCAACAACAGCGCAATCAGCACGGCGATGATCGCAATCACCACCAACAATTCGATCAAGGTAAAACCGACTCGGGGACGCATTTCAGACTTCGCGCGTGACATGGGAATCCATTTCGTGCAAAAGACTTAAGAACGGAAACAAAAATGTGGGAATTTACTTCGCGGCGGAATTTAAAGTGGTCCAGAACTGGACGCAACAATACATTAGACTATATCGACATGTTGATTCAGCAGTGTAAATCAAATTGGCGGCAAACATCAACCTCGGATGCGTAAAAAACAGGCTACGAACGCAAAACGATCAGGAAAAAATGCCATAATTCCGTGCATTGACCACGACTCTGCTCGCTGAACTTGGCGTTTTTCTCGAGCATTTACGGAAATAGCGTTGGCGGGTGTTAAACCCCAACGCTATTTCCGTACCTGACAAATACCCGTTCTTAATTTTATGAGGGATGCTCACTCATCAGGCAGGTTTGACGAACTGGCACTCGAATGCGTCCTTAAAAAGGAATAGAAGGCGCGCTCGACAGAATTGCTTGCAGTTCGCCTAGCGGCTCTTCAAATCAAATTTGAATTCACCGCCGGTAGGAGGCACGACCGCGGATAACTTCGAAGCTTGTGGTGCACTATAACGGGCCGGCAATGATTCAGACGCGCCGACATTCGCGGGAAGTTGGTCCCCCCCCAGAACAATCGGTTTACCGTCCGATTTGACATAGCGGCTGATCACGACTTTATACTCTCCTGGTGGCGCACCATCCTGCCCGCGAAGTTGCTTCATCTTAAACTCGCCTTTTTCACCAGTCGCCCCGAAGCATTCGATTCCTTGTGTGGCACCGACCGGAATAAATGTCAATGTGGCATTGGACAGCGGATTTCCGTCGAGCGTTACGACACCTGTCGCCGGAACCGTCTTGGGTAGAGCTTTTGAAGCGTCAGCTCCCCCACATCCAATCATTCCTGCCAAGATCCCAATACTCACCCAGGCTCGTAACATTTTCACAGTTTCATCTTAGAGACGGCGCCCGACAATCCGCATCTTGCTGATGGCTCATGGTCGGTACGCCTGGAAGCGAAGAACACCACCGCGGCTGCAGACACCCATTGAAAACCGCTGACAAGACCGGTGTGGCATTGTCTAAACCGCAGCGTCCGATTTGAACGGGTTCTAAAGTGCGGCACAGGGTTGTTAACGCTTCTTAGAAGCCATCGACAACTTGACCATCACCCATGGTGGCATACCGGGCTCGCATTGTGGAATTGACGTTCTCGCTCACGAAGCGAACAGCCCCGTCGCCAAACAGGAAATGAGCCCCACCGACGTGTTGACTGCCAGAGAAACTCCAGCTCCCCAACCGGCCTGGAACTGACGGATAGATGTAGAAGCTCCATTGATTAATCGGGAAGTCCACCAGGTTCAGTCCGACCATCACCCAACCTCGATAGCCCCACGCATTGTTCCCACCGTTTAGCACAGTTCGCAACGTCTCACCCATCATCATGGTGTTGCTAGTACCGTCAGTCACATCTCGGAAATTACAGTTGCTATTATCTCCAAACATGCATTTTCGAGTCAGGTCCGTCGCGGGCCAGGTCGGGTTATCGCATCGATCCAGAGCCGAGGTGGAGATCACGTCATAGTTCGTCTTGGCACCTCCGGTGCCGGTATTCGTTGCAGAAATTCCATAGGCTCCCGTCGGGTCAGGAATGAATTCCGCTCCAGGATCTGACGGACACAGAAAGACCGCGATCTTGGTCTTCACCACCGCGGCATTGCCATTCGTCGTCGGATCATCTGTCGGAGTGCCCCCCGCACCGGTATAGGTCGAAGCCGAGCCCCTTGAATTGTACATATTGTACAACGGGGCTTGATCGATGTACGGCAGCAACATCGTCAGCGCCGTAGCATTCAGCATCGGAGTGGTGCAACGACCGAGATGCCCCGGGGGCAACGTATTCATGGTGTCGTGATAGTTGTGCATCGCTAGTCCCAACTGCTTCATATTGTTCTTGCATTGCGAGCGGCGAGCCGCCTCACGAGCCTGCTGCACGGCGGGCAAGAGCAGCGCGATCAAGACCGCGATGATCGCAATCACGACCAGCAGTTCGATCAAAGTAAAACCCACTCGAGGGCGTATTCCTGGTGTCGGACGTGGCATTGGAATCCAGTTTCGTGCAAGAGACCTGAAAGAAATTTGAGTACAAAACCTGACTTCAAGCGATCGTTCCGCCAGCAAAAGTGCTGCATCGCGGAACTCAAAGCCTGAGATGGTGGGCCCATCGCACGGACGGCTGGCCCTGTTGTGCCGGCGATGCAATTCGAATTGCTGACCACTCAACATCACCAGGCAACCAGACACGTGCCAAATAGTTGATATAAAACGCAAACGGTGTGCCGTAAGGTTTTTCCATATCTGGACATACACGCGCCTGAACAGTCAGAAAACGGCTGTTTTCCCATGCCAAACGAGTTCTCGCAGAGTACGAATCTCTGGTAGAGACCAGTCCTAGCGCGGAGGTCGCCAGCACGTTTGCATAGATCTGCAGCACGCCTTGTTCGAAGTGAAGGCACCAAATCTCGCCAGGAGTTCGATGCTTATCAGAAAAGGCTGGCAAAGACGTTGCGACCACTTGAGCGGCGAAAACTTCTCAGCTTTGGGAGGGTTAGGCCCCTGGCATTGTCTCTCAAGAGCAGGGCCGACATCGCGATGTCCGAATCAATGACATCTCTGCTCGCTCTAAGATTTTCCCGTATCGGCGTCATTTTGCCGCGACTGCAGCTGCCGCAAGACCGCTTCGGGAATCGAGCGGAGATTCAGATCGAGCTGCGGCGAGCCGGTCACGATCTTTGCGTTACGGAAGGCTGCCTTTAGGGCCGTATTGAGGCCATGCCGGAGATCGACATACACGTCGCGGCTGGCCATGTAGACCCGCAAGGTAAAATTCAACGAGCTCTCACCGAACTCATCAAACAGCGCATGCGGAGGCGGGTCTTTCAACACCAACGGCTGGGCCTGTGCGACCTGCAGCAACAACTGACGAGCCACCTCCGGGTCGGTCTCTGGCCCCAGACCGATTTGAATCGTCATGCGCGAAACCGTATCGGATAATGTCCAGTTCATGACTTTGCCGGTGATGAACTCTTTGTTCGGAATGACCAATTCCCTCAGGTCCCAATCGGTAATGGTCGTCGCGCGAATTCGGATCCGCGATACTTTGCCTGTGATGTCGCCCACCGTCACGGTATCGCCAATACGGATGGGGCGTTCAAACAACAGCACCAGTCCAGATACGAAATTAGCAAAAATTTCCTGCAAGCCGAACCCCAGCCCCAGGCTCATACCGGCGACCAGCCACTGCACCTGAGACCAACTGATCCCCAGCTGGCCAAAAAACGCAAAAATCCCCACGATCGAAATCAGATAGCGGCAGACAGTGGTCACCGCGAAACGTTCGCCGGGATCCAGTGTCAGGCGTCGCAGCACAGTCACTTCCAGTAGACCAGGAATGTTTCTAGCAGAGGCAAACGCCAAGCCAGCAATGATCACGGCCAGACTGCCGTCGGCCAGCGTCAATGTTCCCGGAGCGACCAGGGCAGGGCCGAAAGTATCCAAAATCGTGAACGGACGCGGCCACAGCTCTACCCGACGAAAGATCTTCAGCGCCGGTAAAATTTCGCCCCAGATCAACAGCAGCCCGACAAACAACGAAGCGACCAGCACCATGCGCAAAATATTACGCGTCTGCACGTCGATATCCGACAACCGAACCAGCGGTTCTGGGGGTGTGACTTCACTGGGAACCGTGCTGCCGCTGGCCACCGCGACTTCAGCCGCTCGCCGCTCGCGCAAGCGTCGAATTGCCAGTTCGCGATAGGCCAGCAACAACCAGCGGATCGTCGAAGCCTGCACCATGAGCAGAACTAAGCCCAACCAGACGGACGAGAAGAGCCGCTCTTCAAATTGCACCGCCGTATAGGAATAACCGGCGATCGCCAAACCAGCCAAAGCAATATACACTCCGACCGAGGCCAGCTGCAGATATCCCCGATGCCGCGACCACCAGACGTCGACACCCCCTGGTGCCGCCAGCCAGATCTGATAAACCACGACAGCCAACAGGCCTTGCGAC
>JAZKFE010000129.1:1675-2314 GCA_040386595.1 Planctomycetota bacterium | reverse complement strand
ACAACACAAACGCCAGGCGGCCCAAAGTATATTTCACCGCTTCATTCGATTGCGCTTCCGTCAACAGCACGATAAATGCCGCGGGCAGTCCCAACACAATCAACCATCGCATGCTACGACGAATTTTTTGAATGACCGCCGAAGGCCAGTTGAAATGAGATTCGGCCAGCCCTTTGCTGCGGCTGGTAATTCGTAGCACTTCTAGAGTCAGCAGCAACGGCGCCAACCCCCGCAGAGCTTGGCCGGTCGCTTCGACAAACTCATTCCCCGCACTCACTCGGGACAGGCGAAAACCGACCAGCCAAACCACAACAGGCCACGCAGCGGACAACAACGCAGTCACCAGCAAAGCAAGCCCCGTGGGATTGAAGCTGGCGGAACGGCCTTTAGACGCATCAATTCCCAACTCGGTCAACCGCCGATACCAGCGAAGCCGGCCGCCAAACAGCACAAGCAACGGCAGGAACGTCAGCAAGTAGAAACTGGGAGTCGTCTTGAAATCGGTCAGCAACGCGGCGCCCACCGCCCTCCACGAATCGACATTGGTGAGCCATCTCAGCGCAGCCAACAACTGACGCCAATCAGATGGCTGCGGCAGGTCGGTACTGCGAATCCACAGAATGTGCTCGCTGCTGAAAT
>JAZKFE010000129.1:0-1665 GCA_040386595.1 Planctomycetota bacterium | reverse complement strand
ACTTGGCAATCAACTGCCGGTCGCGCGTATCCAGCTCAACCAATTTGTCGAGATAACTGTTGGTGTCAGTAATTAACGAATCAAGATACCCCCGTTTGACTAGCAACGCTTGCCGGAGATCTTCTTCAATCAATTTCGCATCGAGATTCGGATTGGACTGAAGAACGGCCTGCAGGATGAGCTTCGCCTGGGAATCAATATCGGCCAGCGTCGCACGCTGATCCTCCAGTTCGACCAATTGCAGATTAGCCTTAGAAATCTCTGCCTGCCGCAATTCGATATCGCGTTTGTGCTCATTCACATGCGGCAGATCTTCGCGCTGCTTCCGTAACAGCAGACCGATCGCCTCGGTCAGTCCCACTCGTTTCACGCGGTCCAAAACCTTGGCAAACTGCGTGTCCAGATCCAGCAGTTTCTTTTCACGAGCATCCGATTCCCGAGTCACTCGCTCAATATTCTCTGCGAGTGCCTGGCGTTCGCTCGTCAGTGTAGCACTGTCTTGAGTCAGTCGCTTAATTGCCGGATTCGCCAACAGCGTGGCCTTCCGGGCGTCGCGTGCCTGTTGTTCCGACTCCACACGCCGCCGATCGTTCACCGCCGCCTGCCAGGCTTTCACAGCCTGTTCGGCTTGGGCCGTCTGGATCACCGTTTGATCTCGGCGGGCGGTGAGTAGCTCCCCCAGGGCCTCGTAGCCCCGCAGTTCTGCCTCGTAATAAAGCAATTCCTGTGTGAGTGCCCGTTTTCTCGCCTCCAATAACAACCGGTTGGCCTGAGTCACCTCGGTGGCCTCGTCGGGCAACGGTTTCACGGCAGCCTGCGCGGTCACTTCCTGTAGCTGCTGGCGCCCCTGGTCCTGCAACTTGGGAACCTCAACCCGGCGATCCGCGCGACGATTGGGCTCACCTTGCAATTCCACCAGTTTTTTCTGCAACTCAGTCAGTCGGCTCTCAGCCTGAGACAGCGAAAGCTGCATCTGCGGCAGCGTCATCTCCGGCGGAATCTGCGGAGCCACCGTCATGACAGGGCCCGACAGTTCCGCCTTCAGCAATCGAAGTTGTTCCGGAGCATCCGTGATAGCGTTGTTAATCGCGGCAGTCTTCGCAGCGAGATCGTCCGCAGTCTTCAATTGCAACAAGACTTTTTTATAAGTCTCAATCAATCCGGTGCGAACCGTTTCGTCGACATTCTTGACGTCGTCGAGCTTCTTCAATCGCGCCTGGATGGAATCTGGGCTCAATTCTTCGACAGGTGCGTCAGTCGTCGGCATGACGGCCGACCGCGTCACAGGAGTCTGCGCCAGCGCAGGCAGTCCCTGCCCCATCGCGCAGAACACGATCAACAATAAAAAACGTAATTGAAACATCCGTAACCTTCGCTACGAGCTAAACGCGGGGCCGATCGGGAGTCATATCGTCAAGCCAGAAGTCGCCTGAAGTAAAACCCGAACGGCTTCGAATGAAGTCGGACTAAATCTCTCACCAGGAGGGTAAGCCAGAGACCAGTCCATAGCAAGCTGCAAGCGAAACCAGCGGGAAGATTCGAGAGTCTCCGCCCAAAATCTGGAGTGCGGCAAAGCAGGATTGGTGAACGCCGATTCTCGAAAGGTCTTGAATTCTTGCTGATTCGAATCCTTGGGAGGGTGAGGCTCCTGCCGAACCGCAAAGT
>JAZKFE010000128.1:0-3072 GCA_040386595.1 Planctomycetota bacterium | reverse complement strand
AAACGGCAACCTCTTGTTCGCTGCGCTCACCCAGATTCGAGAATCTGGGCTACCCCATCGACTGCGGTCGATGAAGCCGGAAGTTTTTAAGAGAAGTTTTTAGTTGTTGGGCGATCAGAGCTAAAAATAAAAAAAGCCGGAAACTCTGAGGGATCAGAGTTTCCGGCCTTAAAAAATTGCAGCAGCCTCAGGTTGGGGGTTCCTCAGGCTACTGCGTGCTCGCACAAGTTGCTTGTGATGTCCGTTCGCGACAAGTTGCCTCGAACGTGGGGTTGACATCACATTACCGTTGGGGGATTTGACGGTAAGCGGCTGATGCCGCGCTTGAGGAGCGGGGAGAGTTGCTTCTTTAGGTCTGCCACCTTTATTGACGTTGTGAACTCAGTTGTTTCGAAGGACGGCTGAGCTTGGAAATTTGGTCTTCCAGATCAGCAACCTTCACTGACGTACTCACTACGATGCCACGAGAATCGATCAACCAGTTGCTGACATCCTGCACACCGTAGAAGGTGGCAATCGGGTTATTCCAACCCTTCTTGCCTGTATCGCTATAGAAGATTTGCGGCCATTCGATTTTGTGATCGCTCACAAATTTCTCGGTGGCGGTTCGATCTTCATCCAGACAGACTCCGACCAGTGTCAGACCCTGTTTGGCATATGCCTTGTGGAACACTTGGAGTGCGGTCAAGTCATCCAGGAACGGCTTGGCTTGTGCCGACCAGAAGACGAGGAGTACGGGTTTGCCGACGACATCTTCCATCGACAAGTGGCCGCCATCGATCGTCGGCCCGGCCAGATTCACCGATTTACCGGGAAGCTGGAGGCGTCGAATGACTCCCTTAGCTCGCAGAGCTTGGCTGCTCTGCGGATAAATTTGCTGCAGTTGAGTGTAGGCGTCAATCGCTTGCTGACTGCGTCCGTGGAGCTCACAACTGCGAGCTGCCGTAAACAACCAGGCGAGTCCACGACGATCTTCCTGGGGGAAGTTCTTCGCAAAATGAATGGCTTGCCGGTTGAATTCGTCCAGCCACTTATTCTCTTTAGCTGTCGGCGACTTCGCGGTGGAATTGGCATTCGTATACGCGAAATTGACCAGTGTATTTGCTGCATCGGCAGCCGGTTTAGACTTGGGATTCATTTCCCACAGTGAAGCAGCATCGTCGTAGAGGGCCTTGATTGCCTCTTCATCACCCTGCAAAGCCAGCTCCAGGCGGGCTTCGAGCATGTAGTTGACGGCGACTTCAAAAATGCGGGTCTTTTTCGGATCTTTGTGTGTTTGTTTGATCACCGTCATGGTCATGTCGATGATCTTGTCGTTCCGTTCCTTGCGGACCTTGCGGGCCTCGTCACGGTCTTCCGTGGCGGGAACCGGTTGGAATCGGAGTTGAGCCACTTCTCGCAATGCGAATTCAGGAGTCCCCGGTTGTGGGTTGTCGAGAATTTCCACATCGTCATTGTCCAACTCTGCGTCTTCTTCGAGCTCCAACCCATCCAGCTTCTTCAGCGGCTTGGGTGGTTGAGCGTCGATCGAGGCGACAGGAATAATATTTCCGCGGTCATTGCGGGTATTGGTGGTGGTCTCTTCACCTTGTTCGTTGGTGGCCGTTGTGGTCGGCGTTGCAGCCTGCTGACAACCCCAGAGCGCCCAAGTGGTGATGGTCAATCCGCACCATCGTTGAATAGCTTTCATGGCCTCCCCTTCCCTTGAGAGACAACACCTGAATGTCAGGCGTGCTCGTCACAAGTCATTGTCCCGCACGACGTTTCGAGCATCCTTGCTGGTCGCTGCGTGGTTGTGACGGGGGGGGTTGTATTTGAAAGGCGGGGAATGACGCAAGAGAAAAAGTTACAAAACGAGAGAAAGTGAAAACGCCCGAAAAGTAAGCCCCAGATGGGTTATCGCAACTCGCCCCATGATCCGGTCAGGCGGGTGTAATTTCTGCAAGGTGGGTGAATCGCAGTGGTTCGCTCTACGGACGCAATCGGATCGCAGGAACCGGGGTGAGTCTCCCCATTGAGATGTGTTAGCAGGGAGCAGCGATCGTGAATTTGCAGAAGCGGTACGATGGCCACATCGTGCTGGTGGCGCGAACCACGACTACGGCCGTTCCCAGCCTCACTCACGTTCCATGGCGTCGAGTGCTTGCAGCCGTCGATCGGCATTGAACACGGGGGGCGGCAGCTGCTCTGCCAACTGGAATGCGGCTTCGAAGCTCAAGTCGATCCGGGCGGTCCCCCAGCCACGGAAGACGGGCAGCTCTTCCCGGAGAGCGATAATCTCACGCCGCGTGCGGCCGCGGGGAGAATCGGCCCAAGGGCCGCGTTGTTCTTGGAATTCAAAAAACAACGACACAATTTGCTGCATATATCGCCAATAACCAGGGTTATCGGTCTGCAGCACGAACTTGCCGCCGGGTACGAGAGAACGATGGACCAGAGCCAAAAACTCAGGAGTGATCAATCGTTTGCCGATGTCGCGTTGATCATAGAACGGTTGCGGGTGATAGACGTGGATCTCGGTGATGCTTCCGGGAGCCACATGTTCGGCCAGCAGTTCACGCCCCCCGATCACGCCGAACCGCAGGTTTTTATAACCCCGCTGATTGCCGCGCCGCGTGGCATACCGGATGACGACCGGCAGGATGTCGGTCGCCAGATGATCCATCTCGGGACGCCACATCGCCGACGCCAGCATGTAGCGAGCATTGCCGCAGCCCAATTCCAGCACGATCGGGGCCTGGCGACCAAACAGCTGTAGCCAGTCGATATGCCCGTCGGGGATCTTTTTCAGCGCAGTCTGAGACCAGTGTTCCGGCTCCAGAATCTCTCCAGGAACCGGCACACCAAATTCACGTTCACGATGTCGAGAGGGCTGCTTGGGTGTCATAACCAGCGATCTTATCACGCCGGCGGCCCCGGCTGTAGCGTGGCCCGGCACCGCTACGCTGTGAAGGATTTTGACTGCACAATTTCAATGGATCTTGAATTCTCGGTGTTTCGGGTCGTTGGGAGGGTGAGGCTCCTGCCGAACCGCTCAGTCTGCCGGGTGCGGAAAGACAACACGGTTCGGCA
>JAZKFE010000127.1:0-1855 GCA_040386595.1 Planctomycetota bacterium | reverse complement strand
TTCGGCAGGAGCCTCACCCTCCCAGCAATTCAACCATTTATTGAGCGGGGGGCATTGTCCTGAGACCAACGCCATGGTCGATCTCTCTTGCGTTCTAGGACCTGCGGCGGGATTATGAAAGCGTCGGAACGCATCTGAACAATTCGCACCCCTAAAGTTCAATCACATGGCGCTTCGGGACAATCCATCAGCGGAAGAGCCGCCCCGTCCCACTTCGCGTTCATCCGTTCCGCGAGCCTCCGCACCGGCCTCAAAGAAGGCTGCGGCAACATCGAAGATCCGGCTCAAGATTGACCTTTCCGATGACGTGGAAGAACTGACCTCGCTCGAGAAACTCAAGCAGCGATTCTTTGCCATCGCATCTGGCGTCGGCGTCAGTCTGGCGGTGCATCTGGTCATATTGATGTCGCTGGGGTTGGTCGTTTATCGCACCAGCGAAGGGCTGGAAAAATCGGACGGCATCCTGGCCAGCATGGCGAGTCCCGAAGACCTGACTCGGATCCAGCAGAAGATGGCCGAGGTGACCCAAGCGGTCGAGATTGCGGCTGTCGCGTTGCCCTCAACCAGCTCCGCCCCCAAGCAGCCGGTCAAAGACGATTCTCCGCAGCCGGCACAAACTCCAGCGTCCAATCTGGATGGTCCAGTCGGCCCGGCTCCGCAAGTGGGCGGGGCTTTGACCGGCCGTACTGCAGAAAAGAAGAGTTCTCTCCTCAAGATGTTTGGGGGCACGAAGCAAACGGAGGATGCCGTCGGTCGAGGCTTGGGCTGGTTGGCTCGGCAACAGCAGTCGGACGGCCGTTGGGAATTGCATCGCGGTTACGATAACCCTGGGCGGGAGAATCTGCGGACGGACACGGGAGCCACGTCGCTGGCATTGCTCTCATTTCTGGGGGCGGGCTACACGCATCAAGAAGGAAAGCATAAGGAAGTCGTCCGCAAAGGGCTGACCTGGCTGAAAAAAGTCCAGAAGGCAGACGGCAACCTGCATGACTGGGAAGAACTGGGCCGGCAGACGGCGTTCTACGCCCACGGGCAAGGCACAATCGTGCTGTGCGAAGCCTACGGGCTGACTCAGGATGAGACGCTACTGCAGCCGGCCCGCAAGGCTTTGCAGTTCATCTACGATTCACAGAACGAGAATGGTGGCTGGCAGTATCAGCCGGGTGCGGTGGGAGATTTGTCAGTGACCGGTTGGCAGGTCATGGCCATGCAAAGTGCTCGGATGGCGGGGATTGAAGTTCCCGAAGATGTCTTAGCCCGGACCAGCATGTTTCTGAATTCCGTCGCCAGCGAACAAGGGAGCCGCTATCGCTACAAGGCCTCGGACCCGTCGTCGGGTTCCTCTCCGGCGATGACCGCCGAGGGACTGCTGTGCCGGCAATATCTCGGCTGGCCCAAAGAGCATCCCGGCCTGCAAAACGGGGTCAGTTTTTTGCTCGAAGACCAAAACTTGCCGCGGTGGGCGGACGGCCGCCGGAACGTTTATTTTTGGTATTACGCGACGCAGGTCATGCATCACATGGAGGGTGACGCCTGGGATCGCTGGAACGCGGCCTTGCGTGATCAGATCATTTCCAATCAAGCCAAATCGGGCAAACTCGCCGGCAGCTGGCACCCCAGTAAACCCCAAGGCGACGATCACGAATACGGTGAAGCGGGCGGCCGACTGTATGTGACTTGTCTGTCGATTTTGACATTAGAAGTTTACTACCGCCATTTGCCCCTCTACCGCCAGGCCGCATTGCCCAAAGAGTAAACGCCCATTCGAAAATCTGGGCATGGCAGTTTGACTCAACGCGTGCGTCTCCATCGACACCGTCGATGGGTAGCCCAGATTCTCGAATCTGGGTGAGCG
>JAZKFE010000126.1:5303-15972 GCA_040386595.1 Planctomycetota bacterium | reverse complement strand
CACCCTGGGGACACGACAAAAATAGGATGAAGAACCCTGAATGGGTTCCACTTGTTGCGAGCATTTCAGCAGGTGCAACCCTTAGAGGGTTGGGAGCTCGCGAGGGATTTAACCCAGGGTGCGCTCGGCGTACCGATCGACCCTGGGCTATGTTGTCCTTCCCTTTCAGGGAAGTTTTCTGCAAACCTGAATTAGCAAGCCAATCACAATCATGAAGAGCAATACACTCTAAGAATTGGCGAAGGCCTTAAGTGAATCTGGACTACCCTCGCTCGCCTACGTAATCGATCCTGCTGCGACATGAACGGTCTTGAATGCCGGGGCTGAGTTCTGGCCGTTCATATTGAGAATGCGGATGCTGAGTGTTCGGTCGAGCGTCCCGGCTTGCTGGCTGGTGGTGTAGAACTGCAGGTTTCGTAGACACGCTTGAACGGCCTCGTCGGTGGCTTTGGAGCTGAATGTCAGCTTGAACGCCTTGGTCCCGAAGCCGTTCGAATAGGTTCCGATCGAGACCCCGTTGTATTTCAATGTCGCGCCGGATTTGGTGATTCCGTTGCCAGTCGCAATCGTCACTGCATCGTATTTACCCTGGTTCCCGATCGTGGAAACTTGCAGCTGAGAGCCTTTTACCGGTAAGCCTCCTGAGTTTCCGAACGTGGCGCTCGGGTCGAGAATCACGCGCAAACCACCGCGGACAAAGGTGGGGATCTGGCCCGCCATGGTGATGGTCGGGGCGGGAGCGGGATTGGTGCTGGTGAGTGTCCAGCCGAGGTCGTCGAGCGCGGCCCAATCTAAGTTAGTGAACAATTTTCGCGTGCCCAGCATGATGGCGGGATCCATGGCCGTCTCTTGGCCGCCGTCCGTGGTTCCATCGGCCCAGTGAGAGAAATCCTGATTCAGCGGCGGGTTGCCCTGACCGTCATACTCGGCGACCGCCTTGGGGCCAGTAAATTTGCCGCCGGAGACCAGATTGTCGAAGGATTCCGAGGTACCGAATCCCAGGATATGTCCTAGTTCATGCATGGCGACTGACATGAAGTCCGTTTCATTGCTATCCAGGCCTTCGGTGGTCGCGCCGAAGTGCCAATTCGTGCCCACGGTATCAAACGTGATGCTGCCACCCCAGGGACCAAAATCGGTGGGATTGTTTCCGGTTGCGCCCGATTGGCCGCGGTGATCGACCGTCGCCAACCAGCTTTTAGACCCGGTGGCGTTGTAGCCACCAGGGCCGCCGATTCCCAAGGTATTGCCCTCCAGATCGCGGCCTCCAGCAAACACGACGATGGTGTCGGCGCCGACGTACAGATTGTTGACGGTCGCCTGCTGACCGGTTGCGGGGTCGGTGAAGGCGGCACTCCAGGTATTCGTTCCCGATGGGGAGATGGCGCTCAGGTTATCGGTGATTCGGGCGGCGTACATGTTGGCCACCTGTTGGAAGAGGTCCCGCTTCTCCTGTGTGTCGAAGAAGTTGTTCGTATCGAAGCGATAGTCGATCACGATCGAGAGGGCACTCGGCAGCGACCGGGCTTCTAACATCTCACACGGGACGACCTCGACCGACTCGGTGACAATGAGACGTCGCCGTGAGCGAGTACGGCTGGTGGGTTCGGCACCGAGGTTTGAAATCTGATGCCAGAGATCGAAGGCAGTTTCCCAAATCATCGTGAACCGGTGCTCCTGAGCAATTCCGTAAGGCGTGAGGCCAAGTCGGGCGGGATTCTAACCGAGGCCCCGTTACTTCTGCCAAGAGGAGTTTATGAAGCGGCTGCGTGTACCTCCTGCAATAAATCACGCGGAATGGACTCGTCGCTGTTTCGAGTTCGTATTCATAAAGCCCCTCTTGACCTTCCAGATCCTTTCTGGGATAAACCGCCGCTCCGAAGGTCCTATCTTTAAAGTTTCTGAAGTCGTGGCACTTCCAAACACCCTTGAATCTAGGGATGGCTTGGCCTGCTCCACACACAAATTCCCACCGATCTAATTCGATCCGATTTCACTTCCACGGTTCACCGAGACCTGTGAAGCACAATCTGCGTATGCTCACGTCTGACTCATCACACCACACATCGGTTCCGGTATTTCCTCCACGCCTAAGGATGGCGGTCATGCAGTGCAGACTCTGGTCAGTCCTGTTGTGCGGCGCCGGCTTAGCCGGATTCTCTGGGTGCGCACACAGCCTCGAGACACGCACCATTAATACGTTCATTCAGAGTCTGGAAAAATCAGATCTGGAAGAACTGAACCACGCCACCTCGCCCGAGTTCAAAGCGACCGCTCTGCGCCATAAAGAGGCTGTGGATGCGATTAAGCTGTTGAACATCCCGGCGGGTGACGTGAAGGTCGTGAAAGTAGATGACGAAAGTCCCGAGCAGAAACGTGTGCTGGTTGAGGTGGGCGAGCGTAAACGCAAACTGTATTGCGATCTGGTGAAAGATCCGAAGACCAAACGCTGGGTGGTGGACGATGTTGAATTCAAACGCCGCTTGAAGCCCGGTCAGGTCAACAAAAGTGTGACCGAACAAATGGATCTGCTGCTCAGCATTCAGGAATTTCTGGATGCCTGGGAAGGTGGCAAGCGTGAGGCGATTCTCAAGACCAGTACTCCTGAACTGCAAAAAGTCCTGGAACAACTGCCAGAAACAGCGTTGTCTAAGCTGACCGTGAAGGTCACCGCTGATATGAACCGAAACAAGCTGAAACCCGAAGTCGAAGGCCATACCAATATGGCCCTGGTACGGTTGCCCCGTAAAGTCGGGGAGATCATGCTGACGTTGCGACAGAGTGAGGGGCGTTGGTTAGCCGACGACTTGGCCATTCAATCTCGTCGTGAAGCTGACACGATTCCGTCGTTGCGGAAACAGGCTCAGGTCATGCTGACGGCCATTCGTTTCTGCGAGGCCTATCGTAAGGGGGACAAGAGTGAAGTCCAGAAGTTGTGCGTGTCACGCTTCTATAAGTTGAATCTGAGTGATGCTGATTTCACCCAAGTCCCGTTGCCGGCCATCGATTCGGCAAAGGGTGACGTAGACATTAAGTTGCTGCTGACCCGAGCCGAAGTCCTGATCAAGCAGGATAAGCAAATCATTCGATTGTCGCTGACTCAAGGGCCGCGGCCGGTGGATGACGAAGGCCGCACCCTCGACGACACGATTGCCTCGTCGAAACCGTTCCTCGTGGAGGAAGTGACCTTACACGATCTGACGACGAAGCAAGAAAAGCGGCTGTCGGCGTTGTTCTCCTCGCAGTCTATCGTCCTGGCGTTTGCCCGGGCCTTGGCCGAACGCGATTTGAAGGCTATTCGGTTGTCGGCCACCGCCGACTTCAACGCTCGCGTCTGGAAACGGGTCGAGCTGGAGCAGTTGGGTGAGTTGCCGCTCGAGGCCATTGAGTCGGGTAACATTCAGGTGATTGATACTCGGTTCCAAGGGCCGTTGACGGAAGTCACTGTGAATCAAGGACGGACTCCGCTGACATATGTCTTGCGGGATCAAAACGGAGCCTTGATGGTGGACGACGTCCTGACCCCGGCTTTGGAGCGTCCGAATTCGTTGAAGATGTGCTTGGATGTGGTGATTCCACTGCAGGCCTTCACCACGGCGATGGAAGGTCGCCAAATGGGCACGGTCCGTGCGAATGCCTCACGTGAATTCAACAAGCTGGTCTTTCAGTCGATGGATCGCATCCCGACGCTGAGTGTTGAACCAACTCCCTTCCTGCAAGCTCCTGTCAACCGCATTCAATTGACGACGGATCGAGCCTTGCTGGTGTTGGGCGATGACCGCTTCGGTGCCAAGATCTTCATGAACAAGGAAGGCGATCGTTATGTCGTCGATGACATCGTGATGGTCAGCGGGATCGAACAAAAACAGCGAACCGGTCTGAAGCAGGCTCTGCGGCAGTTGGTTGTCGGAGGCACGCAAATCGGTACGACTCAGCCCCGTCAAACCAAGCCGAGAAGTAACGACCTGTTCGACCGCGAGCAATTGGAGTCTGAGGCTGTCGTTCCCGCGACATTCGAGAAGACCGCTACGGCAAACGACGATTTGATGATGCGTTAGAGACTCAAGGGTCTAACGCCTTCTACGAATCAATCAATAAAATCAGCCCGGTTGCTAATCGCATCCGGGCTGATTCTGTTTGTGCGTTAGAACGCAACTGTCACCATGTCTAGCAGAGATTCTTAGAAACGCTAACAAAACCTTGCAGTGATTCAGAATCCGTTGAAATATCAGGATTCTGAATCGTCCACAACCGGTTTTATTAAGAACTCTTACTTCTTCGCCTTCCAGATGCTGTTAATGCCGGGGGCGTATCCATACGGATCACGCGGACTAAACATATAGCCGCGGAGCTCTTTGTTGAATCCGTAGAACGAATTGCGGAAGTACAACCACGTGTAAGGTTGGTCTTTGTACAGAGTGGTGTGGATTTTGCCGTAAATTGTGGCTTGTTTTTTACGATCAAATTCCTTGCGGCCCTGAGCGTAGAGTTTGTCGATTTCGGGGTTGGAATAAGAGCCGTAGTTACGACCTTCACCCGTCCCCCAGATGTTGTCAGACGTGTCGGGATCGGCACCGGTACCCCAACCACCGAAGTTGGCCTGAAAGTCGTGTGACATCAGTTTGTCGTGCAGCGCGACGAACTCCATCGGCTTCACATTGCAGATGACGCCGATCTTACTCAGGCATTCCTTCATCAGAGTGCCATATTTCAGCCGATCGGGAATATTGGAACAGAGCATCGTGAATTCGAACTTTACGCGTTTGCCGTCGATCACCTTGTCACGGATTCCGTCGCCATCGGAATCTTCCCACCCAGCGGCATCCAGCAGTTCCTCGGCTTTATCGAGATCCTGGCTGTAGAACGCGGGGGCCGGTTTGGGATACATCCATGCCGTCTTGTGATAGATCCCGTTGCAGCGCTCGTAGAGTCCCAAGTTGAGTGTGTTGTGCATCTCGTCATAGTCATAGGCGTAGGACATTGCCTGCCGCACGCGGACGTCGGAGAAAAACGGCGTCTTTAGATTCCATTGGAAATGGAACGAGGTCCATTCGACACCGGTTGCCTTGGTATTCTTCGCATAGAAGTTGGCGTCGATTGTCTTGGATTTCCAGTCTTCCGGCATCAGGATCATCTCGTCGAGATCACCCTTTTTCAGAGCCAGTAAGGCGGTATTTCGATCTTCGATGACGTTAAAGCGGATCGTCTTAAAGTACGGTTTTTGCCGGACCTGCTTGCCCTTAAACGTGTAGTAGTCTTCGCGGCGTTCGAGGATGATCTCCTGTCCGCGGGTCCGTCTCGCCAGCTTGTAGGGGCCCCCTGATACCGGTGAGGTTTCCTGCTGCACGTGGTGCGCACTATCAATCAGGGTCGGATCTTCTTTGATTGAGTTTTCATAGATGTGTTTCGGAATAATGGGAAAATTCACATTCCACACATTGGTCGCTAACGCCTCTTTATGGAAGAAGACCACCGTGTGGTCATCATACGCGTGGACCCAGCGGAGCTTATCGGTCCCCGACCGCACGGCGGGAACAGGCACCTTGGGATTCATGATGGTCTGAAAGGAAAAGGCAACATCATGAGCCGTGATCGGTTGACCATCGGACCAGGTCAGATCATCGCGGATCACGACTTTGTCATACATGTGGTCGGCACTGCTTTCCCAACTCACTACATGTTCGGCAGCGGCGAAGGGAAAGAAATTCCAGTCGAATGCAAACAGAGTGAAGCCCATCAGGCTGACCACTTGAAATTCCGCGGCTGAACTCCCGAGGATTCCATTGCTGCTTTTAATGTCCATGGAGATATGTCGATTGAAAGTGGCCTCCCAATCGACTTCATTGTCGTTCGCGGGTAAACGTCCCAGAGCATTGAGGATTTTGGCATTGTTGTCGGCCGAGGTGTTTTGCAGTTTGAGGGCTTCGGCGACGGTGGCGAGCGACTTTTCTTTGGCCTGCTTGGCTTTCAATAGTTCGAAAGCGTCGAGAACGGGTTGCTTCTCCCACTTCGCCTTGGCATTCAGTTCCTCCAGCGTCGGCGGGGTGAATGGTTCTACGAGAACCTCTGTGGCACCCTTTTTGGCTTCCTGAGCGGGCAATTCCGCCCAGGCTCCGAGCACCATGCAGGCTCCCAATGCCAGCCATTTCCATTCCGCCTTGTTGAACATCACGATTCCCTCCTCATGTTGGCAACTTGTGTGCAAGTGATTGGTGATCGCCATTCGTGGAATGCCTGACCGCAGGCCGCCACTGCGGAGACCCTGTCGAACATCCAAAGAATCAGGCAACAACCGTTTTCGCGAACTTCCGTTTGAGCGATCAGATGGATTCTGTCACACGCCCTTGGGGGAGGCAAGCCACATGCCGTTGGTCGTTCGCAGGCATCGCGGATGCAGGCCGTCAACGGGGGGCTGGCAGATCGTTGCGACGGCGGGTTCTTTCGCGTATCTTTCTACACAGGTCATGGTTCCGATCAGGGCCTTTGCCGTGGGATGGTGCTGATGGACCGTGAGTCTGTCCCGATTCTCATTGCTGGCGGTCAGCCTCTGTTTTGTTCTCTATTTTTACAACTCAAACAAACTCTGGCACATTGCTATGACCATTCATCTCCGTCGCGACATGGACGCCTTGCACAAATCGGTTCTTTCGATGTGCGCGATGGTGGAAGAACTCGTGAATCACTCGGTGGAAGAACTGGGTAAGCCCGTTTCCGAACAGAATCCGGGGCTGATCGACCGCGACGATGAGATCGACCGCTGGGACGTGCAGATCGAAGAGGAGTGCCTGAAGATCCTGGCATTGCATCAGCCCGTGGCCGTCGATCTCCGCCGCATCGCCAGCATCTTAAAGATCACGTCCGAACTGGAACGTGTCGCGGACTTGGCCGTGAACATTGCCGAACGTGCGCGGGGGCTGGCCGCTGGGCCGGAGGTGGAAGTCCCTGACAAATTGCGTCACATGTCCGATCTGGCTTTAAACATGCTGCACGACGCGATTGACGCGTTCGTCGAGCAAGACAGCAAATTGGCTCGCCGGGTCTGCACGCAGGACGATGAAGTCGACGCGTTAAACCGCGAGATCATTGCGGACCTGGTCGACACGATGCAAAAGCGGTCCGATTTGATCGAACCGACAATGCATTTGTTTTCCGCCTCGCGCCATGTGGAACGCGTCGCGGATCACGCGACCAACATCGCGGAAGACGTAGTCTATCTAGTCGAAGGCGAAATCATCCGCCACCGCCGCGAGATCTAAGCAAAGTACCGCAACTCTGAACGAGCGCGATTGGCGACACCAGTGTGCCCAGGTATGGGGTAGCCCAGATTCTCGAATCTGGGTGAGCGCCGCGAACAAGAGGTTGCAGCTCTTTCGACTGGGGTTTTACAACCCGCTCCTGGCGAGCCCCCGCGGCGTCAGCCCTGGGATTCTTCGTGAAACGCTATGAATGCGGTTGCACCACGGAGACACGGAGAGCACGGAGTTTTGAAAGTTCTTTTAAGAAGAGTTTTTTAGCCACGGATTCACACAGAATAACACGGATTGGGTCAGCGTCTGTTGGCGTTCTCAAACAACGCCGAGCTCTTCTAAGTTTGTTTTCTGAGAAATGATTTCGAAGGCGGCTCTCGACAGTAGTTTTCGGCGTTTCATCCGTGGCTCAGAAAATCCTTCATCATTACAACAACCCCGGAGTTCTTGTTCCAAACTCCGGGGTCTCCGTTGCTTAATCGTCAGCACGCAACGCATCGCTAAGGATGTCGTCGGATTGCACGGTGATTTGTCCCAGGTCGTGCGTTTTGCCAGATTCGGCCACGAACTCTTTTTCTGCCACTTGCTGGCCATCGCCGATGTTGTTGAGAAAGCGGTAGGTGGCACCGGGAATCAGGTTGAGGAAGACAAATTCGCCCGTGTCGTTCAGGGTGTCGTCGCTCGGGATCATCGTCCTCTTGTGAAAGGACGTAGAATCTTCGTCGGCTGCGAGCATTTCGGGATTTGTCACCGTGTCGTATTTGGCTTTCCCGGGCGTCACCATCATGTGCAGGTCCAAGAAGAAATGCGAGACCGGTTTGCCATCGGTTGTGACGAACCTCGCTTTGGCTGACGTACACGGCAGTAGTCGGATTGTGGGTTGGGGATCATCCAGCGAGATGGTGGCTGTGGCACCGAGGTGTTGCTGGAAGTCGATAACAAAGACCGGATAATGTTGCCCTTTCTCCAGCCCCCGGAACTCCGCTTGCCCTGCAGTCGCCTCGTCGAGCGTTGCTCTCCACACCGGGTGTGTGGGACGGATGTCGAGCCGTGAGTAAAGATTTGCACGCTCGATGGGTTTGCCGAACGCATCGACAATTTTGGCGGTGACCGTACCGCCGGGTTGCAGCTTGATGGTCAGCGGTTTCTTCAGACCAACGTTCGGGTCAGTACGGCCAAACTCGATGCGATTGTTGTCCGAATCAATCCTCCCTAACCCGATGCGGTTCGTGGAAGGCGCTTTCGCCGCTGCGGCGTCGGGAACTGGCGGATTGATTTTGACAAACGCGTGAGCGTAGTTTCGCTGGCCTCCGGGCAATCCCGTTTCTAGCTCTCGCCTCCCTTTCTCCTGCAAGATATAGCTCGTGCCGATTGGGGCATGCACAAGCAGCGTGCCGGGACCGGGGGGCACGACAATCTGGAATTGGCCTTGCTCATTCGTAAGCTGCAGCCCCTGCCACCCGGTGATAGTGCCTGCCAGGAGACGCATTTGGGTTGCGGTTTCTGGATAGTACTGGATCGAGGCACCGGCGAGCGTGGTACCGGAAACGGCATTCACAACCGTGCCTTGAACCGAGATTCCTTCCGGCAGGCGGATTTTGATCTTCTTGGAACCGTCTGCGCTGCGGGTCACAATTCCGTATTCCTCGTTCGCCCTGTCCCGCCGAAGAACAGCTAATTCCAGCTTCAACTTTAATCGGTTCACTTCACTCTCGGGAAACGTTCCGGGAACGGCGTTGTTGGCTGTGATCGACCTGGTGTATTCGACGTGAGCCAAATCAGTCTGTCTCTTGGTAACTTCGAGCTCCGTGGGTTTACGAGGCGCCTTGTCGGTAGCCGCTACCGGCGGGAGGTCCCATTTCAAGTTACGGAGTTCTCGAGTGAGGAATGGCGTTCCAGCCGGCGGAGTGGCCTTGATTGTGAATGTATTCCCCGGATAGCAATTCAACCGAAATCGTCCGTGTTCGTCCGTTTGGCCTTCCACTGGTACTGCTCCCCGTCCCGTATTTTGGCGAGAGGCTTCCACCTGGACCTCGATCCGGACCGTCGCCGCGACGGCCGGCTGGCCAGAGTTCCCCAGGGTGATAATTCCTTCAAACTGGCGAGCTGGCGCGAGCTGAGCGGTGACGACTTCTCCTGGCGGAACGGCCAAGCCGAAAGTTAGAACCTCCTTGGGTAAATCCTTCGCCGGCAGTTCCGTACGAATCGTCAGAGTTTGTGGAGCGAACTGCTCCGTCCCATTCACCTGGAGTTCGACGTTCTGATCGCGAGAAGTATGTGGCACGGTCAACAACCCGGTCGCGTCGGAGACGAGATGCGGGAAGATGGCGAGACGTTTCCAAATCGGATCAGAGGTCCATAAGCCTGCTCCATTCTTCGTTGACAGGCCGGCGATATCGACTGCCACATTCGCTGCGGGGGCACCTTGATCGTTGGTCAGGCGAATTTGAATGGAGAGTTGCTGACGGAGTGTGAGGTCGATTGTCGATTCTGCCGACTTCAAATTCAGTGACTGCCAAACGACTGCCTGGCCCTCGGCTCGTGCGACCAGTCTCAAGTCGCGCTGAGTGGCCGAGCTCATGTTCTTCAGTGTGAGTTGATAGTGACCATCGCTGCCAGTCTGCCCCTCTGCCAGCAGCTCGTCCACGATTTGAACGTTGTTTTGTCGGGGCGCTATGACCACGACGAGAACTCCCGCCAGCGGTTCGCCTTTCTCGTTGAGAATTTTACCTTTGACGATGTTCGACTGAGTTGTTTGCAGGTTTCCTGAGGTCCCGGCGTTGTCCGTCGGTGACTGTGTGGCTTTCGCTTCCGCCACATCGAGACGCGTGCCTGCGACATTCGTCTGCTGACCGATTGCGGGTGTTACTGTGCCGAATGATAGGCCCACTGTCAGGGATAAGAACATCGCGGCCACCAACGCCCTGCCCCACGATGTCAGGCGTGTGTCGCGGTTTCGATGCTGGTCCAGCAAGCCTGCGACTCGATGTTCGAGACACCACCGCGAGGTAAACAAACCTACGGTACCTGGCAATGGCCGCCGAATTTGAATGATCTCGGCCAGCGCCAATAACGTGCGGCTGTAGGTGGCCGAGTCAATCGTCTGCAGGACGTAGTTGTCGCAGACCTCTTCTCGTGACTGTGCCAATTGGCGATTGAGAAGTCTGACGAGAGGATGTAGCCAGAAGAGGGCCGCGACCAGATTCTGGAACAACACGATGAGTTGATCACGTCGCACGATATGGGCGACTTCGTGTAAGAAAATGTCCCGTGTTTGTGCCGGCGTGACACGGCCTAGCAAGCGGTTCGGAAAGACGACTTTTGCTCGCCACAATCCTGCTGCCAGCGGCCCCGAAACGAGATCTGAGATGACCAGTTCGGGAGAGGTGGAGCTCGCGAAATACACCTTGTTTCCTGCTTTG
>JAZKFE010000126.1:2240-5293 GCA_040386595.1 Planctomycetota bacterium | reverse complement strand
TTTTGGGGCGAGTTAGCAGCGATCGTGTGGCTGACGCGAAGGCCGTGCCCAAGGCGGTGTCGGTGTTCGGGCGAGCCTGATGCAAGATGACCGCCAACCGGCTCCAGCCGATCACCAGTCGCACCAGCAGCAATAGGGCTCCGAGAATCCAAACGGCCAGCAATGGTGGGATGACTCGTTGGATCCAGCGGCCGGTCGTCGTTCGGACCGAGCTGTCGGACGCATTTCCCCTGTGGCTGGATTGTTCGGATATTGCAGTGGCGAGAGTTGATTCCTGATGCAAATTGTCTGCGGTCGGTGAGCTCTGTCGAGGCGATTGAGGTTTGAGACTTTTCTGCAGCTGTTGGTCTGCTGCGGCGAGCGGCGGGTTGATATTGATGTTGACCGGTCTGGCCGACGGGAACTCAATCGAACGGGTTGCGGATCGCGTAGAGACGTCCGCGAGAGGGCGATTGGCGATTGTTGCCGGGATCAGCTCGACAGAGAGAAAACCTCGTCCCGACCATTGCATCACGCCGGCGAGGACGGGGGCCAGCAGCACCAGCATCAGCCCCGAGCACAGAACCCCATAACGAATGGCGGGGTGACGCCGCAGGCCGGCACCGATTAACAGTGACACGGTGGCCACGATAGTTATTTGCAGCAGAACGTTCAGACTCCAGATTAACCACCAATCGCCGGGATTCCAGAATGCCAAGATCATCATGACTTCTTCCCCTTTCGTTTGCCGGTATTCGGTGACGTGTCTTCCGCCTGATCAATCATGGTTCGAATCCGCTCGGCTTCTTCGGGAGACAGGCCGCGATATTCGATGAGTGCGGTGACCATGTCTTCGGGAGACCCGGCAAACAGGCGGTCGATCATCTGAGCGACCTTGGCCCCCAGCGAAACGGTCTTGGGGCGAGCGGCCGCATAGATAAAAGTGCGTCCGGATTCGCGATGTTTCAGCCAGCCTTTTTCTTCCAGTCGGACGAATAACGTCTGGATGGTGTTACGGGCCACCTCGCGGCGCGTCGCCAATTCTTCCCACACATCGCTGACCGTGGCTTCGCCCCGTTGCCACACCAGCTCCATGATTTCCCGTTGCGTTTCCGTCAGATGGGTTGTATCTGCCTTCGCCATTGTTCCCTCCTGGGTTCACGGTGCCTACACGCTGTAGGTGAAGTATTGCCTACAGCGTGTAGGTGTGTCAACAGGAATTTGAGATCGAATTCAAAACGGCGACGACATTCGGTCTCCTCCGGCGTTGATTCTGGACGTTTATCCCTGTAATCCCTATGCTGAAGGCTTGAGACATTCAGGATTCTTTGGCGGGGGGCGGCGCGTGGCGATGCAGTTGGAATTGGGTGGAACAGTCGGTGGACAGACTTGGACTGCATTGTCCGATAAGGAATTTTTGAAGGCCGTTGCCTGGAAGCGGGGAGCGGTCCCGGAGTTGGCTCAAGCGGCCAAAAAAGGGGATGTTTCCACGTTCGTCGCGGCTCTGGTGAGCCACTGGCAGCCCGATGATGAAACTCCCACCCTGCTCTGTCGGGCGATTTGGTCGTTGCCCGCATTTGTTGTCTCGCCCCGCGAAACGGCTCTGATTACCGCGGTTTTGCCAGTCGCTTCTAAGAAGCCGACGGCGAAGGCGAAAAAGGCTGCCAGCCCGGTTGTGGTGGATCCACTGGAAGCCTGGTGGTTGCAGTTCGAGGTAGGTTCGTCGGCGCTGACACTGTGGGAGTATCTCACGCTGTTGGAAATGCTGCCGCAGAGTTTTTCGCGGCTCACTGTATCGACCGCGTTCGCCCTGTGGCGGAAGTTGCTGACGATTGCCAGCGATCTCAATCAACTGGCGCAGATGCCCGATGCGCCTCGAGGGGGAGCTGCCTATGAGGCGGACCTCGCACAGTTTGGATTCGTGGCGGATCCGTTCCTGGATCTGTCCCTGTTGCGGAATTGCGAACTGCCGTGGTTGGCGGGTGTCGTGTTTGCTGGGGTGAAGGGTTCCGAGAAGTTGCGGCTCGCCGGGTCGGAATTGCTGGAGTATGAGCTGTACGAGCGGACTGACGAGCTGGGGGCTCCGCACGCCGATTTGTTGCCGCGATTGCCGCTGTGGCTGGCCGTCACCACGCGCGTCCTGCAGACGTCGGCGCTGGAAGAAATTCCGGTGTGGGATGCGGACGCGGCGATGCACTATCAGTCGCTGGTCGAAAAGGTGGCCCCGCTAATTCAACCCGATGGGCAATTCGCCGTCAGCCGAGTTCAAGTGACCGAGCCCCGCGAGTTTGTCGAAGCGGTGTTGTGGGCGTCTGGCTGGCCAGAAACCGAGGCCGCGTTGCGCTCGCTGCTGGTCCAGCCGCGGCGCGGGAAGACTCGTTTGGAGTCGCTGGTTGCGGGAATCACCAAGCGTCGGCCGCCGCTGGAGATCTGCATTGCCCCGGTCAGTCAGTCCGACGACGCCAGCTGGGCCGTCTTGCGGAGTCACTGGGGAGCTCATGCCGACCGCGTCACGGTGACTCACGATCAGCCAATGATGAACGTTGAGTTCACCGTTCAAGGCCAACCGATGCTGGACGGCGAATGGTACTCTGAGATTCAGATCGGGGATCGCACGACTCCCTTCCGAGGTGACTGGTACTGCGTCTGCTGGCAGACAGATCAAGATGCGGACTACATCGAACTGCAGTTGTTCATTCGCGGTGTCGTGCGAGTGGAACGGCAGATCTTGTTGTCCCGCACGCGGCAGTTCTGCCTGATTGCGGAATCCCTGGGTGACATTAAGGGCGAGAGCTTCAGCTATCGGACCAAGCTGCCGTTATTGGAAGGTGTTCAAGCCACAACCAGTGCGACGACGCGCGAAGTGCAGCTGACCGCGGGTGGCGTTCCGGCTCGCGTCTTCCCGGTTACTCTGCCCGAACGGCATGTGGTAAGCACCCCCGGCCGGTTTGGCAACGATTTCAGTTTCCAGACGACGGGTAGCGGCGCCGCGTGGTATAATCCCATCTTGATCGATTGGTCTCCTGCACGCCGCACGGCCGAGGCGACCTGGAAGTCGTTGACCGTGGCCGAAC
>JAZKFE010000126.1:1547-2230 GCA_040386595.1 Planctomycetota bacterium | reverse complement strand
CGAACAGCAGAAAGTGTTGAAGCCTGAATTTGCCTCTGGGCATCGCGTTAAAGTGGGCAACCACCAGTTGTTGATCTACCGGTCGCTCCGGCAATCGATCGAACCGCGCAGCGTGTTGGGCCATCAAACGCGATATGAAACGGTGATTGGCGCGGTCGAGAACAATGGTGACATCACCCCGCTGATGCTGGTGGAATAGTTCCATCTCGCATCCGCGTGTTATGCTCTACGCGGCCAACGTTGAGACTTTTGTGTCAGGTCTACCGAGTCAAACGGCTCATTGATGACCGTTTACGGTATCGGTCGTAAGACATCCTTTTAGCAGACTAAGAATCCATAAAAATATGCAATCAAAATGGTTGGTCCGTTACGGCGCGATCCCCGAGGTTGCTCGGTTTTGGGTCAATGATCTCGAGGGATTGGAACGCGATGCGCGCGTGGTGATTGAATCTCCACGTGGCCTGGAGATCGGGACTCTGCTGCAGAAAATCCCGGCGAGCACAGCCAAGGGAGCGGATGAGACGCCCCCGGAATGGCAGGTTGTTCGCACCGCGACCGAGGCTGATGAAGCCGCAGATCGCGAGATTCGCGAAGAGTGCCAGGTTGGGTACGGCGAGTGGTGGTCCCGCATCCGTGACTGGCAGCTGGAGGTGGAACTGGTCGATTTGGAGTGGACTCTGGAT
>JAZKFE010000126.1:0-1537 GCA_040386595.1 Planctomycetota bacterium | reverse complement strand
TGACGGGCCGTGGTCCTGACACGACAAAACTGGCGTTGTTCGCTGCGACCGCCGGTTATGCGTCAGTGGAAGTCCAGCCGGTGAGCAAAGACGGCCTGGTGCCAATGCCCGCACCTTCAGGGGGCGGCTGTGGTTGTGGCGATGGCGGCGGCTGTTCGACATAATAAATCTTGAGAGTTCATGCCTTGGGAGCCTCACCCTCCCAGTGGCTTGGATTGCAAAACCTGCAGAATCACCCACCGACCCTCCTGCCTGCCAGAAAAATCCCTTAACAAGGTTGCTGATCATGTCGACGGACAGTTTCGCGGAATTGGAAGCGCTGCAGACTCAACAAGGCCCCACCGCGGTCCTCCAGAAGCTGACGGAAACATTGCGGGAACAGCGACAGTTCCATCAACTGTTCGATGCCATGCTGATGCAGAAAAAGCAGGCGTTAGGCTTGCCGTTGCTGCGGCCGACGTCGTTTGACGACGTCCCGGCGAACCTGAAAGACGATTTTGAAGCGACCTACATCGCGTCGGCTCGAGAAATCGGTCAATTGCTGTTGGACGACAAGCAACTCGGCCAAGCCTGGATGTATCTCCGGACGATTCGTGAGCCGGGTCTGATCAAGGCGGCGATCGAAAAACTCGACCCGAAAGCCGACTACAGCGAAGAGGCCATCGACATTGCCTTGTACCAGGGAATTGCCCCGGCCAAGGGATTGGAAATGATGTTGAGTTCGCACGGGACGTGCAGCTCGATCACGGCACTCGATCAACAGTTTTTGCGATTGGAACCGGCTGCCCGGATCCAGTGTGCGGCGTTGCTGGTGAAGCGGCTGTATGACGATGTGTCGCAGACAATCCAGCAGGAAGTGGAACGCAAGCAGGGGTTGGCGGCTCCCGGTCAGACGTTGCGGGAGTTGATTGCTGGCCGCGATTGGTTGTTCGCGGACGCCAACTATCACGTCGATGTTTCGCATCTGCATTCTGTGGTGCGTTTTGCCCGATCGTTGACGGCCGAGTCGCCCGAATTGCTGCTGGCGATTCAGTTGGCGGAATACGGTTCTCGCCTGTCCGAACAGTACCAATATGCCGGTGATCCTCCCTTCCAGGATTTTTATCGGGCTCATGCTCAATTCTTGAAGGCGGTGGCGAACGTCAATCAGGACGCGGCCCTCAGCTACTTCCGGGAGCAATTGCGACCGGATGCCAACGACCCGGACAATCAACTGGTGGCCTTGAGCTTCGTCGACTTGCTGACCCGTCTGGGGCGCATGGACGAAGCCTTGGAGGTCGCCGCGAAGTACCTCACCCAGTCTTCCGAGCAAACCGGCTTTTCATTCGCCGATCTGTGTGCCGAAGCTGGTCGATACGATTTGCTGACGCAGGTGTCGAAAGACAAGGGAGACCTGTTGACCTTCACCGCAGCCATGTTGCAGGCTGCGAAGTAGTGTTGAGGTTGTGAGAACCCGATAACGCGGGCTGCTCTCGTTTGAATCGTTGGGAGGGTGAGGCCACTGCTTTAAACATCTTTAGTAGGTTTTTCTACCAAT
>JAZKFE010000125.1:7020-12065 GCA_040386595.1 Planctomycetota bacterium | reverse complement strand
GAACACAACGCATTCGCAGTAGCCGGCTGAAATCAGCAGGGAATCTCAATGTGGATTCACCTCGCTACTGCGAGCGCGTTCAGTTCGCGGAGCGAACAACGACTATGGTGTATCGAGAATCTTGGCTACGAACCGACGTACCGGGCGTAGAGCGATTTCGCTGCGGCCGGGTCGTCGGTGCCTTTGATGATGGCTCGGGCGTCGCTGAAGATGGTCAGTTCGTAGGCCCCGTCCTGGACGACCAACCGAATCAGGAACGGATTGACCGTGACCTTACCGCTGGGGCGCAGCTTCTCCGCTAAGTCCGGCAATGAGATTGACCGCTTTTCGTGCGGCGAAACTTGGACGGCGTTTCGTCCGCAAAGGACAGTCGTCTGTGAGGCTCGATCGCCGTGCAGCCAGGCGCGTTCACCTTGATGGCAGGCGGGGCAGCGTCCCTGGTCGCGGAGATTCTTGACGCTCATTTTGCGGAGCGTTCCGTCCCAGACATCCAGAATGTGCAGCGACGCCTCCACCTGATCGCGCCGTCCGGCCAGGATTTTTAAGGCCTGAACCGCTTGCAGCGAGGCAATCATGTTGACCGTCGGCCCCAGGATGCCGGCTGTGTCGCAGGTCTCCGTGGTTCCGGGGGCCGGAACATCTTCCATCAGGCAGCGGAGGCAAGCTGTTTCCCCCGGGAAGATTGGCATTACTTGCCCGTGGCTACCGATGCAGCCGCCGTAAACCCACGGAATTCCCAGCTCCAGCGAGACATCGTTCAATAGAAATCGAGTTTCAAAATTGTCGGTGCCGTCGAGGATCAGGTCCACATCTTTGGCCAGAGTCAAAACGTTGCCGGAGGAGACGTCGGCAACGTGCGGTTCGATGACGACTTGGCTATTGATCAGATTCAGCTTGCGGGTGGCGGCGACCGCTTTGGGGAGTTGCTCGGCGAGGTCCTGTTCATCGAACAAAACTTGCCGCTGTAGATTGGTGATCTCGACAAAATCGCGATCAACGAGACGAATGAAGCCCACGCCGGCTCGCACCAGAGTTTCGGCCAGCACTGTGCCTAGGGCTCCGCAGCCGCAGAGGAGAACCCGGCTTTGACTGAGTCGATTTTGTCCCTCTTCGCCGATCGCGCGGAATAAAATCTGACGGTGATAGCGGGATAGGTCCATCGGTCGTTGCTCAAAATTACCGCATAACCGCCTGGCGGTAATTCGACTGACGCCGGATGACCGCCGCGATACAAAAACAGCCCGGCTGTTCGGAACAGCCGGGCTGCGGGTTATTCAAACTAGGCGTCTCGCCGAGGTCCTCGGCGTGGTGGGCGAGGTCCGCGTTCTCCGCCCCCGCGTGGGCCGCGGTCCGTTGCCGGGCCGCGATCGCTGGTTGCGGTCGCTCGGTCGCCACCACCATTTCCTGTGGCACCTTCGACCAGCGAAGGATTCAACAGGTAAGAGATGGCCTCTTCCCATGAAGGGACGTCTTCGTAGCTGACGAGAGCTTCGGGCTCGCCGTCATCTTCGTCCTCGTCATCATCGTGTTCTTCGTCCAGGTGAGTCGCACGGACCGTTGCCGGCCGGCTTCCGGAACGAGGGCGGCGACGTCGGGGCTGTGGTTCGTCTTCTTCGACAAATTCACGGTCACGATCTTCGACGAATGGGTCGTCTGATTCGGAGTCGAGGAATTCCTCGTCGTCCTCATCGAGATCCGATTCAACGCGTGCTGCAGGAGTGGGGGCCGGGCGTTCGCCACCTCGGCCACCACGACGGCGTCGACGCGGGCGGCGAGCACGAGCGGGGCGGCCTTCTTCGCCACCCTCTTCAGCGGTCTCGTCGGTTGCGGATTGCTCGCTCGACTCATCGTCGTCGTGTTCTGACACGAACGGATCGTCTTCGAGTTCCTTGATGTCTTCGTCGGCGGGTGATTCGACCCGTGCGGTGGCGGGGCGATCCGGACGGCGGCGGCGTCGACGGCTGCGTCGACGGCGAGGTTGACCCTCTTCGTCGGTCGATTCCGGAGTCCGTTCCGTCTCTTCTGAAGACTCGTCTTCGAAGTCATCGTCCAAGTCATTCGCGGGGGCCGAGCGTGCGGCTTCGCGGGGCGTTTCCGCGGGAGCGGGCCAGCCGTCGTCGAGCGATTCTTCCAGCGGTTCGTTGTCGAATGAGGCTTCGGACGCAGGCTGGGCCGGCGACGAAGTGTGGCGACGTGACCGGCGGCGATCCTGCCGACGTGATTTGACTTCCGGAGTGGCTGCCTCTTCGTGAGCAACAACCGGTTCTTTTTCGATCTTCGGTGAGTCGCTGACTTGGCTTACGGGCGCGGCTTCTTCGGTTCGTCCACGGTCGGCGGGCGAGCGTCGCGAAGTCGAATGTGTTCGCTCTTCAGCGGCCGGGCGGGCTTCGCGAGACGACGGTGATCGGCGTTCGCTAGTGCCGGGGCTGCTCGGAGTACGGCTACGCTCGCTGCGTCGCGGGCCACCCGAATCGCTTCGGCTGGGCTGGCGGGGGCGATCTCGGCCGGCGTCACTGCGTGGCTTGCCGGAGCGATCGTCCTCTTGCCAGTTCCAATTCGCCAGAGCGTCCCAGTAGGGATCGTCTTCAGGTGAGGAGGCTTCGACGTCATCATCGGAGTCGTCGTCCGCGTCGTCCAGTTCCTCGTCGGTGGGGCCGTCATTCAGGTCGAATGCAGCCACCGGAGGTAACTCGACGGGAACAACCTTCACCGGAGCGACAGGCTCAGGGGCTTTCGCGACGGGTTTCCGGGCGGGCGGAGCCGGTTTCGGCTTCGCGGGAGCGCGACGCGGTTCCGCGGCGACAGACTCCACCAAGCCGGCGCCGAAATCTCCGAAGTCGTCGTCTTCAATGGGTTTAGCAACGATGATGTCAGCCTGCGCAGCGACATCGGGAGCGGGCTCAGAGGCCACTCGTTCACTGGCTGTGTATTCTTTGCCAACTTCAACGCCGAAAAGATCGGCCTCGAGTTGTTCCCAGGAATCGTCAGCGCTGGAGTTATTTGCAGGGTTTCGTGTCATAGAACAAAACTACCCTTTTTCGGTTGAATTTGCAAGGATCTCAATGAGTGGGCGGACCACTCGAAAGTTGGTGCTGTCGGCGGCGTTGGAATCGCTGCCGGAAATTTGTTTTGCCGTTGCGTCATGAAATCGCGTGTGCCGTACGCAGTCGCCCCAAAAATGGCGAATTGTTGCCGTGGACTTAAGTGTTGGTGCAATCCGTCTCAGCTGTCTCCACAATCGACTGAATGTCGGTGTTCTTTCAGTCTGCGCAAAGCATATAATATAAAGACGTTGTGTAGCCTGCACTACCAATGGTACTATCAAGGATTCAGGAGCGTACAGTCAGTCGGCCACGGAATTGCGGCCTAATCTTGAACGGCCGCTGCTGGGCCCACACTTTTAGCGAAAATACCGTTTCATGTTGGAAGTTACACAGCTGCCGCGACAATACCTGCTGACTTGGAACGGTTGGCGGTTGGAATTTTCCTGGCAGATTGACCGCTGGCAGCATCAACTTTGGCGGGCTAAAGGGCGAGAATGGTTGCCGGGAGTGACCTCCGTCGAAGGGACTTCCGAACAACCTTGGCCGGGCAGCCCTGCTTTTCAGAACGTGTATTTCGAACAAATTGATCCAGACATCGGCGAAGTGCAGTTGCTGGGGCAATCGGGCAAGAATCACTATTCGGGAGCCATCCGTTGTGATTCCCGATTGAATATGATCGATTTCGATCTGGCTGTCCGAATTCAAGCTCATCCCGCAGGGCCTTTGTCGCTCAGCACTTACGACGTGCATGCCCCGTTGACGCGCGATGATGCCGAGCAGCGGTGGAGCCTGACGACGGAAGCCTTGGCCGCTCAGCCAGCAGTCGTGACGCAGTGGGAGACGTCGTCGGCGCCCTCAAAAACGACGTTTAATATGCGAATGCCCGATCTCACCGGGGCCAAGATGGAGAAACAGCGGACCACGTTGCGCTGGAAGTATCAGTGGCGGTTGAAACCCGTCGCTTGATTTACCTGTCTCAGGCGAACAGAATACAGGACTGGAATTCGACGAGCTGCCCTGCCCGGAAACGGTGTCGATTCCAGACCACGGCACATACTGCAATATTTCAATACTCTTCCATGCAGAGTATTCGATCGAAATTATTTAGAGACGATGTCAGGCGGGAAGTATCCATGTCCTTCGAAACGGTCGAGCGTCTGAAGCGTGATTTCACCGACAAATGGGTGACAGTTGATCCCGGTACTCCGGAGCTGAAACGATTTGTCGGGCTGAGTGGTCGCATTAAAACGATCAACATGAATGGCCGCGCCCTGGTCCAGTTTGATGGCCCGGTGGATATCAGTTGGTATGACATTGATCTCTCGTATCTCAATGTGATTGCTGCTCCGCTGCCGAAGAAGGTGGCTGAGAAGCACGCCGAGCCGGCGAAGAAGCCCGCAGCTGCAGCGGCACCCGCCGCCCCGGCTGCTGGCAAGAGCCCGCTGGAGCTGGCCCGGGCACAAGGTGCCGCGGGAAGCACAGCTGTCAAAAAGAGCCCCCTGGAGTTGGCTCGCGAGCAAGGTGCGGCCAAGGCCGCTGCTGCGGCTGCCCCGGCGGGTGATAAGCCGCTGTCGAAGTTGGAACAGGCTCGTCTGCAAGGAGCGGCTGCGAAGGCGAAGGCTGCTGAAGCCGCCGCCCCGGCTGCGGAACCTGTGGCCGCTGCCGCTCCGGAACCGACCCCTGCTCCCGCTGCGGCACCCGCCGCCGCGCCAGCATCGATGGTCGGAGCGGACGGCAAGCCGTTGTCCAAGCTCGAGATGGCTCGGCGACAAGGTGCTGCGAAGCCGCAGTAGTTAAGCCGGTGATGGCGTGGTGGCTTGCTTGCCGTCTCGCTCCGGTTACCGGCAACGTTCAAAACACAAAGGCACAGATATTACTGCGGAGTGAAGGGCAACCCTTCGCCGCGGTGTTCTCTGTGCCTTTGTGTTTTGAACGTTGCGTTTTGTTGCGAGATGCCGTCGCAAGCCGGAGCGTGGTTCAGATCGTTGGGAGGGTGAGGCT
>JAZKFE010000125.1:1935-7010 GCA_040386595.1 Planctomycetota bacterium | reverse complement strand
ACCGCTCAGTCTACTGGCACTCGAAAGACTGAGCGGTTCGGCAGGAGCCTCACCCTCCCAGGGTTTCTTGCGGCACTAGGGGGGCGAGGTTTCGCGTTTCTGGCGTGGCTGATCAATTGCCAGTTGGTCCCCCAATTTCACTGCTCAAAATTGACGTTCCCCTGGTTGTGGGGGATGTTAAAATTCTGGCGGGTCGTATTTCAGGCCGCAGGGCTGCGGGATTGTGCTGTCAGGGATGGGCGTATGCGGATTCGGAGTCGGTTGCTCAATCAGATCGCGGGGGGCGTGCTGGGCGGGTTTACTCGCGCGCTGGCCTCCACCGTGACGTTCCGGATGCAGATGGATGATCCGACGTGGCATCCCTTAGAGCCTGATTGCCCTCGAACTTACATCGTGTCGACCTGGCACGACACAATGTTGCTGCCGATCATGCTGCGACGCACGATTCGCCAGCAGACACCAGCGAACCGGATGACAACCCTGGTCAGTCAGCATCAGGATGGATCTTTCCTGACGTATGCCATGCGCTACTTCTACTTGGGAACCGTCCGCGGTTCGACCAATCGAGGTGGCACAATGGCCCTGCGGCATCTGATTCAAGAAGCCCAGGAGCAACATATTTGTATGACGCCCGATGGTCCGCGCGGTCCGCGGCGAGTGATCTCGCCGGGGATTATCAGCCTGGCGTCATTGAGCGGCGTTCCCATTATCCCCTGTAGCTTCATGGCTTCGCGTGTGTGGCGGGTGCAGGGGAGCTGGACTGACTTGATCGTTCCGCGACCGTTTTCGGTCAGTTATGGAGTCGTGGGGAAGCCACTGTCGGTTCCCGGCGGACTTTCGAAGCCGGAAATTGAAACCTTTCGGCAGCAGTTGCAGGTAGAAATGGATAGCTGCCAGTTGGTGGCTGATCGGTTGGCGGCGGGTGATCGCGAGCTGGCCCCTCCACCTGTGGTCGGTTTGCGACGTGCTGCCTGAAGTTGTGTGCGGTTATTGCTTGTGAAAGAAATTGTTTCATGTCTGCGACTGTGTCTGATTCGCAATCCGCATCCAACTCTCCGCGATGCGATCGTTCCCGGCGGCTGTGCCTCACGACACTGGCAATTATTGCGGTGGTCCTGCTGGGACTCGGATACGAAGTCGCGAATTGGGAATGGGCTGCGGGCGCCGCGGAAGGAACCCACTTTTCCGGCCCCCCTGCCCTGACTGCTCTGCCCGAGCGGTTTCGAGTGGCGACCTTCAATATTCATGGCGGCTTCGGACTTGATCGCCGGCTGGACTTGCGGCGAACGGCGGAAGTCTTGAAGGGCTTTGATTTCGTGGGCCTGAACGAAGTTCGCGGCCCAGGCTGGCAGGATCCGCGCAATCAGGCAGAGCAACTCGGGGAACTTTTGGGGCTCGGTTGGTTGTTTGCTCCGACAGAGGAGACATGGTCGGGGCCCCATTTTGGCCAGGGAGTCTTGTCGCGATTGCCGGTCTCCAGTTGGAAGCGAGTTCCGTTTGATCGCGCGAATGGGAACGGATTTCGCAACTACGTGGAGTGTCAGATTCCAGTGGGCGCCCCTGATCTTGGTGCGCAACTGACGATTCTCGTAACACATCTGGATCGCAAGACGGATCGGCAAAACCAGTTGCGAGTCATCATTCGCAAATTTTTGGAAGTCCCTGCTCCTGCGATCTTAATGGGGGATCTTAACGCGAAAATCACAGAGCCCCAGCTGATTCAATTGGCCCAAGAGCCCGGTGTCATCGACTGCTTCGGTCAGTTCTCTAAGGGGGATTTCACTCAGAAGCGGATTGACTGGGTATTTATCCGTGGTTTAAAGTGTAGACAATCTCATCTCGTTCCAAACTCTGCGTCCGATCATCCAGCCGGATGGGCGGAAGTCGAACTGTTGCATCGCTCGTCTTCTCCGTGATCAACATTGAGGTGTCTGTGTCAGTTCTCCTTAACATAAAGTTTCCAAGTCAGTTTAATTACTGAATCCTTGATTCTAGGGATACCGACATATCGTCGGTAACCTTTCGAGTTTGTCCGGTTTTATTTCGCTTCATATCAGACCATTCAGACAACTCATCTTTTTGTTTTTGGAATGTCTTTTGTTCCCGGAGAATTACACGCCATGCCACGTAAACCACAAGACATCCCCGATGCCGAACTCGCTGTGTTGCAACAGCTGTGGGAGCGGGGGGCCTGCACTGTCCGCCAACTGACCGAAGTCTTGTATCCGGGGGGGCCGGGGTCGCAGAACGCGACCGTTCAGAAGCTCCTGGATCGTTTAGAAGCGAAGCACTATGTGACTCGCAATCGAGAATCCTGGCCCTATCTGTTTCACGCCGCCGTGCAACGCAGCGACGTGATTCGCAAGAGCCTGCAAGCCACCGCCGATAAGCTCTGTTCAGGCGCGCTGGCCCCGCTATTAACCTATCTCGTCAAGGCTGATTCTTTCAGCGCAGAAGACAGGGCGTCTCTCCGTGGTCTGCTGAACGAGCTCGACCAAACGTCTTAATTAATTGACGAGAGAAGTCACTTTTCATTTGGCCCCACGTCCTATAATTCTCAACGGATTGAGAATTAGGCGGGGGGCATGGTTCTGTACTGTCTGGGGGACAGTGCGATGCACCCCGGGTCACGCACTGTTATAGGCCGAATTGCATATTGCCAGATTTGGAAATCTCTTTACCTTTAAGAGACAAATCTGCGGATGCCCCAAGTCTGATTAGTTTAGTCTGGCCGACAATTAGCGGACTGAGCAAACGGATTAAAGACAGTACTGACAACGGCTCTGAAATCACTGACACAGAGTCGTTCCTAACAGTCTAGCAAACAGATGAGAAGCCAGGCCGCCAGTGCCTCTCATCCCAGCCGCAACAAATGACAGTTCCCCATTACTCGGTCACTTCCAGGCGCTGCCTCGAAGAGCGCCGTGCTTCATTACTTTCAAAGCGGGCCACCAAGGACTCACCGTGATTTCGCTGGTCGAAACCGGATTGATGAACGCCCTACTCGCAGTAGTGTTGGCGCTGCCCGTCCTTGCCTTGGGACGGTTCTGGCATCGTCCGGCGCTGGTGCACGCGTTTTGGATCTTGGTACTGGTGAAGCTGGTTGCTCCGCCGTTGTATTTCGTTCCCGTACAATGGCGTCTTCCCAGTGCCCAGTCGTCGCAGATTGTGCGTCGTGTGGTTGCACCCGCTGACGTGGCCCAGTCCGGCCAATTTTCCAAGGGGCAAGTGCAAGGCCAACAGGGCCCAGTGTTGCCGACAGCGTCTCGCTCGGCGGATACCGCCAGAGGGATCCGCCGAAATCTGCAGAGTACGTGGACCATCGATTACTGGAGCGTTGCTGGGACGGCGTTGCGGTTTTTGCGACAGTTGATTCTTCCTGGACTGTGCCTGTGGTTGTGCGGATCCTTGTGCTGGTTTACCTGGCAGGGTTGGCAGATCGTCCGGTTTACCCAGGTGTTTCTCAAATATGCGCGTCTGGGACCGCGAGCCTTGCAGAAGTTGACACACAGGCTTGCCGGGCCGATGGGGCTGTCGCATGCTCCCGAGGTCTGGCTCTTGCCAGCCGTTGTCTCGCCCATGTTGTGGTCGGTTGGCGGGAAGTCGCGAATTCTCTTTCCTACCGATTTGCTTAATCGACTGGACGAAGGAGCTGTGGCGACGCTGCTGACACACGAGTTGGCCCATTATCGCCGGGGCGACCACTACGTGCGGTTGCTGGAGTTTCTGGCCAGTGGGCTGTTCTGGTGGCATCCGATCATTTGGTTGGCGCGGCAAGAATTAGAGATCTCCGAAGAAAAATGCTGCGACGCCTGGGTCGTCAGTCAGTTCCCGGCCGCTCAGAGACAGTACGCCGATGCGCTGCTGGCCACGGTGGATTTTCTGGCGGAAGATCATGCGGCGGTGCCTTCTGTCGCCTGTGGTCTGGGGGAAGTTCCGCTGTTGCGTCAGCGTTTGCGGCTGATTATGTGCGGCACGGCTCCCAAATCGCTGTCGGTGTGTGGTCGTGCGGCCGTCGTTGCGACGGCCATGCTGATCCCGATTTCACCTTCCCTGCGACTACCACCAGACCAACCGCCGGTTGTTGAAGCGGCGACACGGTCCGGGGTTACTGCCTCCCCCGCTGCGATCCGCGTACCGGAATTGTTGCCGGCGAAACTTCCAACTCCCGTTGAAGTGGCCAGTGTTGCGCCCCTTGGCTGTGGCGATTCGATAAAACCTTCCGGAGAACCGGCCACTGCGGCCGTCGCGACGGCTGAAAGCACGTCGAAGCCTAGTGAGGTAACTGTATCCGCCTCGGGGGATGCCCCCAATTTGGCTCCGAAATTTACGGCATTTCGATATGTCCGTCGCGCCCTCGGTCAACCGGATGAACGTGAAGTATCACCTCAGCCGGATTTAGATGATCTCGTCGACTTTGTCACCTGTCATGCGCGCAGCGTGCTGTTCATGGCGGATGGGAAGATCTCAGTCACTGGCACGCGGGCGGGATCGATTCGTGTGTGGAGCTTGCAGAATGTTTCCCTGACGGCGGCCGAGGCGACGACTGTGCCGGGGCCGGGCTGTGAGAGCGTTTCCGACGTAGAAGCTGCTTCCACACCAGTCATCGAACGGCCACTGTTTGTCGCCGATTGGTGTCTTGACCCGCAGCGCCAGATGGCGCCAGCCACGATGTCCCCGTTGGGGGTGAATAGCTTGTCGATCTCACTTCGAGGTCTGACGCTGGCGACCAGTTTCAATGCGTGGCCGACTCGTAAATCCGAGTTGCCGCCACAGTGCGAGCAAGATGAAGTGTTGAAAGTCGCTCCCCCGGCTCCCTATTTCACGGGACCGGTGTCGGTGGCCCTGCGGTTCACGACCCGCGGCAGGCTGTATGTTGTGACCGATTGGAACGGCAAGCTGTTGAGCTGGGATTTCGGCTCCAGCGTCCGGCTTCGGTGACAGCGGCTTTGGTCAGAATCTTGAACCATAGTCGTTGTTCGCTCCGCGAACACAACGCATTCGCAGTAGCCGGCCGGATTCTGCACTCAATCTCAACACCAATCCCACCTCGCTACTGCGAGCGCGTTCAGTTC
>JAZKFE010000125.1:0-1925 GCA_040386595.1 Planctomycetota bacterium | reverse complement strand
GCGAACACAACGCATTCGCAGTAGCCGGCCGGAGTTCGTCATGGCACCTCAATGCTAATCCCACCTCGCTACTGCGATCGCGTTCAGTTCGCGGAGCGAACAACGACTATGGTTTGCAGAAGCCTAAATGCTAACAGGCTGGGAACAAGTTCAACTTGTCCCCAGCCTGTTAGTCTATTTTGGCCAGCTGAAATTACTCAGCTTGCATCTTCTTGATGATGGCGTCGGCCATTTGTGCCGTTCCGACAGCGGTCGGATCGTTGCGGTCGGCCTTCATGTCGTAGGTGACGTCCTTGCCTTCGGCGATGACGGCACAGACGGCTCGCTCGAGCTTCTCGGCGGCTTCCTTCTCACCAATGTGAGCCAGCATCATCTTACCCGACAGGATCAGAGCGGTCGGGTTGACCTTGTTCTGGCCCTTGTACTTGGGAGCACTGCCGTGCACGGCTTCGAACATCGCGGTGTCCGAACCGATGTTGGCACCCGGGGCGACGCCCAGGCCACCAACCAGGCCGGCACACAGGTCACTCAGAATATCGCCGTACAGGTTCGGAACGACGATCACGTCGTACAACTCGGGCTTCTGCACGAGCTGCATGCACATGTTGTCGATCAGGCGTTCTTGGTACAGCAGGTTGCCTTCGGTGTTGGGGACCTTGCCGTTCAGGACCGGATCGGCAGCAATGCCGTCGGCCAGCTTGGTCTCTTCGAACCGGGCACCATAGGCCTTCGCGACGGCGCGGGTTTCGTGATAGAACAACCCGTCCGTGAACTTCATGATGTTGGCTTTGCTGATTGAGCACACCGACTTGCGGTTGTTCTTAATGGCCCAATCAAACGCATAGTCAGCAATCCGGCGAGTTCCCTCGACTGACATCGGCTTGATGCTGATACCGGTCGTGTCGAGTCCCGTATCAATCTTGCGACCAGTGGCAATGCCATTGATGAAGTTGATCAGATCGGCAGTGGTGGGTTTGCCCGCTTCGAATTCGACACCGGCGTACAGATCTTCCGTGTTTTCACGGACGATGACGAGGTTCACATTCGAATCGCTGTAGTAAGTCCGCACACCCTTGTAGGTCTTGCAGGGACGGAGGCAGGCGTAAAGTTGCAATTCCTGTCGCAGGAATACATTAACGCTACGGAAGCCCTTGCCGATGGGAGTGGTAATCGGCGCCTTGAGAGCGATCTTGTTGGCGCGGATCGACTTCAGCACCGAATCGGGGACCTTGCCCACCTTCTCGATGACTTCGATACCGCATTCTTGAACGTCCCAGTCGATCTTCACCCCTGTGGCGTCGACACACCGCCGAGTGGCCTCGGCGATTTCGGGACCAACTCCATCACCGGGGAGAAGTGTCACGTGATACATGAAAGGCCTTTCGTGAAATCTGCGATGCGAATCAGCTCCGCGCGAAGCTCACTCAGCTTGATGCCCAAGGATACGGGCTGCTCGGTTATTACCGGCGATCACCACGGTCGGAGAGTGCCCGTCTAACGACCGGAAACCGCACACCGACCAAGCATCGCACGGTAACACAAGCCCGGGGGCAATTCAAGAATGGGGTTGGGGGAGGGAAATGACGAATGCCGAAACCAGAATGTCGAAGGAGCGGCAAATGATCAAATTCGCCCCTTGGATCAGCGTGACAAACTGGTAATGTTCCCTCCGGGTAGCCCAGATTCTCGAATCTGGGTGAGCGGAGCGAACAAGAGGTTGCGGCTCATTCGATTTCCGAAGGTTCTTTTGCCTGTCAGAGTTCCCGACTGAGAACTGTTTACGAATGAAAAATAGCGGGCAGAGAATCAAGTCGCGGATTGCTTCCCCCAAGTTGAAAAGGAAACGCGGACTCTCAAAAACTGAAACCTCTTGTTCGCTGGCGCTCACCCAGATTCGAGAATCTGGGCTACCCATCGCCTGCGTC
>JAZKFE010000124.1:19615-27423 GCA_040386595.1 Planctomycetota bacterium | reverse complement strand
TACTTTTGTCACGGCGACTGAAGCCGGTTCCGTTCAGATCTGGGATTGGTCTCGCGGTGAGCCGTTGACGCCCCCCTTGCGGCATCCCTGTTCGCTGACGGCCGCCGATCTAAGTGCCGACGGCCGGCGGATTGCGGTGGTCGGTGGAGACTGCTTGCGGGTGTGGAATCTTCCCGAGCCGAATGCCCTGCCCCCTGAAAAGATTGCCGCCTGGGCTCGAGACATGGCATTGACCGACGTCAACACCGCTGACGGCACGTTGGCCTCGCTGTTGCCGCACCAATTTTCGGACTACCGCCTGCCGGCTACCCTGCCACCCGCTGTTTCAGTCGAGCAGAACCTCAACTCGCGACGTGATTGGCACCGCTACCAGGCGAACATGGCTCGCTTGCTCCAGGACGAGTCTGCTGAGAAATTTCACCTCCGCCAATTGCGGGAAATTGATCCGCAGCACCAGCAACTGCCATCAAGTCCGTAGTCCGGCCGCAGCCAGCCCCTCTGAGTCGGGTCTCCTACCAGAAAAATACTCGACTCAGAGAGTCTGGCTACGGAGAGACACCCGACTTGGAAAGTTGGGTAATGGCATCGCTTCGGATTCGAGCATCGCAAAGAATTCTCCTATACTTGCATGCGCGAAAACGAAATAATTAGAGATATCACCCGAACGCATTCTTCCAGTTCTGTTGTGCTCTAACTTGAGTGGGGTTCTGCTCAGAAATGGCACTTGAAATGGCCAGTTCTCCAACTTTTGAGGATCGTAAGACCCTGGCGACCGACTGCTTCAAGCGTGGCGCTGCCGCCATGAAGATGCAGAATTGGGAGTATGCGTGTGAAATGCTCCGCCAGTCGGTGAACTTGGCGCCGGATGACCTGCTTTATCGCCAGGCACTTCGTGCGGCGACAGAACGTCGTTATCAGAACAATGGCACAGGCATTGTGATGGCTGAGATGCGATTGATCGGAACCAAGTCCACGATCAAGAAGAATCGCCTGCTTTGCGACTGGAACTCGGTGCTTTTCTCTTGCGAAGATGGATTGGCATTGAATCCGTGGGATGCTGCCTTGCAGGCCAATCTGGGTGATGCCGCCTATGTGATGGGCTGGTTGGATATCGCGATTTGGAGTTATGAGGGGGCCGTGAAACAGGATCGTTTTAACGAGGCTTACACGAATACATTGTTGAAGATGGTTGAAGAGCGTGGCGATTGAAACTGCAATGCGACCGATTCCCGCTATACTTGCATTTCTGAAAAGGAAATAATAAGAAATTCCAGCAGCCTCGTGGTTGTTCGCACCAAGTCTGGCTTCAAGTTGGTTTCTCCACAGGAATTTACATTCGCAATGGCCAATCCACCGATGTCTGATGATCGCAAGAAGAAGCTCGCTACAGACTGCTTCAAGCGTGGCACTGAAGCCATGATGAAGCAGAACTGGGAGTATTCGTGCGAAATGTTCCGCCAGTCGGTGAATTTGGTGCCGGAAAACCTGCTGTATCGCCAGTCCCTCCGCGGAGCGACAGAACGCCGCTACAACAATAACGGCACCGGGGCGTCGATGGTGGGCATGCGTTTGATGGGGACCAAAGCCTCCATCAAGAAAAGCCGCATGCAGAGCGACTGGAACTCGGTCATCACGTCGTGTGAAGATGGATTGGCCCTCAATCCTTGGGACGCTGGTCTACAAGCCGATCTCGGCGATGCGTTGAATGCGGTCGGTTTTTTGGAGCCAGCCCTGTTCTGCTTCGAACGGGCCGTCAAAGGCGACCCGAACAATCGGGAATATTTGCGAACGCTGGGCCGGCTATATGAAGGCCGCGGCAACTACGACGAAGCCATCGAGTGTTTCTCCAAACTGCTGCGAATCGACAAGCTGGACGGCGAGGCACGGCAGAAGATCACTTCTCTGTCGGCTCAGAAGACCGTCCATCTTGGTGGCTATGAGAACGCGAATGACATCCGGCAGGTCCAAAAAGTCCTCGCCGATAAAATGAATGTGGACACGGCGGATGGTCCCGGGATGTCGGTTCAGGCCGACCTCGAACGTGCCGTCCGCAAAGATCCAGCGAATAAAGACAACTACCTCAAGCTGGCCGATTTTCTGCGTCGCGAAGGCAACTTGGAGAAAACGGCCGAGGCCCTCGCTAAGGCGTTGGAAGTCTCAGGCGGCGAGGTCAAGATCCGCGAGCAGTTGGAAGACGTGCAGCTGGATCTGATGCGCCGGGCGGTGGGCTTCGCGAAGGAAGCGGCACTGGCCGATATGGAAGACAAATCCGCCAAGCGGAAATATCAGGAAGTGAAGGGCGAACTGCTGCTGCGAGAGATCGAGGTCTATGCCGCACGGATTGAACGCTATCCACAGGATATGACGTTGAAGTTCGACCTGGCCCTGCTCTATATGCAGGACAAACGGCATCAGCTGGCGATTCCGTTGCTGCAGAAATCACGTGGTGACGCTCGTCGTAAAGTCGATTCTCTGATCAATCTGGGAAAATGTTTCATTGCCGAGAAACAATATCCTCTGGCCCGCCGGCAGTTCGAGCAGGCTGTGCCGGAGTGCAAGTCGGACGACTTAGATGCGTTCCTGGATCTCCATTACTACACGGGACGTGTCTGTGAGGAGCTGAAGGACAACAATGCCGCGATGCAGTATTACCAGACCGTGCTGGAATACGATTACGATTACAAAGACAACCGCGAACGTTTGGCCCGGTTAGAAGCTGGCGGAGCGGCAGAATAGCGGCGTCTTTTGGCGCCTGCTTCGCGATCTTAGATTTTCTGATGGCTCAATGCTGGTTGGAAGAAATCGTGCATATTTCCGTTGCGTCACATGCACATCGAAAACTCAGGCGATTGGAAAGGTATCTTCCTGCAGAACAGATCGCGCTGAATTCCCCAGCCTTCGCAGTACAGTTTCCGAAAGACACAGAGACGGTCGTGGGTTGCTATCGAAACGATGGTGGCTCCACGACCGACTGGATTGTCTTCACTACAGGCGGTGTCTCAGCCATGTTTGATGGAGAATGGCGGCACATCCCTTATACGGAGATCGTCAGCATTGTTAGAGAATCGACAAAGGACGTTACCGCCGATGACCTGCGGTTGGAACTCCGTACGCAGACTTCGACAACAATGTTGGTAAATGGCAAAGATGTTGAACGGGGAACGCATGACAAGTACATGGTGATGATGTTTCTTGACAGCGTCATTGGCCCAGAAGTTCCAAGCCATTAAATATCTGTTTTGATTGCCAAGACCAGCCTACCATCGTTGCCTATCCATGAGATTGCGAGCAAACGAGTGGCCAGAATCACCTACTGATTCAGGTCATTAGAACCGGATACCGGCGCGAATCATCCAGCCATCGGAGATATCGAAGTCGGGCGTCTTGCCGGCAAAATCGACGTGGCGATCGAAGACCCAGCCCCCTTCGAGGAACGATGAGACGAATCCGTTGTCGGATCGCAAACCGATCAACGCCCGGTAGTCACGCAACTCTACTTGGTCGCCGCTGTTCAAAGTGGACAGTCCCACTTGGTAGGCTTCCACGTTGAATTCGGCTGAACCGTAGAGCCAGACGCCGCCGTAGCCCCAGTCGCCGACGAACACGCTGACGCGTGATTTCGGGTACAACAACCGCAATTCCCAGCGATCATCGGGTGTCCAGACCACACCGGCATAGGGGATGATGCGATCTTTCACGCGATCCCAATAGCCCACACCACCGACCAGCATCAAGGTGGGATCGGCTTTCAAGAACAGCATGGCCCGACCGTCGAACATCCAGGCGTCACTGTTCAACTGCTTGTCGAAGTCTGTTGCCATCTGCGGCGTGAAGCCCAACTGGAATCCCCAGGGACCGGGCCCCTGCCCGCCCAATTCGATGTCGGAGGCAAACCGGTACGCATGACCGGGCATCGGAACACCATTCGGTCCGGACCAGCCGCGGTAGTTAAATTCGGGTTTCCACGAGAAGATTGCTCCCGATGGCAGATAGCTGGAATGCCGCCATTGGTGGTTACTCTCAATCACGCTGAAGTCACCGCTGACTCCGTTATTGTGAGTCGCAGACGGGAAGATGAAGCCCAGGTCGTGGTTTGCGACCATTCCCAGTCGGTACGGTTGTGCTCCCAGAATTCCATATTGGAAATCGCGAGAATACGGATCGTAGTATTCCAGGCCCGGGGGGGCATTTCCTTGAACGGCCAGCGGATCGTATGCGCCTGAGTTGCCACCCAGGAATGGATCATATGGGGCGGACGGCTGATAGGGTTGCCCCAGTGCCGGGCCATTGATGATGCCTTGATTCGGATCCACACCCTGGACGAAGGTCTGAGCCTCGGCCGAGGATCGAGTCTGCGGAGCGGAGTCGTAAGCGGGCGCTTCGCCCCCCTGCCCTCGAATGATGTTGCGTCCTTCATTCGGCCCGGAACCTCCAAAGCCGAAGCGGGACGAAATCCAGTCGCTGACTGGTCCTTCGCTGCTCACATCCGATAGCGCGGCGGAATAGCCCGCCGAAACCGGGGTGGTGGCAGGTTGGACGTTGGTGTCTGCGAAGCCCATGCTTGCAGCCAGCAGGTAAACGAGTGCTGTATTCACGAGAAGACCTGTTCTTGCGGGGTCTGGCAACAGATCACAAGGAAAAAAGCAGATCGAACTAGGGATGTTGCGGAGTGCTCGCACTTGGGTGCTGGCGAGCAGTTGGCGGACATCAGTGATTGCGATCTCGACCTGCTAGACTACTTGGACACAGGAAATTCTGACTTGATTGTGCGGACAACCCGACAGATCCGGGGGGGCTTTGGGTAAGCCTGGCGGGGATTCTCCACATGTCAGAAAAACCGTCAACCTCAAAACTCCAGTCAAAGCTGCCGGTCGTGGGTGGAATTGTAAAAATTTCCACAACAACAGGGGCTTAAACCTGCGTAAACAACAAGAAGAAGTGAAGTTTGTTGCAAACGGAACCCAAGTCAGGAACAATTCGGGTTAGACTTGTCTGATCAGACCGTCGTCGTCAATGATACCAATTCAGGTGTGTCGCGAGGTTGTGTACCCGCTATTCGCACCACAGATTAAGCTTGGGAATGCACGGTATGCAGAACCGCTCGATCGGCCCCTTTGAGCTCGAAGATCAGCTCGGTGCCGGTGGCATGGGCGTCGTCTACCGCGCCAAATACACCAAGACCGGTCAGCGCGTCGCGCTGAAGCTGCTCTCTCCCGGGTTGCAAGAGGACGAGAAGCTGATTGCACGGTTCACCCGTGAGCTCGAGATCCTCAAGAAGCTCAAGCATCCCAACATTGTGCAATGTTATGGCGGCGGCCGGCTGGGGACGCAGCGGTTCTATGCGATGGAACTGGTCGAAGGGGGCTCACTGTCTGAGCTCCTGCGGAAAAGAGGCAAGTTTGCCTGGCAGCAAGTGATTGAATACGGCATCCAGATCTGTGCGGCGCTTGAACATGCTCACGAGAATGGCGTCGTCCATCGCGACCTGAAGCCCGCAAATTTGATGCTCGATAAAACAGGTCGCATCAAACTGGCTGACTTCGGACTGGCACGGATCACCGATGCCACCGCCCTGACAGCCGCCGGGAAGACCTTGGGCACGTTTGCCTACATGGCTCCCGAACAGATCAGTGGCAGTTCGCCGATTACTGCAAAGACAGATCTGTATGCGTTTGGGGTGGTTTTGTATGAACTCGTCACCGGAAAGGTGCCGTTTCAGACGGAGACGACTGCCGAACTGTTGATGCAGCATCTCACGAAGAAGCCGCCGCGGGTTTGCACCGAGGTGCTCGATTGCCCCATCTGGCTGGAAAAAGTCATTCTGCAGTTGATGGAGAAAGAGCCCGAGAAGCGGCCGCGCGACGCCTTGGCGGTCGAACAGGCATTGCGTGAGGTGAACGACAAAGTCGCTCACAATGTCAGCGTTGCCGAACACAACGTGACCGGTGAGCCGACTGGCATTGCCGTGTCGAACATGGGGGATGCGGATCTCGCCAAGAACCTGTTGAAACGCAAACGCAAGAAGAAGGCTGACGGGGCACCCATCTACGAACAAGCGTGGTTCCTGGCTTCCTGCCTGGCGGTGGTCGTCGGACTGGTCGTCTTCATGATGTGGCCGAAAAGCGAGGAGCGTTTGTTTGCACTCGCCCAGCCGTTGATGAAGTCGGACAAAGTTGACGATCGCGAACGCGCGAAAACGGAGTATCTCGACGAGCTGGTTCGGCGTTTTCCGACGGGTAAACACAGTGCCGAAGCCAAACAGTTTGTGGAAGACGTCGATACCGACCATGCGGAAAAGCTCTTGATGGTGAAGATCGAAAAAGGTCGCGAGCTAAAAGAGGAAGTCGAGCGTCTATTTAAGAAGGCCTACGATTACGAACAGTTTGGTGACCGGGTGACCGCACTGGAGCAATACAACAGTCTGGTGACGGTTTTTCAGGGGCAGGAAAAGTCGGCCTCGATCCGAAATTTGGCGCGTCGCCGCGTTGCCGTGTTGCAGAAATCGGGAGGTCAGTCGGCGGCCGAACGCTTGGAACTGATCACCAAAACCTTGAGTAAAGCCAATAATTACGATCAGAATGGCCAAACCCTGGAAGCCAAGAATATTTGGCGCAGCCTGATTTCTCTGTACGGCAACAACCAGGAGCTGAAAAAGATGGTGGGATACGCCGAGGCTCGCTTGGGGGGCAAGACTCACACCGAGGCTCGCGAATTCCTCGAAGGCAATTCCTCCGATATGACAATTCCCGGCCTCGAGGCGAATCCAGATCCGAACTCACAACAAGAGGTCGATCAGAATCAGCAGCCACCGCAGAACTGATTCAGGGAATGATTAAGGGGGAATACCGAAGGGGTGGCGATGGATTTCCTCAAACATCAGCCACCCAGTTCCCCATTGACTACCCGACTCGTCATTAGCAAAGCCACTCGTGCATATTGCCATTTTGGGACGCCCTGAGAGTTGGTATTCCCGCGATCTCTGTCGCGCCATGGCCGATCGAGGCCACACTCCGAGTCTCGTTCCTTTCGAACGACTGGCGACCAGTGTCGGTCTGCCGCAGATTGCCGCGGTGACGGGAGTCGGACACGATCTGACCCGGTGTGACGCCGTCATTGTGCGGACGATGCCCCCCGGCTCATTGGAGCAAGTCGTCTTTCGGATGGACGCACTCGTGCGGCTGGAAGCTCGCGGCATCGACATTCTAAATCCCCCGAAAGCGATTGAATGTGCTGTCGATAAGTACCTCACGACGGCCCGCCTGGCCGAGGCCGGATTGCCGGTTCCAGAAACTGTCGTCTGTGAAACAGCCTCTTATGCCATGGAGGTCTTCGAGGCCCTGGGTGGCGATGTGGTCGTCAAGCCGATTTTTGGTTCCGAGGGACGCGGCATCGTGCGGGTCAGCGATCCGGACCTGGCACTCCGCACCTTTCGCACCATCGAACGGACGCAGTCGATCCTCTATTTGCAACGATTTGTCGATCATCCCGGGTGCGATCTACGAGTCATGGTCTTGAACGGCCGCATTCTGGGGGGCATGCAACGCTGTTCCCCCGATGATTTTCGCGTCAACGTTTCCCGCAGCGGACACGCGCGGCAAGTGTCTCTGACCTCCGAACAAGAAGACTGGGCCATTCGTTCGGCCGCCGCCGTCGGGGCACCTCTTGCGGGGATCGATCTGCTGACGGATCGTGAGGGGCGTAGTTACGTGATCGAGGTCAACGGCGTTCCCGGCTGGCAGGCCTTTCAGCGCGTCACGGGTTGTGATGTGGCCTCGGAAGTTATTGGATTTCTGGAGCGCCGAAGAGGG
>JAZKFE010000124.1:0-19605 GCA_040386595.1 Planctomycetota bacterium | reverse complement strand
CGAAAGAATGTCGAATGACCAATGCCGAATGACGAAACCGTTTGGGGTGGTTTGAGTCGGGGGCGTCGCAGTTTGAGCCACGTGACACCTTTTGCTGCCGATTGTTCTCATTTCTCAAGCGGATTTCGGCACTCGCCAGGCATTCATCTCACCTCGCAGCGTTTCCTCTGTCGTAGAGATTGTTATGATGAATGCTCGATAAACTTTATCAACCTGCTCTGCGGAGTTATGGGCTGTGACCCGGGCAACATTGCTGGTCATTCAAGGGGTGGAACCAGGACTTCGTATCGAAGTCGGGGATGCTCCTGTGGGGTTGGGGCGAGGGCCTCAAAATGAGGTTCGGTTATTGGATACCGAAGCCTCCCGCACCCATGCGCGAATTCAGCTCCGCGATGGACATTTCACGCTGACCGATCTGGGCAGTTCCAACGGCACATTCGTGAATGGTCGTGCGGTCCGTGTGCATGGTCTGCTGGATGGCGATCAAGTTCAGATCGGCCGCAGTGTGTTGCTGTTTTCGCTGGTACGGGAAGTGGCTCCCGCCGCGGATGTCTCGCACAACGTGATGCTGCTGGGCCAACATGATCCCGAGGATCAGTCGAATATCATCGGCGAAGGGGTCGCGCCCGACGGCAGTGAGCTGCATATTAAAGGGCCCGTCACGCAGCAGCAGGCATTGGCCCAAACGCTGGCCAATCTGCAGGTTCTGTATCGCATCTCGGAAGAAGCCGTCCGCCCTGCGATTCCCATCCATCAGATGTTGCAGCGAATTCTGGATCTGACGCTGCAAGCTGTCGGAGCCGATCGCGGTTGTATGATGTTGCGGGATCCCCTGACCAGCGAAATGATTCCCCGGGTTTTCAGTCCCGTTCGAGGCACCCAGGGCGTGATGCCTATGCCGGTGTCGCGCACCATTGTGGAATATGTGCTCCGCAACCGGCAGGGGGTTCGCACTTCTGATGCGAAAGCCGACAGCCGGTTTGCGCCGGGCCAAAGTATTCTCCAAGGGGGGATTCGCGAGGCCATCTGCGTTCCCATGCAGGGACGTTATGAGCTGACCGGTGTGATCTATGTGGATATCACCACGGCTCCCGAACAGGTGCTGGCCCAAGGTGGCGTTAACCATCGGTTCAACGAAGACCTTTTGCGGTTGATGGTGGCGATCGGACGTCAGGCGGCGTTGGCCGTCGAAGATCAGCGTTATCAGCAGGCATTGGTAAAGGCGGAACGCTTGGGGGCGATGGGGCAAACGATCGCGACCCTGAGCCATCACATTAAAAACATTTTGCAAGGGGTTCGCGGCGGTAGTTATCTGATCGATATGGGGCTGCGGGATCACAATGAAGATGTGGTCCGTAAAGGGTGGCATATTGTTGAGAAGAATCAGAACAAGATTTACAACCTTGTGATGGACATGCTGACCTTCAGCAAGGAGCGGCAGCCGGTTCCTCAGTTGGCGTCTGTTAACGAGGCGGTTGATGATGTTCTGGAGTTGATGCAGGCACGTGCCGCGGAAAATCACACCCGGTTGGCAGGTCAGCTCGACCCAACCATGCCCGAGACGATGTTCGATACCGAAGGGCTGAATCGAGCCATTCTCAACATCGTCACGAATGCCTTGGACGCCGTTGAAGGTCAGGCGGGAGCCGCGGTCACCGTGGAAACGGGGCACGATCCGGTGGCCAAACTGGTCTATGTGATTGTGACCGACAACGGCCCCGGCATTCCTGCGGCTCAACTGCCGAAGCTGTTCAATATCTTTGAATCCACCAAAGGCTCACGCGGTACGGGGCTGGGGCTGGCGGTCAGCCAGAAGATTTTGCGAGAACACGGCGGAGAAATCACGGTGATCAGCGAGCCCGGTCAAGGTGCCCAGTTCACACTCGAATGGCCACTGTTGGAAGACGAGCGGCCGCCAGAAATTGAGTCGCCCACAATGTCGTGAGCCAGTTAATGACCAATATTATGGCACCGGAGAGACGCAGATGGTTCGGTCGAATAGAATCGTCTGTGCAGTGAAGCGTGAGAAGACTACCATTCGTCGTTAGGACATTGGACATTCTTTCGTCATTCGGGTTTTGTCATTCGTCATTCCCCTCCTCCCCCGGGGTCGCTTTATGGACCAAGATCAGCCTGCTTCCGAAGCCGCGTCCTCCACTGTGACCCTCAGTGCTCCGGTGGTTGGTACTGGCACCCCTGCCCTGGAGTGTCGGAATCTGTACCGTTTTTTTGGACGGTTGCGTGCGGTCAATAACGTCTCGTTCAAGGCTTGGCCCGGGCAGGTGCTGGGATTCATTGGCCCCAACGGTGCCGGCAAAACGACGACAATGCGGATCCTGGCGACGTTGGATACGCCGACCGCCGGTGACGCGTTCATTCATGGCCATTCCGTGATCGATGAGCCCGATATTGTCCGGCGAAAATTGGGGTTTATGCCCGATGCGTTCGGCAAATATCCCAATATGGACGTCGTCGAGTATCTCGATTTTTTTGCTCGCGCTTACGGTCTGCGGGGCGATCAACGACGCGACGCGGTGGAACGAGTGCTGGTTTTTACCGAATTGCGGAAGCTGGCTCATAAGCCGATTGACGCCTTGTCCAAGGGGATGTCGCAGCGACTGGGTTTGGGACGAGTCCTCATCAGTGACCCTGATGTCCTGATCATGGATGAACCCGCGGCGGGTTTGGATCCGCGGGCACGGATCGAACTGCGTGAGTTGATTGACATCCTCGCGCGACAAATGAAGAAGACCATTCTGATCAGCTCGCATATTTTGACCGAGCTTTCGGAGATCTGTGATTCGGCTGCAATCGTCGAGGCCGGTCGGGTTCTCGCGAGCGGGACCATCGAAGAACTACGGAATACGCAACGCCGCCATCAGGGACGGACGGCAGCCAGTATTACCGTTCGTGTCCTCTCACGAGTGGATCAGTTGGAACGCTGGCTGACCGAACAACCCTTCGTCGCTCTGGTGAGCATTGCCGGTCAGAATACGGTGACATTTCAGTTCGACTCCGATGAAGCGGCCCGGGCCCTGCTCTTGCGGAATATGCTGAGCAAGGGATTTGAGGTCAGCGAATTCCAAGGCAAAGTCGAGAGCCTGGAAGACGCCTTCATGGCGATCACCAAGGGCATTACGCAGTAAGGGCGTTTCGGGATCACCTTGCCGTGACTTCGCGATATGCCGTTTCATTTCCCGATGCAAAATTTGCTGAAGATGCGATCGAGCAAATCGTCCGTGTAGAGTGCTCCGGTGATTCGGCCAAGTTCATCCAACGCCTCGCGGACATCGGTTGCCAGAAACTCGTCGCCCCCGCCTTCTGCAGCCAAGTCTGCAGCCCGCGACAACGCCGCGATGGCATGCTCTAAACTGTCGCGGCAGCGGGCGGCACTGCTGCCCAGGATGTGGGTTTCCCCCTCCTGCTCGGCACTCAGTAGCTCCGCCACCTTGGATTTCAGCACGTTTAAGTTTTGGCCCGTCAGCGCCGAGATCATGATGCGGGCTGAATTTCGTGGCCAGTCAGAGGTATTCGCAGTATCCGATTTCGTGATGACTTGCAGTGATTGCGGGCTGCTTGACCGATCGACTTGGAGTTGGTGTGCGTCAAATATGGCGATCTCTTGCCGGGCGTTGGTGTCATCCGCGGCCGTGCAGTGCAGAATCAGATCGGCTTGTTTGATCTGTCCCGCTCGCAGTTGTAAGGCAACTTGCAGGATGGCATCGCTGGTCTCTTCCAGCCCTGCGGTATCGACCAATTCCACGGCGGCACCGTGCCAGTCGACTTCTGCTGTCAGGTAGTCTCGAGTGGTGCCGGCAATCGGCGAAACCAAAGCCGCCGACCGTCCGACGAGTGCATTAAACAGGGTACTCTTGCCGGCATTCGGCGGACCGGCAATGACCACGCGGGAACGAGCCGCATGTCGTGTGCGAGTCTCGGTGCTGGCCAGTAATCGTTGCAATTCATTTCGTGCCGAGATGACCCGTTCGACCAGGACTTCCCGCGAGACGAATTCCAAGCCCTCTTCGGTGAAATCGAGTCCCGCTTCCAGGTCGGCCAACAGGTCGAGAAACTCCACCCGTAGCTCGGTTAGCCGGTGAGAAATCCCCCCGGCGAGTTGTGCCAATGCGGTCTGCAATTCGACGTGATCCGCGGCGTCGATGACTCCCAGTACGGCTTCTGCCTGCAGCAAATCCACGCGTCCGGCGAGGAACGCCCGCAGCGTGAATTCGCCCGCTTGAGCCGGCCGGACACCCGCTTCGAACAGGTCCCCCAGCATCGCTTCCAGAATGGGAGGCGACCCGATGGTGTGCAGTTCAGCTTGGGGTTGCCCGGTATAGCTGCGGCGATTAGGCCACAGATAAAGATCGACCGGAACTTGTCGCCCGGTGGTTTGCAGTTCCCACAGACCACTATGCCGTGCCGCTGTCGAACTGGCCGTCCACGCTGCTTGATTCCGCGGGACAAACCGGCGATTCAGGACCTCCACCACCTGCGGCCCGCTGCAACGAATGATACCGCGCCCCCCCGGTCCAGCAGCCGAAGCGAGAGCAGCGATGGTGTCGTCCAGCAAAAACATGTGTGGGTGCTCTGGATTTGGTTGGCCAAGTGGCGTTTGAGTCCAGGCGAAGTCGCTACAACGAGCGAGTTGTGTAATGACGAATGACTAAATCCGAATGACGAAAGAATGACCAATGTCGAATGACCCAAATAGGAAAGTCGCACAACGACGTGTGACGACAGACAAACTCGGACAAAACCTCTGCAGCAGTCTAGAGCCGTTGGAATTATTGCGGCTCCGGACTGCCCCCAACGGTTTTGTTAGGGCCCCTTAGTCATTAGGGCATTCGTCATTCATTCGTCATTCTGGCTTCGTCATTGAGCCGCCGCTTACTTCCCATTGGGCTTCGGCAACAAATCGACGTTGATCTTGTCGTTCTTTCCTGGGGTTGTCGCCGTCGTTTGCGCGAGGACTCCCCCCGGTGCGACGTTGGGCCGCTTCGGCAAGAGTTTGCGTTCTGCCAGACCCCACAGGCTGGAGGCGATGAAGTACACGCACATCCCAGCCGCGACCGAGTAGAACATGTAGCCCATGAAAATGGTCATGTAGAAGAAGACTTTATGTTGCATCTCCATTTCCGGCGTCGTTGCTGGCGGCATCAGCATCTTTTGCTGGACCAGGAACAAGCAGACGGTCAGGATCGGCAACAGATTGAAGCTCGGCCCGAGGAACGGCAACACAACGGGAAACATGAACAGGCTGTCGGGAGCGGCCAGGTTAGATACCCACAAGAAATGCGCACCACGCATTTCGACAGAGATGTTGAAGGCCTGATACAGTCCGAAGAAGATCGGCAATTGAATCAAAGCCGGCAAACAGCCGCCGAGCGGATGGCATTTGTTCTTGCTGAAGAGGTCCAATTGCGCCTTGGCGAATTTCTCGGGGGCGTTCTTGTACTTCTCTTTCAGCGCGGTCAGTTCAGGTTGCAGTTCCTGCATTTTGGCCGCGGCAAGGGCTTGCTTGCGCGACAGCGGGAACATACCGCTACGGACCACGATCGTCAGCAGAATGATTGACCAACCGTAGGGCCAAGGTAGGAATGACAGGCCTTGGTGGAAGGTGGACAGCAACCACAACAACAGTTGCGGCACTCCCAAGCGTCCCGAAATTCCATAGTCGATGATCCGTTCGGCACCGATCGCACGCAGCAAATCTGGCCGTTTCGGTCCGGTGAACAGCGAGAATTTGTGGCTGACGCTGGCCGCGCCGTCTTTGGCATCCTTGGCAGCCAAGTCCAGCTCGGTGGACGTAAACTGCAGGGTTCCCGTGCGGAACTTGGTGTCCGTTTTCACGTTCTGCGGCTCTTCGTCAGCGAAAACGGCTTTGGTACTGCTGAAGTACGGAGTTTCAATCTGATTGGCTTGCGGCAGCAACAAGGCGGCGAAGTATTGCACGTCGATGCCGGCATACTTCAGGGGTGTCTTCCATTCCTCTTCACGCTGATTGACCTGATTCTTATATAGCGTGTCGGGGGTCAGGAGCTGAGGGGTCAACACGCCGGCGGGAGAGAGGAATCCGACCGCGATGTCACGCGTTTTTTGGGTGTAAAACCGGTTCTCCAGCGGCAGTCCGACGGGGCCGGACAGGACGTATTGCAACTTCTGAGGTTGCTCGCTGAGGTTGGTCAGCGTGATTTCAAAGCCCAGGCTGTACGCCTTGTACTCGTCCTCGGTCTTGCCCGGGGCGACCTTTTCGAGCGAGTATTTTTTGCGGATTTCGACCGATTTGTCCGGCATCAGATAACGCCAAGTGACCGAGTCTTCCCGTTGCTCGTCCTTAACGAGTTCCCAGTCGACGTCTTTCAGGCTCTTACCCAGCTTTTTCAGCTCGGCGTCGATGACCGGAACATCGGTTTGAAGAGTCTTCAACGATGCTTTGGGCTCGACATGAATGACGCTTAGCGGTTCTTTGGGCCGGTCGAGATCGTGATAGCGGCGATCAATCAGCTGGATCTGCGAAACCGTCGCACCTTGCGAATCAAACTTGGCCAACAGGCGATAGCCAGATTCGGGTTTATTGGAACCGATCACCACATCATCGAGATGGGGGTACTTGGGCAACTCCAGCGGTTTGGCATCCTTCTCGGCGGGAGCCTTGCCCACTTCCGGCTTGGCTTCGAACGCGTCCACGCCGTTCTTCTTCGCGTCGTCTTTTTTAACGACTTTGGCGGGAACGGGTTTGGGAGGAGGTGGAAACAGCTTGGGTTGAATGAACAGACCCCAAATCCACAGGATCATCATCGAGACGATGATGAAATTCATAAACCGTTGCTGCTCTTGCATACTAACCGCTGATCCTGCCGTGCGGACACGGCGTGAAGACTATCTTATTTTTGTCGGACTTCGAGCGCGTATTTGCTGTCAGCCGCCGCGGACGAGATCACCTGCTGTGGGAGGTAATTCAACCGCCTGAATGGTACTGATTTCAGCCGCCAGCCGCCAATCATCGCTCAGTACAGGTGGCTAGGGCGTCGTCTCAACTTGGCATTCGGATGCTCATTGGCTTGAGCCTGTGCTCAACCCGAACATGAAGCATGGATAAAGCCTTATAAATCAAAAGCCCAGCCTCCATGGAGGAAGGCCGGGCCTGGAGGGTGTCAGGTGATCGATGTCGATCGAACTGAGATGACCGAGTGACAACACCGTGCGTTTCCAGCGGCCTGCGTGGGTTCACCGAGCGTATGTCGCAGGTTGCCTTGCACGAACCTACCGGCCGTCGCGGAGTCTGTCGCCCAGGAAATTGTCCAACTCGGTAATCTCATAGATCTTACGAATCGTCGTTTCTTTGTCGTATTCGACCCGGCGGAAGGTCAACTTATCGCCGTCCAGGACGACGTAAGATGAACGAGGGTCACCGTTTCGAGGCTGCCCGACGGAACCGACATTGACCAGGATTTTTTCGGTTCCCAAGGTGTACTGGAAGCTCAACTCTTCAGGGCTGAAAAAATCGAGCCCTTCAGTGAAGATCCCGGGAACGTGCGTGTGGCCCTGAAAACAATACTGATCAACCAAAGCGAAGATCTTCTCCATCTTGCGCTGGTTGTAGATGTCTTCCGGGAACACGTACTCGTTCAACGGGTTGCGAGCCGACCCATGCACGAAGAGGAATTTTCCTTCTCGAAAGGTGCGAGGACGCTCACCTAAGAATTCCCAACGGATTTCATTCCGTTTTGGATCACCCATTTCGAGTTGCTGCCGGGTCCAGAAAATGGCGCGTTCGGCCGGGGCGTTGAAGCCCTCGGGGTCGAACAAGGCACCCTGGTCGTGATTTCCCAGCAGCGTCATGGTGCAGTTGGCAATCACCAAATCGATGCATTCGCGTGGATTGGGACCATAGCCGACGATATCACCCAGGCAATAGATCTCTTCGATCCCGAGCTGCTTGATTTCACCGAGGACGGCTTGCAGCGCTTCAAGGTTGCCGTGGATGTCGCTGATAAAGGCTTTCAAGGCTCAGAACTGCCTTTCGGGCACTGTCCAGATTCTGGACACAAAACAATAGCCTGGATTGAACACTCGGCGAAAAAGTCACGGCCTAAGCCCTTGGCTGGACCTTGAATTCGCTAGGCGTTCAATCACTATACACTGTCTAAAGTCGACACCGTGTCGACGATTATGGCTCGAGGCAACATACGGACAGCGCAGTCACCTGAAAACGAGCGTGGTATCATATCGTCTCAACCAGCAAAGCGAAATGCTTGTGCAATGCAGGCATTGAACGATTGTTAAGTTGTGGCGGCCACCTGCTAAGAATTCGAATTACGGGGAATTGTAACATCTTTCTGCAACACGGCTCGTCAGACCTGTCAGATTGCGGAAAAATGATCCGAAAAATCGCCGCAATGGTGCGTGGGTTCGGTTGTTGTGAACGAATCCGCCGTTAGAACATCCCTGACCGGTGGCGCGATACTGCTTCGTGTGCAACACGAGGTTTGGTGAATGTTGCCGGTTGTATTGCCCTCCTTTCGTTTGTGAATCGACCTGAAAAAACTATGGCACGCTGGCCCGACGATAACCGCGCGACCCTCATCGCTTCGGCTCTGATTTTCGTTCTGTTTCCCTTGTTGTGTTGGTTGACCTGGTGGTTTGTCCGAGGTTAACGTGCGAAAAACTTGTGTCGTGCCTACCTGAAAATTGGCTGCCAAGCGTTCATCCCCTGATCATCGACGGGAAAATTTCAGCATGTCGGATACCTTATCCGGGCCTGCTCCCGAATTTTCTTCGTTTTCCCTTTGCCAGAGAGTCGTCCTGTGTCTGGATCGAAATTGCCTTTGCTGATCGTGTTCGTGACGGTGTTTATCGACCTGCTAGGCTTCGGGATCGTTTTGCCTTTGCTGCCGCGGTATGCCGAATTTTACCATGCGACAGATCTGCAGCTGGGGCTGCTGATTTCGTCTTTTTCGGCGATGCAGTTCATTTTTGCCCCCTTGTGGGGGCGAGTTTCGGACCGCGTGGGGCGGCGCCCGATTTTGTTACTCGGGTTGTTGGGGTCAACTTGTTCCTATGCGCTATTTAGCTATGTCTCGCAACTTGAGCAAAGCACGGTTTGGCTGGGATTAGACGTCCTCGGCTGGCTGTTTGTTTCACGAATTGCAGCCGGCATCGCCGGGGCCACGATTCCGACGGCGCAAGCCTATATTGCCGACAGTACCGAGCAAAAAGATCGCGGCAAGGGGATGGCGCTCATCGGTGTCGCGTTCGGAATTGGATTTGTGTTTGGCCCATTGATTGGTGCCATTTCCTTGCGTTTGAATGATGCTCCCGATTGGCGTCCCGGGGCTGTGGCCGCGGCATTGTCCGGGATCGCATTTTTGTTCGCCCTGTTGAAGTTGCCGGAATCACTTCGGCCGGGGTCGAAGGTCGTAGTACGAGAACCAGGGGGGCTGAAGGGGTTGTCCCGGATTCTGGCTCGGCACGACTTGTTGTTGCTGATGGCGACCATGTTCTTGACGACTTTGGCGTTCGCGCAGTTTGAATCGACCTTGTCCCGTCTGACGGAAACCATGGGGATGGGGGGCAAGTCCAACTACTTCGTGTTTGCGTTCCTGGGGATGGTGTTGCTGATCAGCCAAGGTTTGCTGGTGCGTCGGTTATTGCCCAAGTGGGGCGAATTCCGCATGGCCGCCATGGGAGCCGTGTTGATGGCAGCGGGCTTGCCACTGGTAGGCTTGGCGGGCTGGTCTTCGTCAATCAATCAGCTCTATCTCGTACTCCCCTTCTGCGTGATCGGGTTTGCGGCTCTCAATCCTTCGTTACAGGCGAGTCTCTCGCTACGGACGAGTGACCACGAACAAGGCGAAGTGCTCGGTTATGGTCAAAGTGCCTCCGCGCTCGCTCGGATTTTGGGGCCTCTGAGTGGCAATTATCTGTTCGGAATTTCCCACGTGTATCCCTACATCGCCGGCGGATTGCTGATGGTGGTGGGCTTGATGTGTGTCTGGATGACCGGACGCGGCGCCAAGCCGGCGGACGAAAAGCAGGCTTAGAGTACCGGATCTAATCGACGTGCCACTGTGTGAGGTCGATGCTTACTGCTCCAGATTTTGAGAGTTGTGTCGCCGACCTCCAGCAGTGCTTTTTTTAGGTGCGATGATCCGTGCCTTTGAGGGGGGGGCTAGGGACGGTCGTAACTCTGCCGAGAAACTCAAACCGGGGCCATAGCGCTCTTCGAACTGGCTGGCAGATTTGCTACTTCAGGTTCAGCCTGCGGAAGGCAAATCAACGAAATTGGGGTCGGGCGTTCAAATTTCAAAATTGGCCCGAAATCGACCAATGAATGAAAGATTGATCGACTGGCCAATTTTGAAATTTGAACACCCGACCCCAATTTCAACCCCGTTCGAGAGCGCAAGTCGATGGCCTTCTCCGTTGCGAGCAATCGAAGAGCCGTAGGATGGGCATTCCTCCGTCTCTTCGTCGGAGATACCCGGGCCGGCAAGAGTGCCCATTCTACGGCACCTGTTCTTTGATGGTGGCTTGATGCTCCCTTGGACCTCTTCGTTTATATTCAAAGTTTATATTCAAAATACAAATCTTGGGTTGTTCCCGTTGTCCTGAATACAGAAACGGTGCGGCCTCAAAACCTGGGCTTTGGGCCGGCATCTCTCCGGAGGTGATACTTTGGGCAGATCTGCCCAAAGTGATGATGTGATGGCAGCCGGAAGATTGCCCTGCTCTCGCTGGCGCGAGGACTTCCCGACTCTGGAGAGTCAGGCTACGAAGGGGCAGACTACGAGAGGTTGTGCGGTGCTGTGAAAACAAAAACAGCCCGGTTTCGTTGCCGAAACCGGGCTGTCATATGTGAAACCGAATCAAATCGGGATCATCGCCAACTCCACGCGATTAGCGCGTGTAGTCCGGCGAGTAGCTCAACAGGAAGTCGTCAAAACGAACTTCGTCCGTCTCGCCACGCACGAGATTGGTGAAGATTTCGTTCATCAGCCGCTGGAAGTGGCTGGTTTTGACGGAGTAGTAATTGTGTTTTCCGTCGCGGCGGGCTTCGATCAACCCTGCCACGCGCAGCAATGCCAAGTGATGGCTTACTGCCGGTTGGCTCTGGTTCAGCTTGTCACACAATGCGGTGACATGCAGTTCACCTTCACGCGTCAGGTACATCAAGACGCGCAAGCGAGTCTCGTCTGACAGCAATTTGAAAACTTGGACTAAGTCCTTTTCCAGTTGCTGAGACAGTTCCGGGATCTGGCAGCCAGCTTTGGCTTCCAACGGTTCGGCGACGTTCGAGATCATGCCCTCCTCAAGTCTTTCGTGATGTGATCCGCTTGCCCCTAAGTTCTCAATCGGTAGTGCAACCGGCGGATCTGGGGTGTTGACTGGGTCAGTCAATTCGTGAATTCCTTCCGTGGCTTATGGTAGAACGCACCACAAGCGTCACGGAACATTTCCGTTCGTATGTTCACTCGCAAATTCCCTGTAATCGCGCCAAGCGAATTCAGATGATTGCGACGGCCCTTACGGAATTTCTCATACACGGCAGGGAAACCAGCTGACCCAGCCTGGTGGCTTGATCAACTTGGATGGTCCAAACCGAATCCGATAATTATCCGTGGACTCTGATACTGCTTACGTGGACGAGATAGAACGAAGTGGGGTAATGAATGTATTGGCTACATTGGTTCCTGGACTGAATCGCTGGTGTAGTACCAGTCGAGATTGAGTCAGCCCAACGTCAGCTTTGCTTCACGCATTCATTCCCTTCTGAATCGGGTTCTCAGCGAAACCCGACCACTCCTCTGAGCGAAACGCCCAAAATGAGATGTCGCTGTAGACCATCTGCGGAACGGAACCTCCGTCCCGACCGCACTTATTATTGCCGCGGGGCGGTGCCTCGTCAATAAATTTGCAGATAATTTGAAATGTTGAGGATGTTAAGACGCTGCGAGGGGCGGGGGTGGCAGTATTGGCATGTGCCTAAGTCGAAAGCATGTCGTGGTTTGTGATGGCTCATACCCACTAGTGGGATTGGAATGCCTGATTCCCTGATGCGGGAAATTGCGGGGAAATGACCGGTTTTGGTGCGGACAGTTGGTCGTCCAGAGATCGTTTCTTTCACGTATCTTTCATTTTCAGTCAATTTCGGTCAGTTTGTGGACTGTTTTGGCTGATTTTTAATGCTTGTTTGGTTGCTGCAACGAACAGATAAAATATATTCGACACTTGGCAGAAGCCCGAAATCGCATGTTTCTTATTTGAAACGAGTGGAACTGGACAAACTGCTGGGATTTTGCGGGCTTGTGTGCGAAAATACACGTATGTGGACACTTGGTTCCGTGTAGACGGTTGTGCTGAGATTCGGTTTTCCGAATTTGCCCAGGCACTCTTCGAGACTCTTGGGTTGATGGGACTGAAAAGCAGGTTAGAGGCTATAGAGACTCGAGCGGCACGAGTTTGCCGATTGAGCGGCGAGACCCTTCTGGGCTTCGCGTTTCGCTTTATCTTGACTTCAATCTGCGATTCCCCTACGTTGCGACAATCTGACGCGCGGCGGATCTGTTTGCATTTGTTGTATGCAACATACCTTGGTCGTGTGTTGAGATCGCTGTGCTTTCCCTGCCGCCGATGGACGATTCCTTGGGGAATGGTCTGTCTCATTCAAGGCAATCGAGCCCTCGTTCCTGCTCGTGGGGTCGCCAGACCGGGGTAATGTCGTACGTGGTTATCAATGAGACGTTTTGATCGCGAGAGTGATAATTCGAAAGTCTCGTTCGTAACTGTGTACAGCATATTCCGCCCGGAAACCTGAAACGCCTCCCCCCGAGGTCAGCAGAAAATACCGTTTTGAATCGCTTACTAGTTGAAAGGACCACTCCGTAACATGGCCGATCTGATTGCACCTCATGGTGGTTTGTCCGAACCCGTCAATCGTACGGTTTCTGCCGACGAAGTTGCCAGCTTTAAAGCAGCTGCCGAGAGCCTGCCCAAGGTTCCCGTCTCACAGGCAGATCTCTCCACCGTTTATCGTATTGCCGACGGGACCCTGAGCCCGTTGACCGGCCCGATGAACAGCGAAGTTTACAACCGCGTGCTCGACGAAGCCTACATTCTGAGCAACGGTAAGAAGTACGCCTGGACGATTCCGTTGGCCTTTCCGGTCACCGCAGAACTCGCCGCCACCCTGTCCGCCGGTCAGAAGGTCGCTTTGACCAACCCGGCTGGCGAAGTTGTCGCCACGCTCGACATCTCCGATGTCTTCGCTTGGGACAAGCCGCGTTATCTGAAGAGCGTCTACGGCACTGAGCGCACCGACCATCCCGCTGCGGATATGGTTTTGGTGGGCGAAGCTGACAAGACCCACCTCGTGGGTGGTGAACTGCGGGCCCTGCCCCAGCCGAAGAACCCCAAGTTTGGCAAGTACGTCCTCAGCCCCAAGGAAACTCGGGCTTTGGTTGCCAGCAAGGGTTGGGATTCTGTGGTCGCCTTCCAGACCCGCAATCCCCTGCATCGGGCTCACGAGTACGCTTTGGTGTACGGCCTCGAAAAGTTGCTGAAAGACGGCAAGAACGCCGGCGCCATCCTCAATCCGTTGATCGGTGAGGTTAAGGGTGACGACGTGAACGCTGAAACCCGCATGGAGACCTACGAGGCGTTGATCGCCAATCGCGGTCTGGGTGACGGCGACAGCGACACGACCCTGTGGAGTGGTCGGGGCGAAAGCGTGCCCGACCGCGTGGTGCTGCTCGGACTCGACCTCAAGATGTTCTACGCTGGCCCCAAGGAAGCGGTGATGCACTCCATCTACCGCCAGAACTTTGGCTATACGAACATCGTGATCGGCCGGAAGCATGCCGACGTTCCGTACAAAGATGGCACCGCGATCTGGGGTGACTTCGATGCTCAGGAAATCTTCTCCAAGCTCAACGGCGATCTGCAAATCAAGCCGGTGAACGTGGGCTTTGCTGCGTACTACGAATCGATCGGCCGCGTGGACCTGACCGAAAATCACAAGGACGAAAAGCCTTGGTCGATTTCCGGTAAGGACATCCGGGCGACCTTGCAAAAGGGCGACCTGGTCGACGGCCGCATCATGCGAGAAAGCACCTCCAAGATTCTGGCTGCCGCAATGCAGGTCAAGTCTTAGTTGAGTTGATCTCGCTGAAATGACAAGCGAAAGCCGCCTGTGGTGTGATACCCCAGGCGGCTTTTTTCATGCGCCGGGAGGTCGTGACGTATTGGTTTTGGCCCCGGGAGCAACCGCTCATCGTAAACGGCTCAGGCGAGCCGGGCGGCGTCAGGCAAATGGCACTCAGTTCGTGAGCGGAATGGCGCTAGCCACCGGCTCTTCTGTGTCAGAAGTACTGATAAAAGCCGGCGGCTAGCGCCGTGCCGCTCACGAATCGAGCCACAAAGTAAGTACCATTTGGCTGACGCCGCCGGGCTCGCCTAAATCACTATGTCTACGTACCCACTTTTCTCTGTAATAACAACATTTCCTTCACTCCCGAATTCTACACAGCGTGCTGGCTTAGCGTGCTTTCGCGAGATGCGTTTCAATCCAGGCGATGAGCGATTTCGCGATGTCTGGCTTGGGGCCTGACCACTGGGCGGTGGTTTCTCCACTGGGAAGTAGCAGTTCGACGGAGTTATCTGCGGCTCCGATGGCCGAGGGGCGGTTCAGCACGATGACGTCGCATTGCTTACGCTGCAGCTTCCGCAGGGCTCGCGCGTGGGCGTCCTGAGCCTCCAGGGCGAATCCGACGTTCCAGCGTGTGCCGCGGGTTGCTCCGAGTGCTGCGAGGATATCGGGGGTCTCGACCAATTCCAGAGTCAGGCCGCGGCCTGTCTTGCCGAGCTTCCCGGTGATGCGTTGTGCGGGCTGATAATCGCAAACGGCTGCTGCGGCGATTACTCCGTCGCAGCTGGGCCAGGCCGCTTCGCAGGCGCTGAGCATTTCCGCGGTGGTTTCGACTGCGTGGAACTCGCAACCGGGAGGTGGCGAGAGCAGCGTCGGGCCGCTGACCAGCACGGCGTGGTGCCCTGCGGCCACGGCGGCTGCTGCGATGGCATATCCCATCTGGCCGCTGCTGGCATTGCTCAAATAGCGGACGTCATCAATGTATTCCCGTGTCGGGCCAGCCGTGATCAGAATGCGCATAGTGAGTCGAAGTGATTGTGCGTGGGAGGTTTGCAGGCGAATGGGGAATGGCAACTCGCCTGCCGAGAAAGTGAAGTCTGGCGATTTTCAACAACCGCCACAAAAACGACCCTATTTGCGAAGCTGCAACTCCAGCTGTTTCAGGCGGGCTTTGATTGCTTCTTCTTGTTCTGTGCTCAGGACCTCTGAACCGAAACGGAGACGGTAGAAGGCGATGGAAATCTCTTGGGCCAACGAGCGTAATTCGGCGGGTAGCTGGTGTGTCATCCAGGCGGCTTCGACTTGCTGAGCAAATTCGAGCTGCGTTTGATTTGGTTGAGGGGCGAATCCCAGTGGCTTTACCAGGGTCAGGAATCGCTCGTAAAACTCGACATAAATCTTGCCGCGGAACTTGCCGTGTTGGCCCAGCGAGATGCGGACTATCAACAGCCACAGGTAACGCCCCAGATAAAATAGCCCCACCAGTGTCAGCATGAGCAAGAAGGCCGTCACACCGCCGCGCACGCTGAACCATTCTTCCGGGTGCTGCCAGAAGCGGTACAGGGTGTGTTGCAGGACGGAAAATACGTTGGAAATGCCCGCGATCTGGGTGGTTAACATCTTTCCCAGGGCCTGCATGGGGGCATAAAGGTCGCGTTGCTGCTTGGTGAAGGACAGATTCACGACATAGTCGTTCCACAGTCCACCCGCCATCGAGAATAGCGAGTGATACCAGCGGACTCGATCGCCCACCGCCGCGACTGATTCGTCACGGGCGACCGACGGAGTGGCGTCGAGTGTCACCCAGGCATCATCGATCTTAGCTTCGACCCAGGCATGAGCGTGACGTTGCTGCACCTGAACCGTCCCTGCTTCGGGGGTTTCAATGCCCCCTTTGAATCCCGTCACCACGCGCGATTGAATCCCCAGAGACCGTAGCAGCAACGCCAAGCTGGTGGCAAAGTACTGACAATGTCCGGTCTTACGATGCTTTAAAAAGTCCTCGACGGGATCTAGCTTCGGATCGATTCGTGTCTGATCGAGCGAGTACTGATAAATGCCTGAGTCTCGCAAGTAAGAGACGATGGTATCCGCAATCAGAGTGGGCGTAGGCTCGTCAGGGGCAGACTGCGAACGGGCTCGCACCAGGATTTGCCGGGCGAGATCTTCGGTGAAATTTAATCCCGGTGGGAGGGCCAAGTAGTGGGGCGCCATTCTGCGACCGCGAGGTCTGTCATATCGCTGAATTTCGGGCGGGGCGGGATTCGTGGAGTACCGCGGCGGCAGCGCATTGCCGGTACGTTCTGGCGCCACCAAGTGGTAACGAATGGCACCTCGGGCACCTGATAAGTGCGTCGACAGGATTAGCGTGCGCATTTCGTGGAAAATTTTGATTTCAGCGGCCTGGTCTTCGACGATGCCATACTCGGGATCAACCAGCGAGAACACGGTGCGTGACGTGTTGGGTTCCAGCCGGATGGTCTGCCGCACATAGCGTTGCCCGTCACGTTTGCCGTACATGGAGGGGGAGGGGCTTGAAGTGAACTTACCCGGCGGCATATGAGTTTGCGGCGGATACCATTCACCGTCCTGATACGTCCCCAGCACCGCCCCCCTCAACAGTGGTTCCGTTTGACCGATTCGTGCCAGGTATTCATGAAGGTGGACCGGGATATTCGTGCGATTATCGACGACACTCAGCTCTAAAACAGGGGCCGCACTTTCCAAGATGCGGCCAAAGTCGCGGAGCTGTACTTTTTCAGAAAACCCAGTGACAGGAACGCTGCCTACCAGATTGGCGTCCTGGAACGGATTTCCGGCACCCAACCACAGGCGTGGCGTCAGCAGAAAGAAGATCAATCCCAGGAATAAGGCCGAAGCTGACAAGCCGCAGACCCCAAATACAAATCGCCAATTCAAATCGGCTTCGCGCGCATTTCCCTGAAAGGCACTGCGGAATTCACTCGCTGGAGATCCCGGAGCGAGTTTTCGTGTCGACCGTCGAGAGAGAACTTCGTCAGCTCGCAGGCGCGGCCAGACCCAATCGGTATTGCGGTCCCCCTGCTCTCCTTCACGTCCATAGCGCAGCCGTGCCAGCAACAACGTGAAGACAGACAGCGTCCATAAGGCCAGAAACATATAGATCAGAATCAGCACACCGAACAACGGCGAGCTGGTCAGCAAGGCCGCGAGGGCGATTTGCAGGCAACTGACTGCGCAGATCCACCAATACTGGTGCGCCGACTTGTTGTAAAACAATAGCACCCATTGCAAGATGGCCAGCAGATGCGCTCCCGCCAGCAGCCGGACTTCTTCTTCCCCGTTGAAGAATTCGAACGTGGGATAGACGAATGCTGCCAGACCGACGCCGGCAATCCAGAAACCGTCCAGTCGCAAGACTCGAAAACGCTCATTGAGCAGCAAGGCCGCCACGGCAATGGGGGGCGTTAACGCCGTAACGGACGGCGCCTGTTCCGCCCAAGCGAGGATTCCTCCTGCCAGTGCGGCCAAGCCGTAAACACTCAAGTAAAATGCAGCAGCGAGATCCATGCGGGTCCCAATAGCTTACGAAGTAGCCGACGCGGGGAGCGTGCTGTAAGGGGCTGGCCCATCGGTGTCGTTGTTATTAAAAAATCGTAGCAGCGCCTCAGGATGTGCGGCAACCAGACGGAGTGGCATGCCACGGCGCTGGCTGTCGGCCTGGACCTGATGCAGCAGTTCACCGGCTGGATGCTGTTCATCTCGCGTGGTGATTAAGATGCGGTTGACGTGCGATGATCGCATTTGAAAACAGGCTTCGACGATGGCGGCTAGTTCTCCGCTGGAACCACCCTCGGCGATGGCAAATTCATCGAGCAATTGGGGCATCGACTGTGGCCCGGCGGCACCGCACCACGAGCGTTGCTGCTGGCCGGCAATCCCCACAAAAATGCTCGATTCGCGACTCTTCTGACAGTGTTCAACGCTGACCGTTGCGGCGAAGCTCAGGGCCAGTTCAACATTCGCCAGTTCAGCCTCGGTGGGGGATGGCGGTAACCAGAGATCGACGATCAACGCCAGGTCCAGATCACGCATTTGGTGATTTTCTCGGACCATTAATTGATTGCGTCGTGCTGTCGTCCGCCAGTGAATGGAGCGCAGACTGTCACCGCGGCGATATTCTCTGAGGCGGTGAAATTCATCTTCAAATGCCCCGGTGCGGGGGCGAGTGTGCTGGACGAGTTCATCTGCGTTGATTTGCTCGCGGTGCCATTGCGCCGTCAGCCGGCCGATCCGGGGATACACCAGCAGCTCGCCCGGGCAGCTCATGACGTAAGATCGTTCCACCAGACCCAGCGGAAACCGGGTCAACAGTCGAATGGGACCGCACACATGGCGGCCACGTGGTAAGAGACGCAGTTGGTAGCGGCCGGTGCGTTCCTGGCTGGGGCCAACGCGAGTGAATACGACCATCGGGAACAAGGTTTCGGCGGCATGATGCCAGCGGTCTTCGATGACGAGCATCCAGGAACCGATCCACCACCGGCGGTTCGATAACGTCAGGTCGACTGCGAACCATTCCCCTTGCATCACCCGGGGTGGCAGAGTCCGCAGCACCTGATTGCGTGTCAGCATGGTCAGGGCAATATGCCCATTCAACACGAAGGGACCGGCCAGCAAACCAAACACCAGCAACAGCATGTTGTGTTTGCCAAGCAACGCGCCAACCAGAACCGTCACCATGATGATGAAGTACAACCACCCTTCGCGGGTGACTTCAATCCGGTACGGCATCAGACGCGCCAGCCAAATATTATTCAGGGAACGTTTACGACCCATAAGAAGTGACTTCAGCCCCCACAAGCACATTCCTGACGCGAGTGTAAAGTGCACGCGCCGCAGCCAGATCGCGGCTGGTGTCTGGAAAGTATAGCCTTTGATATAGAGGGCCCCGGCCGCAATCCCGAGCAAAAGCACGATCAGATCCGTAACCGGTCGTACCCGCGGGACACTGGTTTCCTGAGCCGACTCCGACATGCTGGATGGATTCCGTGAGCAACTGCAGCAACTGTTCTCAATCAATTGCCGGCTCTGGTTTCCCAAAACCGGCTCCCCAACTTGAGCCGCCTCCTGATTAGGTCAGCCAATCGGACTCAGACCGTTGCGATTAAGCGGGCATCTCCACTGTCGGTCGATTTTGTCCAATCATCATGATGATTGTCCCCGGTCGAGTGAATGCGGTCAATCACCCCCAGAAAATCGATTGCAGAGGGGAATGCTCGGTAACTGATGAGGCCTGCCTGAAATGGGGGACTTTGTCCCACCCTGCCCCAGTATTCCCGGGAAGAATGGCAGGGGGATGACTATGCCGTGAAGCGTTTGGTGTCACGAATTTTTCAAGGATTGTGGATTTTGGGTGATTCGAAATCCATGGGAGGGTGAGGCTCCTGCCGAACCGCTAAGTCTTGCGAGCGTCC
>JAZKFE010000123.1:0-10297 GCA_040386595.1 Planctomycetota bacterium | reverse complement strand
ATCAGGTACGAAACTCTACCTTATTTCCTGGTCCAGTTTTCGGGGTCCATCGTACAGGGCTGATATTCCGCGGGACTGCCAATGGATCTGTTGCAGTCGCGTTTTCTGTTCGGGAGTCAGTAATTTTTCCGCTTCTTGCTCCGACTTGGCTTGCCACTTCTGAATCGTCTCGCGTGTCTTCTTGATCTCTTCTTTGGGAGAGGTGCGCAGCAGTTGTCCTATCTCACTCACGAGCGATTGCGAGATGGCTTTGATTTTTTCAATTTTTGGGTCGTTCTTCTCGATTCCGAGCTCTTTCTGAATCCGTTCATTCTGCAGAAAAGCAATTTTGCCGCCAACGCCAGCCCCAAATCTGCCAAGCTGACAATAGGCGGGTGAGTTCATCCCGAAGGTGATCGTGATCGCCAACATCACACACTTGATCGTACCGTGAGACATGAGACATACTTCCTGATCTGAGGGAAGAATCCACGTTTTCTACACAAATTTGCCCAGAGTTGCGACGTGAAGCCAATTGATACCGACTGCGAGACGATTGCTTTTACAACCGCTGCTGTCTAGGTCAGGATAAGTATATTACACATTAGTGTCGTGATTGTTGCCGTTCAAGACTGAAATATATAAAGTGATGGATGTATAGATCCCGACTGCGATCTTCATTGGGATCTTGTCGAATTGACAATGACGTCTCTGGTGCTGATATCCTATAGTCGTGTCGTTTGAAGGTCCGATCGAACAAGTAACAGGAAGGATTCGGAGATGATGCAACAACTTCGATGGAGTGGTGTGATCTCCCTACTGACGTTCTTGCTGTTGGGATCTGGGGCGCAGTTGGTTGCCGCTGACCCCGCGGATCTGATGCTACCGCGATATCGATTGCAGGCAGGGCAGGAACTGGTTTTTCGAGGTCGTAGCGAATTTCATTATAAAGGCGGGCAATTTCTCCAACGCGAAGCCTGGAATTGCTGGGTTGTACGGGAGAATCCTGACCACACTTGGCGAATCATTTTGAAGCGTGTCAGTACGTTTACTCAGTTGAGCGAGACGGCTGGGGACGACGAACGAAAGGCGACTCTTCAAAAGCATGCCGAGAATTTGAATGATACGGACGCCCTCGATGAGGTCGAGTTCGTCCAATTTGATTTTGCTCCCGATGGTCGTTGTCAGGAGAGTACGTCATTAGGATTTCTCACTCGGCCCCATAAAGTATTGCCCAGTCTGCCGCAGACTCTCGCGGAAGGGCAGAAGGGCTGGAAGACACAGAACGACAAGCTGAATGAAACGATTGCCTACCGGTTACTGCCCGGTTCGGGGGCTAATGAGTGTCTCATTGAAACCTTAGATGAGTCGCCTTTCAATACGATTTCTGGCGTCGTGCAACAGACTCGCGTGACGTTCGATTTGCAACGTGGTTTGCCCAGTAAGTTCGCCACTGAAATACGTCAGACTTTTGGGTTCGAGGGCAAGGGGACGGGCACTTTCGAGTTAGCCGAACTGAAGACCCACTCTGCAGAAGTGTGCCAGCAATTCTCTGCGGAAGCTGAACAGTGCTTGTCTCAATTGGATGGTTATCAGCAAGCCTGTCAACGCCAGAATCTGCCACCCAAGGAACTGCGAAGTGCGTTGTTGAAGCGAGAAGAGGATTTGCAGGAACTCGAACAGAAACTTCAGAGTCCGGAACTCAAAACGTTGATGATGCAACGAGCGAAAGCTCGGGAGAGTGTGCTTAAGTATATATTTGAGGCGGCCAAAGACCGCCAGGCGTTATTAGGGACTGCGTCCGAAACATGGAAGACGACCGACTTCGCAGGAACTGAGTATTCCCTGAAGGATTGCCGGGGAAAAGTGGTCGTGCTCGAATTCTGGTTCCGTCGCTGCTTCTGGTGCATTCGCGCGATGCCGCAGGTCAAAGAAGTCGCGGCTCATTTCAAAGATCAGCCAGTGGTCGTCTTCGGTATGAACACCGATGCGAAAGACGACGATGCCAAGTTTGTCGTGGAAAAGATGGGGCTGAACTATGTCAATCTGAAAGCTGCCGAGCTTACGTCCGGCTACAAGGTGTCGGGTTTTCCGACGCTGTTGATTCTCGATCAGCAGGGAATCATCCGCGACGTCCACGAGGGGTGTTCGTTGACCTTAAAAGAGGAAGTCATTCGCTCGGTCGAGAAGTTATTAGCAACGCCGCCGTGATGGCGACGTCGCGCGACCTGGATGAAAGAGGTTCAAAACCCCCTATCGAATGCCTCGCTCGGGGGTTCTATCACGCGTTGTTTCGGCGCGAGTTGAATCATCTCTTCGGGCGATGGTGTTTTGACGTGGTCTTCCCACTCATCTAACGGTACGACCCAGGGGTCTCGCCGCAACGGTTCTCGCAGGGGGAGGATCCACGGCTGTAGACCCCAGGTGCGGTCGACTTGGGCGTAGTCGATGTCCGGGTCCATCATCAACTGCGGTTTGCGGCCGTTTAATGACACCAACGCCAGCACCCGGATCTGTAGTATTCCCTTACCGTGAGACCGATAGTGATCGCGCAGATAATGCACGAACGTGAGAATCATGTCGCTGTCTTTGCTCATGCGGCTCAGCTGTCGAGTCGTCAAGAATGATCGCAGGTCAACGATGCCCCCCTTACCGGTTTTGGGGTCGCGGATATAAAACCGCAGCCCTACGTCTTTCTCCCGCAGCAGCATATGCCAGGCAAACAAATGCCCTTCCTCAGTCCAGATTGCCGGTGCCGGATACAACAGACAGCGTAACGGGAACAGCAATTGAAAGGTGAGGTAGATCCCCAACAGGCTGGCAATCACCTTCTGGCGTGTGATTGGGGGGAGTGGCCGCGCGAGCATTTCTGCTGTCAGTGCCGGACGTCGCAGCAGGCGGCGGGGCCAGTCAGGGGGGAAGAAGATCAGCGTCGCGACGATCATCATCCAGGGGAAGATGCCGATGTCGAACAGCACCGAGTTCATGAGATGGAAGATCACTGCTAACAGATAAGCGAACCATCGCGTGCGCTTCCACAGCAGCATGGGGACGACTAGCAGATCGAGCAACAAGCCGCCGTAGCTGAATACCAAGCCGGCCCAGTCTTGGGCCAGATAGGGGCCGATCCACGGGAGATCTGAACGGCGTTTGATCCACATGGTCAGCGGATAGCCGTGCAGCCAGTCACTTTCGAGCTTCGCCAGGCCCCCGTAAAAGTAGGGGATGGCCAGTTGCAGTCGCAACAGCCAGAGAGTCCACGCCGGAACTGATTGCGACCGCAAGCGAGGCCAAAGCCAGGCATCCACCGAGAGGGCTCGATGTGCGGGAAGGACCACCATCAAACCGCCCAGAAGGACGATCAGATAGTAGTGATTGAGGTAGAACGCCTTTTCAATCAAAAAGACATGGGCCATGCCGACTGCGAAGACCAGCGCCGACAGGCGGTAGCAGGCCCCGAGCATGATGCCGGCGCCCGCGAAGCCGAGCACATAAAAATGCCAGTACATTCCCGAACCCGGCCACGGGTGCACCCAGCCGAAACCGGGATAGGTGAAATGCATGACCGGGTGAATATAGAGTTGATCGATCCAGCCACTGCGAATCGTCGAGATCGCGTGATAGATCATCATCGCACCGAACAGGATGCGAAAGAAAACCAGGCTCGCGATATCGACAGGAGCGAACAACCGCTCGCGCCAGGTGGGGCGAACGGTTGTTTCTGTCACGGTCGTGCCGCTGTCTGGCGGCAACGTGGGTTCGATGACCGTGGCGCTCATCGCATCAGCTGACATTCGCGAGTCCTTATGGAGCTTTCTTTTCGGCTTCGGGCTCGGTGACGTATTCCGGCGTATTCGGGACCTGTTCGATGAGTTGGTTGACTTCACCCATCTGTTTCTTCAGCGTAAAGGCGTCGTAGAGTTCTCCGGTGGCCGTCTTGGATTGATATTTCAACTCATCGCCATCCACCGTAATCACTTGGTACAGCTGCATGCGCGAACCACGTCGGACACCAGCAGAAATTCCCTTGTCGTACAGTTTGGGGCCGGAGACCGAGACCACATACATCGTACCAGCCGGGCTGCGAGCCGTCGCCCCCGTCGGAATGTTCTCGTGACTGCGGAGTTCGCTCCGCAAGTAAGCGTGGTCGTGCCCTTGCAGCACCAGGTCGACGCGATACTTGTCGTACAGCGGCTGCCAGGCGTGACGCACTTCGGGGTTGTCTCGGCCGAGCGTCGCCGAGTACACCGGGTGGTGATGCGAGATGATCGTCCAGCGGTTGGGGTTCTTGCTGAGCACCGATTCCAACCAGACGGCCTGGGCCTTGGGATCCTCCATCGAATTGAGGCCGATGATGCGAACGCCTTGAACGTCGACGTAATAGACGGTTTCACGCAGGTGATCCGCCATCTCGACCGGACCGTTGTCCGGAAATTCGAACCGGTGTCGCCAAGACTTTGTGAAACTGCGGGGCATTTTTTTCACTTCGACTGGATCGGTCGGCAATGTTCCCAAGCGATCAATGTCATATTCATGGTTGCCAGTGACGGCCAGCGTGGGGATCGTCGCATTGACCCAACCCCCGGCATCGCACCAGTCGCACCATTCCGGTTCCCGATTGCCGCGATTCACGAGATCGCCGGCATGTAACATGAACATGGCTCGCGGGGCATCGGAAAAGGCTTCACGAAAGACTCGAGACCAATGGGCCTTCAAGTCATTCTGAGCGTCGCCGAAATAGACGAAGGTGAAGGGCTTGGGTTCGGCGCTGGCTGTGCGAAAGTGGCACCAAGCACTGAAATTCACGCCGTCGCCAACGCGATAGACGTAAAGTGTTTCCGGTTTCAGATCTTCAAATTTTGCAGTGTGAAAATGGACCGGACCCAGGTCGCTGGCGTACTTTCCCGTCTTCGCCGGAACCGTCTTGGCGGTGGCGGTAAAGGTCGGCCCGACGGTGGCGACCGCGATTTCCGCGAACGCTTTGGTGACCGTGGCATCGGTACGCCAAGTGACCGCCTGCGACGTTGCCGGATTCGCATGCCAAGTCAGCAGCAAACGTTCGGGCATGGCGGTGGGGCGATAGAGAACGGTTTCGTCGACGGCCTTGGGTGTTTCTGGCGGATGATCGTGCCCGTCATGTGCCAAGGCTGTGGTTGCCGAGAACCCGGCCAACGCCAGGAGCAGCAACAGATTTCGTCGAGATCGAGAGAAAAGGCCTGGCGGCAACATGCTGGCACAAGGGTGAGGCATCCGAAGACTCCAAATAGATACGGCTGGCCGTTGTTAATCAGTGGTCGGCAAGCGAATCGAACAAAGTCGTTGCTTGCCTCGTGCTCTGTCACAACATCATCTTGGGATTGGGGGCCACTGGTATTGCCAGTGCCGGTAGGCTCGCGGCTGTCCCGAAAAACACCGGCAGAGCCAGTGGCACCAAAATTTGTCGCTGTGACACAGTACTAAAAGAAACCTGACGCAGTCGCGGGAGTGCCAAGGTTCAGAACAGATTCCGTCTTGGTCCTGCGAAGGCGATCTAGCGTCGCTTGGTTCCTGGCTTGGGGGTCGTGAGTTCGAGGTCGATGATGTTATCTCCCTCCGCGACTGTCTGTTGCAGGGGGGCATTCCCGCAAGCGTAGCGATTCGCATCCGTCAGCGGTGCATCGTCATCCACAGGGGCCGGCGCGAAGACTTGAACCGTATGGGCTCCGACAATCGCGCCGTCGTTCGAAGCATAGGTGGTGAGCTGAAACGTGCCGTCGGGCTGAATCATACCTGACGCCGAACGTCCGGTATCGTTGGTCTTCTCTTCGGTCGTACTGACTGGCACGAACACTACCAGCCCGGCCTTTAACGGAGCGCCGTTGCAATTGACCGTTCCGCTCACCGGAGCCAGCGCAAATTCATTGCCTCCGCGACAGGCCGAAAGCGAACAGATTCCGACGGCGAGAAGCGCCGCATGACGAAGTGGCAGTAGCATCACAGTCACCCAAAAGTACACAGGAGTGTTTGTAGTTGATCGGGCCGGTACGCGATGAGTCTGTGTCGGGACTCGTCGTCAGTCGGCCTCGATGAACGTCATGTCCTTCGCGGAGCACGACGCAGGTTCCAAAACGGGCTGACTGCCCCGCCATAAATGGGGGGCAGTCCTGCCGGAGAGATCTAACGAATCGAACGAGGGCAACTTGCGTAACCCTCGTGCTTGATGCTGAGATGCTTATTCAACACTGACGACGTTACCGTCAGCTTTGTCACCCAGGTTCTGGTAGGTGGTCATGTTGATGTTGTCCGAGATAAAACGGACTGATCCGTCGGCAAACAGGAACATCACGCCGCCGGTGTGTAGGCTGGCGAAGCAGTCGTCAAACTGGCTCAGGACACTTGTAGCCAAGGCGTTTCCACCATTGGGGATGTGTGCGACGCTGGTTTCTGCGACCACATTCTGATGTTGGTCGTTCGTGCCCAACCAAATCGGAAAATCGCCGACATTCGGATGTGTGGGGCCATCAATGGCTCGGGCGAACTTGGTGTAGCCCTCGCCGACGGCGAAGGTATTGCTGGTGCCGTCCAGAACGTCGCGGATTCGCGTGGGGCGATACAGCGACTTAATCTTGCCGAACATTCCGGTGATCGCGCCACCGCCTGATCCGAGGCAACCCTTGTAGTCCGAACGGGCGAAGCCACCGAGCGTGCCGCTCGGTGTGCCGCCGGCACGAACCGGTGAGTGCGTCAGCATGCTGTTCGACGGACAGAGAAAGACCGGCAACAGGGCGTCAGTAACGCCGGGAACCAGCGGCAGTGAGCGTTCGGTATAGGTTGAATTGTTGACGATGGCCGTGCTGCCATAACCAATGAAGTTGATCTTGTTGTAAATGTTGGCTTGGTCCAGGCCGGGCAGGATGAATGTGCCCCAGCCGTAATCCTGGTCACCGAAGATGGTCCCGGGGGGGAAGCTGTCGACTTGCTCATGATAGTTGTGCAGTGCCAAGCCAATCTGCTTGAGATTGTTACGGCATTGAGACCGGCGAGCTGCTTCGCGGGCCTGCTGAACTGCGGGCAACAGGAGTGCAATGAGTACCGCAATGATTGCGATAACAACGAGCAGTTCGATGAGTGTAAATCCGCGGAACTTCGACCGACTTGTCATGGGATCTCTCCAGGCACGGGGTGAAAGGCGCGCAACGGAATTAGCGTGCGCAGTGACAATGACCACTAAACGCCAACGCACAGATGGAGCGCACCTGGCTGGCGACTAGAACCTGACGGAACAGAATCGAGTTTTATATATTTATGACGGCAAGGGCCGTGGGTCGCAGCTGCTGCACTTTGGGAGGTTCAAAACAGAGCCCTCGCCAAAACGCGATGTGAACATCGAAAGAACGTAGCAGACTTGATATACCGACTCAGGCCTCTGAGTATTTGCTCAGTAACGAATCCACCACTCAGCACATTTGAAATGTGTCGAGTTGCGGAAGGCATTTCAGACGAACCGCGAAATCCCTGCCTTGAATGCCAGAACGACGGCGAGGTGATGTGACAATAATTACAAAAAAACAGATGACTGTCAAGCGCCGTTTGTCCGGCCACGCTGCAGAAACCGAGTATTCACAAGACGTTAACGCAAAACTCACAGGCGATCTGCAGGGTGCTTGTACCGACCCACAGGTGGCTTTCTGCTTCGGTTGCCGTCAGGGCGTTTTTCATGTGCGTGAAATAACCTGAAGGCCGGGAACAGGTTCAGATGTTTTACAGCGTGCCGGGACGGGCCAGTCAGGTGTGCTTGGCGACTCCGAGACACTTGGTTTCCGACTGTTTGTACGGAAGAGTGTGAGTGGCAGAGATATTTGTGAAATTCTGCTTGAAGGCGATATTTTCAGGGCTCAGGCGGGGGTGTTGGCCTGGTATCTGACTCCGGGGGCGGGTGGCGAAGTCTGGTTCTATGGCTTTCGGTGAACCAGATTGGCCTAGTGAATTGGAGCTCTGAAGGCGTATTAATTTTGTGTGAATTCACTCGGCGATTGGACCCGTTCTAGGGGGCGGTTAGTGGTTAATAAATTGAAATCTTTCCTCGAAAATTATGTCTTGCCTCTTGGCACATGGAATAAAAAGCCACTTTATGGTATGCAATAGGTTCATCCTGTCGCTTGGTTCTCTGTTTTCGCCCGTTCGTGGTTCTCAGGAGTGCAGCTAATGCATGGGTCGTCCCTTTATCGAGTCGTTTTTGGCTGCGCCCTGTGTGGGATTTTCTGCATTGGTTGTGGTTCCGCATCACCCGAGCAACAGGCCTTGGCCAGTCTGGTGTCGAAAGCCGGTGCGAAAAGTGCGTTGGATCACGACGGTCACGTGGTGTTGATTACCTCTACGGTGATGACCGATGCCGCGGCGGCGCAATTGGCCACACTGCCTGGGCTGGAGACACTGATTCTCACCGACAGTGCGATTGGTGACGCGGGGCTGGAATCGATTGGGAAGTTGAAGAAGCTGGAAGTTTTACGGATTGGAAAGTCCCAGGTGACCGATCGTGGCCTGCAGGCCTTGGCCGGTTTAAAAGAGTTGCGTGAGCTGAATTTGGCCGGGTGTGCGATCACCGATGCCGGCTTGGCTGAACTTGCGAAACTCACGCAGTTGACGACGTTGAATCTGGATGACACCCAAGTGCAGGGACCCGGTTTGTCACATCTCTCTAGCCTGACTCATTTGGAATCGCTCTACTTGCAGAACACGCCGATTGATTTCAAGGACGCGCCGCCATTGTCTGGCATGGATGAGTTGAAGTTGTTGCATCTGGCGGGAACGAAAGTTGGAGGGGGGGTGGTCAGGGTCGTTGGCAGGCTGCCGAAGTTGGAGCGGTTGTATCTCAATGGGACACTGATTCAAGATGCCGATGTTCCAGCACTGGCTGCCGTCCTAGCATCTGGTTCACCGCATCTCAAGGGGCTATTTTTGGAGAAGACTCAGCTATCGGATGCTGCGTTGGAGCCAATGCACCCACTCTCGCAGTTGCGTGAGTTGACTCTGATTCACGTGAATGGGACGCAGATTACACGAGACGGGCTCGTCCGGCTGAGGGGGCTGCTGCCAGAGGTGAACGTCATCAGTCAGTATTAACAGTATTAAGGGCTCGGCGGGCTGTTCTGTGGGCAGCGGAAACAGTGAGTGATTCTGTTTGAAGTATTGGAGAACGGATGGCGGGCGAACGTGAGCTATTAGAAGAGCGGGTCTACAACCATTTGCTGGGGCAGTTATCGTCGCGGCAGCTGGAACTGGGGACCTATCTAAAAGCCGGAAAGCTGGCGACCCATCTGAATGTCAGCCGGACGACGGTCCGCAAGGCGCTCTCGCGGCTGATTGATGACGGCTGGGTGCAGCAGACGGCCTCCGGTTATACCTACGTGGCGCAGTGGCCGACCGAAGCGCCGCAGGCCGTGGAACCGCAACCTGCCGAGGGAGCCGTCGAGCATCAATCTCAGATTGATGCCACCTATTGGTTGATCTTCGACTGGATTCTTCAGGGGAATTGTGAATTCGGCGCCGACGTTAATCCACGCCGCTTCTCCGATCAGTTTGGAGCTAGCATGGGAACGGTCCGACATGCGTTGGACTGGCTGACTCGAGACGGAATTCTGATCCGGGCTCCACGCCGAGGTTGGCGCTACGGCTCGTTGACCTGGCAGGACGTGATTGACACGATCGAGATTCGCACGATGTTCGAATCCGAAGTGTTGCGACGTGCCGGTGACCGGATTCCCCAGCGAACCTTGGAGCAATTGAAGTCCGAGACCGAAACGATCCTGCAATCGATTGATTCTCTCTCGGAACGTGATCGACGGCAGGCTGACTATCTCTTCCATACCACGCTGGTCGAGCAGACGACGAGTTCCGTCCTGATCGATCTGGTGAAGCCGCTCATTCGTCGCAGTATGTATTGCAGTCTGACTTGCCCGTCCGACCGGCGTCACCAGTCGCGGTCGTTTCGCGAGCATCTGGGGATTATTGAGGCCTTGCTGCGCGGTGATCAGTCGACCGCGATCGAGCTCTTTCAGGCGCATATGAATCGCAGTCTGATGGACGGCTTGCGTCCGCAGCTGCCCAATCTGCGATCGACCGAGGACATGTCGAGCCTACTGGAGGGCATCGTCTCGGTGGCCGCCCATCATTGGGAGCCCTCTTTATTAACGTCCGGCCCGACCAGCCTCGCCGCCGTAACCCAATCTAATCGCAACTAACAAACCGCCCACGGCCCGACTCGATCCAAGGTCCCCTCCTCCCATTAAAGGACAGGCATCTAATTCTCTTGACAGCGGGACCGCGATGCGGCAATGAT
>JAZKFE010000122.1:0-4724 GCA_040386595.1 Planctomycetota bacterium | reverse complement strand
CAGGCGGGAGGGTTGGTAGAGGCTTTGTAATCGACGCGTATTTTAGAGAATCATGCTGTCAGATTCGAGATTGTCCCGTGCTGCCGGGCTCTCTCTGTCTCGGGTATTCCTCGTTTCGTCATCTGAATCACGGAAAATCGCGGAAAAAAGTCCTGAGTCGGAAAGTCTGGCGGCGTCACGCAATTGTCATTAACCACTGCTCCCGATAGACTTTGGGCGGCTTTCTCCTTTGCAGGTCTGTGAGCATTCCACTATGAGCATTGAATCGGTCGAAACGTATTTGCAGCAAAACTCGGAACGCTTTGTTTCCGAATTGTCCGAGCTCTTGCGAATTCCCAGCGTGAGTGCTGATTCGGCATTCAAAGCGGACGTCCGACGGGCCGCGCAGCTGGTCGATCAGCAAATGCGTCAGGCCGGGATGACGACGGAAATCGTCGAAACACCCGGGAATCCGATTGTTGTGGGGACTCTCACGCAAACGCCCGGGGCCCCGACGCTGCTCATTTACGGTCACTACGACGTCCAGCCGCCCGATCCTCTGGAGCAGTGGATCACCCCGGCGTTCGAACCGACGATTCGCGACGGGAAGATCTATGCCCGTGGCGCGACCGACGATAAAGGCCAGATGCTGACGCATATCAAGGCCATCGAAGCCTGGACCAAAACGGTTGGCAAATTGCCGGTCAATGTGAAGGTGATCGTCGAAGGGGAAGAAGAAGTCGGCAGCCGGAACCTGGACGATTTTCTGGCCGCTCGCCGCGAACAATTGGCGTGTGATGTGATCGTGGTCAGCGATACCAGCCAGTATGCCCCCGGAATTCCGGCGATTACGTACGGGCTTCGTGGAATTATTGCGGCCGAAGTCATCCTCCGTGGTCCGCGACAAGATTTACACAGCGGAATTTTTGGCGGTTCCATCACGAACCCCGTGAATACGCTCGCCAAGCTGGTCGCCAGCCTGCACGATGAACAGGGACGGGTGCAGATTCCCGGTTTCTATGACGATGTTGACCCGTTAACGGCTGAAGAACGTCAACAGTTTGCGGCTTTGCCCTTCGATGAAGGGGCGTTCTTCGAAAGCGTTGGTGTTTCCGCGGGCTGGGGCGAGACGGGCTTCACTTCGACCGAACGTCGGTGGGCGCGTCCGACGTGTGATGTCAACGGAATCACCGGCGGCTATCAGGGTGAAGGGCCGAAAACCATCATTCCGGCTTGGGCTCGGGCGAAGATCACCTGCCGCATGGTGCCGAACCAGAATCCGGACAAAATCGTCCAGTCGTTAGAGGCTCATTTGCGAGCCCAGTGCCGGCCGGGGACGACTTTGGAGTTCACCTCCGACCACGGTGCTGCCGGGTTGGTCTTCGATACATCGAGCGAATACATGCAGGCTGCCAGCCGCGCCATCGCCGCTGCGTTTGGCCGTGAACCGGTATTCATCCGCGAAGGGGGCTCGATTCCCATCGTGAAGACCTTCAAGGAGATTCTCGGAGCCGATACACTCCTATTGGGTTGGGGGCAGAATACCGATAATCTGCACAGCCCGAACGAACATTTCACACTGGCCGACTTCCACCACGGAATTCACGCCAGTGCCCGGTTGATGTGGGAATTGGGCGGCCGCAAGTAATTAACGACTGATCGATCAGACCTGAACCGCATCATTTTCAGATTTCGTGGTTCGGTTTGGGCGGTGTCAGTTCCCAAGCAGCATTCGACTTAAAAAATAAAAAAACCTTCAGCCCGACGGTATCATGCTCGACCTGCAATACATTTGTGATCACGCTGACGAAGTTGCCGCGAATTGTGTGAATCGTGGAGTTTCTGCGAACATTCCGCAGATTGTCGCACTGCGGCAGAAGCGGGGCGAATTGATCGCCCAAGGCGACAAGTTGCGTCAGGAGCAGAACGAGATTGCGTCGCGGATTCCCAAAGAGAAGGAAGCGGCGACCAAGCAAACGTTGATCGCCCGCGGCAAGGAACTGAAGGAACTCGTCGCCAAGGTCGAAGCTGACCAAGTTGTCTTGGAAGCGGAACTGCGGACCGAGATGCTGCAGGTGCCGAACCTGACTCATCCCGACGCACCCATTGGTCGCGACGACAACGACAGCGTCACCGTTCGCACTTGGGGCACACCGCCGAAGTTTGACTTCAAGCCTTTGGATCACGTCGATCTGGCGGAAAGACTGGGCCTGCTTGATCTTGAAGCGGGAACACGAGTCGCCGGACACGGGTTTTACTACCTCAAGAATGAGGGCGTGCTGCTCGAGTTGGCGTTGATGCAATACGCCGTGGAAAAACTCGTGAAGGAAGGTTTCACCCTCTACACGACTCCCGATCTGGCACGTGACGATGTACTGGAAGGGATTGGGTTCAATCCCCGCAGCGGTGCCGAAACTCAGATTTACTCGATCCATGGCTCGGATCTCAGCCTGGTCGCGACGGCTGAAATCACGTTGGGCGGCGCGTTCAAGGATCAAGTTCTTGATGCCAGCCAGTTACCGTTGAAGTGTGCGGGTATTTCCCACTGTTTCCGGACGGAAGCGGGGGCCCATGGCCGGGCGACGCGCGGGATTTACCGCGTGCACCAGTTCACCAAGGTCGAAATGTTCGGCTTCACGGTCAATGACGCGGCCGCCTCCAACGCCTTTCAGGAAATGGTCGTAAGGATTGAGGAAGAGATTTTTCAGGGGTTGGGGATTCCGTACCGGGTTCTCGACACCTGTTCGGGCGACTTGGGCGGGCCGGCTTATCGCAAGTATGATCTGGAAGCTTGGATGCCCGGGCGTGGTGCTGCTGGCGAGTATGGTGAGGTCACTTCGGCGTCAAATTGCACCGATTATCAGGCTCGCCGCTTGAATATTCGCTACAAGACTCCGGAGCAGAAGGGGACCCAGTTCGTCCACACGTTGAACGGGACGGCAGTCGCCGTTACGCGGGCGATTGTGGCGATTCTGGAGAACTACCAGCAGGCAGACGGCTCGGTCGTAGTGCCGGAAGTGTTGCGAAAGTGGATCGGGAAGGACAAGATTGGGTAACAGTGGCCATTTCGTGGCCTGCCATTCGGAATTTCCGTGAGGGGCAGGTCTGCCACCTGTTGGGCGCCGGCACATATTCGGCGGTCCAGCAGTCCGCAGACCTGTCCCTTTTGTTTTAAAGTAAATTAGCAATAGCTCGACTCTCGGCTTAAACAGTCGGGCGTTCCGGCGTCGTCTGACTCGTCGAGTTGGGCGCTTCGTCGGTGTGGAAGATTCCCGGCTCTCTGAGTCGGGCTACCAAAAACAGTTCGCTGACCTCTTGCAAAGAGTATGCCTGTGTCCGACGCGACTCCCGCCAAACCGACCGATATTCCCGTTCCGCCGACTGTTTCGACGGAGGGATTGCCCGAATACGAACCGTTGACGCCAGAAATGGTCGAAGATGAAGCGATTCGCGGCGACTTCGTGATGAAGTGGGCGGTGATCTTGCTGGCCGTGCTGCTGGGCTGCACGGTGATTTTTGAGACCTCCACACTGGTGCATGTCAAAACAGGACAGTACCTGTCGAGCCACGGTTTCTTGCCCCCGGCAAAAGACGTTTTCAGCTACACCGCGGTCGACCGCGCGTGGGTTAATCTGAGCTGGCTCTTCGATCTGATTTCCTCGGCCGTATTTGGGATCGGGTCGTTCATCGGCTTGTCACTGTTCAAGGCTCTGCTCGCCGGTGTGGCGTTTGGTTTGGTCGCTCACACCAGTCGCCCCGGGATCTCAACCTGGTGGGGTTCGATCTGTGCCGCGCTGGCATTGCTGGCGGCTCAGCCGCGCCTGACGGCTCAGCCTGAGGTCGTCACGCTGATTGGAATTGCGGGCTGCTTGTGGTTGCTGCACCGTTGGCTGTGGAGTCCCAGCTCACGCCAGATTTGGGGACTGGTCCCGCTCTGCATTTTGTGGTCGAACTTGGATGGTCATGCCTGGTGGGGACCGTTCTTGCTGTTGTTGTACGGCTGTGGTGAGTTTCTGGGTGATCGTGCCGGACGTCCGGGAGTCGATACGCCGCACCATCGTCGCACGCTGTGGATGGTCATCGGGAGTTGCTGGGTGGGGTTGTTGGTGAACCCCTTCTTGTGGCACAGCTGGCTGGCTCCGTTTGCCCAGTTTGGGACGTTCTATCCGGCGATGTCGTCCTATTCGGCTTCGAATCTGGAATCACGTAGCCTGACAAATTTAGCGCCGTGGCTCGTGCAGCCGGTCGTAATGGCGTCGGCCGCAGTGCTCTTCCTGACGGCTGGAGTCTTGTTGGTGATCAACCGGAAGCGGATTGATTTTGGCCATGTGCTGATGTTCTTTGGTGCCGCCGTCCCCGCGTTGCTGGCGGTGCATGAAGTCGCGGCTGCGGCCATCGTGTTCTGTGTCATTGCGACTGTGAACGGCCAGGCGTGGTACGCTGCGACCAGTACGAGAAAATACTCCACCGAAACCAAAGCCTTGATGTTTTCCCGCGGCGGTCGAGCGATCACCGTCTTGGTTCTCTTCAGCTTGGCGTTGCTCTTCACCGTTGGCCGATTGCGACCGGTTGGGACGGGGGCCGTCGGCTTGGGGCTCGATCCCGATTTGGAAGGAGCCATCAAGAGCTTTGAAACCGTTCTGAAGGATTCCATCGACGATCGCCCCTTCAATTTCACGCTGGAGCAAGGGGATTTGCTGATCTGGGTGGGGCAGAAGCCGTTCATCGATCAGCGTCTTGCCCTC
>JAZKFE010000121.1:654-10237 GCA_040386595.1 Planctomycetota bacterium | reverse complement strand
TCACATAGCGAGCCTTGGTCACGACGCCCGCGGTGGAAACATCTCCTGCAGCGACAATGGCATCCGCGGTCAACACGCCCTCAGGCAGTTCGCCCGCTCCGGCCACGACGAACGTGGGTGGGACCGATTGTGTGGTGGGTTTTGTATAAGAAAATCCGTACAGGACCGGTTCCATCGGGGGAGTTGCTTCCGGAGCCACATTGGTCCGAGCCACCGGATTCACTCCGTCCACAAACACGCCCCAGCTCTCGAGGATCTTGGCGTACCCCGCATTGAAGGCAGCAAAACCGGGGAATGTAAACGGGCAGGGCGAGCGTAACTCGATCCCACACAGCGTGGTGATGGGGCGTTGCTCGGCCTTCAAATACTGCTGAATGCGATCCAATCCCGCGAGATACGGCACGGGCTTTCGCAACACGACATGCACAATTTCGAAGCCGGGCGACGCGATGACTCCGCAAGAATACGGGGCAATTCCAGGCAAGAAACGATAATTTCCCGCGGGGTGTTCAACCAGAGGCATCGCATCAGTCCTTAAAGATTCGTGGATATCAGGTGCGGTGGCGAGTATATCCATCTGCCCACGAGACTTCGAGGTTCACAACGCACGCGCCGGCCGCAATCCATCAAGACATTTTTAATCATGCATTGAAACACATCGACAGTTGCCAATATCATTGCACTCTGTCATACCGCTACAGCCCCTGGAGAACCACCTGATGCTATCTCAGACTCGCCGCCAATTTCTTGGAACCGTGGGAGCTGGATTGTTGGCTGCCCCCTTGCTGGGGGCCGACCTGCCGGTACCGGGCACACGTAAGCGGCTGGCAGTCGTGACGACGCTGTGGAACTACCGGTCGCACGCCTGGCATATGGCGGAACGGTTCCTCGTGGGTTATCCCCTCAACGGCAAGTGGCATCGCCCGCCGTTCGAAGTGGTTTCGGCGTATGTCGATCAAAGCCCCGAAGGGGATCTCAGTAAGCAGCGATCAGCGGAGTTCGGGTTCAAGATTTATCCCACCATTGCCGAAGCCCTGCGCTGTGGTGGCGACAAGCTGGCGGTCGATGCCGTCCTGGTGATCGGTGAGCATGGGGAATATCCCATCAACGAATTCGGCCAGAAACTTTATCCGCGCTACGAATTCTTCGAACAGATCGTCGACGTCTATAAGAAGGACGGCAAGACAGCCCCTGTCTTCAACGACAAGCATCTGTCGTGGAATTTCGACTATGCGAAACAGATGGTCGACCAATCGCACGAACTGGGTTTCCCGTTCATCGGGGGATCATCGTTGCCCAACACCTGGCGCATGCCGTCCATTGAATTGCCCTATGGGGCAGAAGTCGAAGAAGTGCTGTGCATCGCGCATGGCAGCACCGATATCTACGACTTCCACGCACTGGAGGCGTTGCAGTCCTTCGTCGAACGACGTCGCGGCGGTGAGACGGGCGTGAAGTGGATTCATGCCCTGAAAGGTGATGCCTTCTGGAAGTCCCTCGATAGCGGCAAATGGGGCAATGGCGGCTGGGATCCCGTGCTGTTCGAAGCCTGTCTCTCACGCAGCCACACACTGAAGCAACCCGAAACATTCAGCCATCGCTATCCCACTCGGCAACAGATGCAGGAATGGGTCAAGGAGCCGATCGCGTATCGCTTCGAATACAACGACGGCACCAAAGCGACGATGCTTCTGATGAACGGACTCGTGGAAGATTTCCTGGTCGCAGCCCGGGTCAAAGGGCAAGCCGAACCACTCTCGACGCAGTACTATCTGCCCCCCAATCCGAACGTCGTGTATTCGGCAGCCTTGATGGCCCAAGCCGAAAAGATGTTCGTCACAGGCAAAGCACCGTTTCCCGCCGAGCGTCCCCTATTAACCAGCGGCCTGGTCCAAGCGGGCCTGCAATCGCTCGCCGCCGGGCAAAAGAAAGAGACCCCGCATCTCTCGGTGCGGTATGAAGCCCCGAAAGAATCGGGCTTCTGGCGGACGTAAGGGGCCGTTTAGAGGATTTTTTAATCTCACGCAAAGGCGCGAAGGCGCAAAGAAGAGAACGAAAACAAATTTTAGATTGTTTGCAGTTCGTATCTTTGCGCCTTCGCGCCTTTGCGTGAGATTTTCTTATTGAAACACCCCTGGGTCCATAAACGTCGGCTACTTTGCGGGGATGTGATTCAGAGTGTAGTACGCCTCTTTGTGCAGCAAGGGTAGTCCCGTTGCAGAACGGACTCCGTCTGAGTGTAGTTCGTGGACGTGCCCGACTTGCAGGCCTTTAACAAACAATCGCACACTTTTGCCATCGGCGGCCACAGTCACTTTTTCGAGTGTCGGCGTCGTTTGATCGACCTGCGGGCTACCGTAGGAGGCTTGGAAAATGTAGGTGTAAGTGGCCAGCGAATAGGACTCGATTTTGCCGGCGGTGGCCGGGTCGACCGGTTCCGTAATGGTTAGTTCAAAGCCGTCGGGACGGGCTCGCATTTCGTGGATTTCAAACGGAATCTTGCCCGTCCAATCGAGGCGTTCCACTGCAAACGGTTTGTTCCCGCGAGAACCCCAGCCACGATTGGTCCCCCCGACAAACAAACTGCCGCGAAGAGTCATCTCCAGTCCCAAGGTGCCCGAGCCAAACCCTTCGCGGAACGGAAAGCACACGCCTTGATAGTGCCCGTCGACAACCTCTAAAAAGCACCGCATAACAGTGCTGGCAGTCTGGTCGCCAACAAACATCTGCCCGTCAAATGGTCCGAACTTCCCGCCGCTGCTGTCTGCCGCAATGCCGCTCGCTGAGTTCCCCATTTTCGCATAGGGGAAGAGGACTGACGGGGGCTCGTACTCGGGAATCTTGTTCGCTTCGACCATGAACCGGCTGCCGCTTTCCGGTTCCTTCGGACGAGCACCGATGAACGGTGTCGCCAGGTCATACCACTTGAATCCGCCGGGATGCCCCATGAATTTCCCCGGGATCAAATGCTTGAGACTACACGTGCCATTCCATGGGCCTTGGTTGTCGGTATAGAACATCTCGCCAGCGAGGTTCATCCCCATGCCGCCGGGGGAACGGATGCCGCTGCAGGTTGGGACCAGTTTGCCTTCTGGAGTAATCCGCACGCACCAGCCGCGATACTTCACGTCACTGTTGAAGGAACCTGTTAAACACAACGTGATCCACAAGTCGCCGTTCTTATCGAACTTCGAACCGAACGCGTACTCGTGGTAGTCACCACTGACCTCAAACTCGTCATTGACGACCTCAAACACATCGGCCACACCGTCGCCGTCGGTATCCTTAATCCGCGAGACGTCGCACCGCTGAATGAGATACAGCCAGCCATCTTTCTCGGCCAGACTGAGCACCTCATGCAGACCATGCGCGAACCGGTGCAGCTGCTCGGCTTTCACCTCGGGAGCGAAGGGATCGCTCACCATCCAGATCTCACCACGGCGCGAGGCCACGGCCATCTTGCCGTCGGGCATCAGCTGAAAGGATGACGCTTCTAGCACGACATCCTTCGGTGTTTGAAAGGTGGTGATCTTGTAGAAATCACTCTCTTTAGGCGGCTGATCTTGCCCCTGGCACGGTGTCAGCGACTGCAGTACCAACAGTCCCACGATCAACGGGGTGGCGATTCGAAACATGAAGGGATTCCTTCAACTGAATACCGGAAACTTACTCGTAAGCGTCCGGAAAATGTATGAAAAGCGAAGCCGGCTGTTCTTCAAATGCTCCATCAGGGAGCAGAGGAGAAATACCGTACTACCATTGAATTTCCTGCACAATTTCAGCCTGGCCATCAACCAGAACAACCGGAGCCAGCAGTTCCTGGCGTCCACCCGACTCGCGAAGTGTGAGCTTGGCTCCGGGTAACCGGATGCGAACATTGCCGTCGAGCACGTACCAGCCATCAGCCTGCGGCTCAATCTTTTCCGCATAGGCCGCGCGAAAGTACAACGAGTTAACCGAATCTTTCGCGGTGATCTTGAGTCGCCGTTCAAATGCCACGTCAGCCCCATGAGTCACTGGCTTCGGGAAATCCCAAACATCGAAGGTCGGTGTGGAGTAATGGAAATGGGGACGTCCCTCGGGATCCAAATCATAGCCGCGGAAGCGATAACCCAGTTCACGCGGTGGCTGGATGGGCCACGCCGCGAAGGGTGATTCGAGCACGGCCAGCGGCACGGTCTCTTCTAACTTCATCACATGGTCGCCGAGCGGTCCCTGGGCTCCGTTACCGCGGCCTTCCCAGTGTTTCCCCGCATCAATGAACCGTCCGTGCCAGATTAAGGTCAGGCACATCTTGTTGGCATCCCACGCCAGATGCCCGCGTTCCGGATAGCCCACAGCGATCCCACGCGGAGTCAGCCCCTCCAGGAAATTGCGATACAGGATCGGCTTCCCTTCGGGCTTCAGTTCGATGACATTCCCCAACAAACCGTCGGGAAGTCCGGCCTTGTTTCCCTCTTTCAAGAAGGTCCAGATCGCCGCGAGCTGTTGTTCCGTGTTCCCCTCGTAGACATCGCGAATCGTCGCTTTGCCTTCGGGGAAACCGGTCGGCATACGCGTCCCGGGACGGTATGCGATGGGATTGATCATATACCGCAAGAACCAATCTTCGCGCACACGCTGCGTCATCGTTTGGAGATTAATCGCCTGGATCCCCGACGCCTTATGCGGTCCGAAGGTATGACACTTGATACAGCCCAACGCTTTGTCCCCGACCAGTTGCCGTCCGACCGCTTTCACGCGATGCTCGGCCTCGGCGATTTTGACCGCAGGGCCCCCCTCACGACGATCAGCAGCAATAAACGCATTCGCCAAATCGCCGACTTTGGGCAGCCCGAACTTGGGCATGCGAGTCAGCATGTAAGGCCGATCTTTTGCCCCATCCTGTAACACATGCTGCAACCATTGGGGGTTGAGCTTATCGCCGACACCATCGAGCGGGGGGGGCATGCGGCCCTCATCGCCCATCTCGGGAATCGTCGAGAGGAATAGGGGATTGCGATCACGCGTCGGGCCGCCGATCCCACCGCGGGAATGGCAGCTGTAGCAGTTGAAGGCAGTCAGCGTTTCCGACATCAATTCTGCCGGCGAGAGATCTCCAGACGGTGCCGCCGAGGTTAGGGCCGCGGTCAGTGCCACGCGTTGATTGGAATTCAAATCGAACTGCGGCACGGCAGGCTTAGTTCCTGCTTCGGCTAAACAACCCGCCCCCACTTTCAAGTCTTTCAACGCGGGAGCAGCAACCAGCGACTTCAGCGGTTGCCCGTTGTGTTTCAATTGATGGCAGTTGGCACATCCCAGGGATGCGAACAACACGCGACCTTTTTCAGCCAAAGCAGGATCGAACTGGAAGCCGACGGACTCTTTCGCGGTCTTCGGTTCGGGACCTTGTTCTGTGAGAGACAACGCCCGATGGATATCTTGCCGCGGAACGCTAGGGCCTTCGTACTCCAAGGTCAACGTCGCTTCGCCGCCCCCCTGGGTATAGTCCACGCGCAAACCGTGCATCCCTTTGGTCAACCGAACCTTACCAGATTTCACCGTGTGCGGATGAATTCCGTCCGAGTCGGTCACCCGCTGACCGTCAATAAACAACAGGCTGCCATCGTCTGATCCCAAGTGGAACGTGTAGTTGCCCTCACGTTCGATCTTTAGAAAACCTTCGAAACGCATGCCGAACTCGTTCACACGTCCCGCCAAGGACAGATCAAAGCCGGCCGCTTCACCCTGTTTTGCCGGTTTAAAGTCATCGAACTTGGGAACGTTGCTCCAATTTCCGTAGTACACCGAAAATCGCAGATTGGGATTCAGAGGTTTGAATTCCACATTGCCCACCAAGTAGCTGGCAAGATCGACAGCTTCCTGATTGTTCTGCATCAAACTCGGCATCCGTCCGGCAGGGCGGGTCTTATGCGGCTCTTGTAAGAAAGCCGCCAGGCTGGGAATGCTATATTTCTCCGTCAGATTCCCCAACGGGATCGCCGTTTTGCTGGCAGTCTTTGCATCACCAGGAGCCGCGTGACAGGCGAGGCAACCGACCTCTTTAAATAACTTCTGCCCCCGTTGTGCGGCTTGCAGGTCGGTACTGAGTTGCGGAATCGTCCCCGTACTGATGAGCAGATTGGTTAAGGCCAGCACTGCCGCGTCACGCTCGGCAGGGGGCAGGGAACTCAGTAGATCGGGCATCAGCGTGCCTGGTTTCGTCGCGTGCGGATCGGCCAGATATTTCTTCAAATACTCCGGATGAATCCGCTGACCGACTTCATCCAAGATGGGAGCAGGGCGGGAGGTCAGGTGTTTTGTGAGACCTGCATCCGCCTGATGGCAGGCGACGCAATTCAGTTCCCCCAACAGGAACCGCCCGCCGGCAGCGGGATCAGTCCCCGTGGTGGCGTAAAAACGTTCGAACGCCGGCACGAGAGGGCGTTTCGCTTCTTGTTCCGCATTGCGCGGCACCAACCAAATATTCCGATAGCGGACAGGATTGTGGTGGTCTTGAAGATAAATCGGAGCGGCGTCCGGTCCTTCTTCCAGCGGAGCCGACCGCGTGGAGTTGGGGAGCTCGACATCCTGCTGAATGACCACACCATTGTGGATCACCGTCGCGCGGGCATTCGCCGTCTTCTTGCCATCAGCCCCCCAGCGAGCCGCGGTAAAGTCGATGTCATAGGTCTGCCAGCTCAGTGGCGGCAGGCACATGTTGACGTCGGGGGCCTTGATCGTGAACAGCCCGCCGCATTGATCGTTGGCCGCTTCCAGCCCGAACGAATCCAACATCTGGGCTTCGTAGCGAGATTGAAAATACAGGCCACTATTCCCGCGAGCCTGCCCTCGCTCAGCCGGCATATAGGGCAGGCGAAACTCCAGATGCAGAGAAAAATCGTTAAATTTTTCTGCAGTCGTGCAACCTTGCTGCAGCAGGCCGTTGTCGATTTTGGCGTCAGCTTGCCAGTGCTTTTTCAGAGTTTCTTCCCGACCATCAAACAGGACGATGGCCCCCGGCGGGGCCTTAGCCGCCAGCGTCGGGCTGGTGCGTTGCACTTTCTTCAGCGACAGAACTTTGATGAGATCTTGAACGGCCGCCGAGTCTTCATCGGTCTCCTGCCGGTCGGTCCCATTCCAACCCGCACCGGGAAGGCCGCCACGATAGACGACAGCCAAGAACGTCCCTTTGCCTTGGGCCACGACCTGCACGCCAACGTTCGCCCCGAGGTACTCGCCCTGCAAGGCAAAGTCGGGATCGGCAGCTGCGGCTTCAGGGGTCGCATAGACATTGGGACTGGTGTCTGCGGCAAGAACCGTCATGGCCTTCAAGACACAGACCAACATCAACGCGCAATGATGCAGTCGCATTCTGACTCCTTACAGGACAGGACCGCGACATTCCCTGAGAATCCTCAAGGAATCGCGGTCGATCGTTCAGTTCAGCAGTGAACCGCGATTATGGCAAATCACGCCTCGTCTCACAACACATGGCAGTGGTGACATATGACGCGAGATCGCTCGTAGTTGTCCTCGCGGTGAGCTTTTTGTCGTGCATCAATTCAGCAGAAGCAGAAGCAGAAGCACCAGAAGAAGAAGTTGCACCACGGAGACACGGAGGTTTGAAAATGCGCTTCGCGTGTGGGGGAATTGAAGAAGAGTTTTTTAGCCACGGATTCACACGGACAAACACGGATTGGGTCAGCGTTTGTTGGTGTTTTAAAGTAACGCCGACCCGGTCCTCCAGTTGTTTTGTCGCAGTCACACTGCCATGCGGCTCTCTGTTGTCTGATTCCGTGTTCAATCCGTAGCTGACCAGTGGTTATTAAAAAAGCTCCCCCCGATCTTGCGACCGGAGGGAGCCCTCACGCTGGTCTTCAAACGTTTCAGATCGAGAAGCGATCCGTGTCCTAAAAAATTCTTAGGAGGCCGGTGCGACTGCGACGGGTGTTTTCCCCTTCATTTCGTCTCGTAGTTGCTTTGCCATTTCGTCGGTGGGAGCCATTTTCAACACCTTATCCAATTGCTCGACGGCCTGTTGAGGGAAGCCGAGGTAGGAGTAATGGAATCCCAGTAAGAACCGCAACGCGGGATCAGCGGGCTTCTCTTTGACACTTTTTTCCAGAGCTCGCAGCTGATCGGTGTAGTCCTGCACGCTGCCGTACAATTCTTTGTAATTACCGGCAACAACTCCCCACTTGTCTTTGGGCAGCGTCTGCATGGCAGCCTGAGTGGCCCCGGCGGCTTCATCAAACTTGCCTGTGGCAAACAGTCCCTGTCCGAGCAACATCGTCAGGACGGGGTTCTGGGCATCGTCGACGGCCGCATGCCGCCAAGCGTAAACCGCACCCTTATAGTCCCCTGACCGAAAGGCTTGCTCACCCTTATCGGCAAACGATCCGGAATCGACTGCAGCGGCAGGGGTCACTGGTGCTGTCGGATCCTGAATCTGGCCTCCAGCCAAAGTGACGTTCGCGGCCAGTTGTGTCGCTCCGGCATAAATGCTGGGGCCGACCGAACTCAGGTTGTAATTCGCATACTGAGCGATCCCCGGGTTATAAGAATAGCCGTTGCTATATCCCGTCGAACCATATCCCCAGTTGTTATACGCCCCATTTCCTCCGTACCCATACCCGCCATAGCCACCACCACCGTAGCCATAGCCGCCATACCCCCCGTAGCCACCACCATAGCCGCCGTAAACGCCATAGCCGCCCAGACCATAACCACCGTAGCCGCCATATCCTCCAAAGCCGTAGAGCAGTGAAGAGATCAGACCGCCACGAAAGCCCAGCCCGTAGCCGAAGAAGGGTAAGCCGTATCCGAATCCACGTCCGTAACCGTAGCCAAAGCCGCGGCCATAACCGAACAAGCCTCGACCGTAGCCACCATATCCATATCCGCGACCGTAGCCGTACCCGCGGCCGTATCCGCCCAGGCCATAGCCACCGTAGCCGCCAAAACCACGTCGGCCGTAGCTGCTGTTGGCGAAGCTGTTATTCCCGCGGTTACCACCACCGAAGCCTTGACCATGTCGTGAGGCAAACGAATTTCCCCCACTATGTGCCGCCAGCGACGTGTGACCGCCAAAGCGAGCCCCATTGGCCCCACCGATTCCGCCACTATGCCGCCCGGCAAACGAATTCCCCATGCCGGCTCCGCGTCCGCCAATGTTGCCACTGGCGCCGCGATGATTGGCCATGAAGGAACCGCCACCCTGGCGACCAGCTCCGAGAGAACCGCGAGATCCCCCTAAGCCACTGTGACTCAGTCCGCTGCCGCCGTGGTTAGCGCGGAACGATCCGCCATGCAAACCACTGCTCATCGAACCTCGTCCGGCACTCGCGGCGCTATGGAACGAGCCTCCACCGGCACGACCACCAAATCCACCGCCGGACATCCCGCCCATCGAACGGCCGCCGCCATTGAAGTGACCGCCGCCGTTGAAACCCCCGCCCCCCATATGGCCACCGCCGAAGTTTCCTCCGCCAAAATGACCACCGCCACCCCCACCCATGTGGCCACTTCCACCGCCCATGTGACCACCTCCGAACCCGCCGCCGCCATGACCGCCGCCACCAAAACCACCACCGCCTCCGTG
>JAZKFE010000121.1:0-644 GCA_040386595.1 Planctomycetota bacterium | reverse complement strand
GCCACCCGGCCGAGAGCACTCCAGAGGGCGTCGTCCGCCGCCATGGCCACCTCCACCACCGCCGCCGTGGCCGCCCCCTCCACCGCCATGCGCCCAGCTCAACGCTGGCGCTCCCATCATCAAGGCGGCAACACATGCCGCGCTAAGTGAAAATATCCGTAACCTCATGATCTCCCCCTCGCTCTAAATTCTTCCTCCGCTGTGCTGGTGCCGCCAAGTTGTTTAGTCCCAAGCAGCTGCCGCAATTGTATGCGCCTTAGAGGACCTCCCCCATTTCTGGAGGCAAAGTTAGAAAATTCCCTCTTGTGGGCGTCATTTGAGCCGTTCTGCGATTTCAGACCGCAGAAAAGTGAACTAGACACTCTTCCCAAATGCAGCATGCGAGGAAATGCGATGCCGAGCAGAGAGAACTAAACGGGGAGTGGCCGATTGTCTTTAACAACCGTGTAGCGGACGCCACAAGCTCGCCGAGGGCTAGAGCGTCCTAACTTAGGGTCGTTCGTCAATTCTCAGAGTCGGTTGAGAATCAGGGTTGCGATTGGCTCGTGAATTCGGGTCTGCAAAAAACTTCCCTGAAAGGGAAGGACAACATAGCCCAGGGTCGCTCGGTACGCCGAGCGCACCCTGGGTGACGAGCCCCACAA
>JAZKFE010000120.1:2748-6799 GCA_040386595.1 Planctomycetota bacterium | reverse complement strand
CCTCTTGTTCGCTTCGCTCACCCAGATTCAAGAATCTGGGCTACCCTAGCATTTGGAGCGAATACGGCTCTCTGCGGTTTTGTTCCGTGTTCAATCCGTGTGTTTCCGTGGCCAAGAATACTCTTCGTTAATTACTGCGACTAGAAAAAGCTTCGAGGGCCGACTTGCGGAAGGCGTCTTGGCTTTTGGCCCCTTCTCCGGGGAAGCCGGCATGTTGCACCAGCCAGACGAAGATCAAGCCGTGCTCTGTATCGGCAACGGTGTTGGTCGAATAGGCTCCGCCATGACCAAAGGAATTCGGAGAGACGCTCAAGCCGAGACCATAGCTGTCCTTCATTTCAACCGGCGTCTGCCGGCTGGTCAGCTCTTTGACGGCCGCTTCCGAGAGATAACGTCGACCGTCCAGTTGCCCGCCGTTCAACAGCATCTGATAGAAGCGACACACGTCGTTCGCCGTGGAAAATAATCCGCCTGCAGGCATCGAAGAACGTTCCGCACGATCGGTCAGGGGATAGTGCAACTGGCTGATCGTCGTTTCTTCCAGCCCCTGATTGCCTGCGCCGGGTTTATAAGATTTGGCCATGCGGGCCACTTGCTCGTCGCTTGGCCAGAAGGTTGTGTCCTTCATTCCGAGCGGTTTCAGAAAACGCTCATCCAGGAATTTTTCGAAGGACATTCCCGTCACGACTTCAATCACGCGCGCCGCGGTATTAATCCCGGCATTGCTGTATTGATACTTGGTGTTCGGCTCAGACTCGAGCGGTGTCATCGCGTAGCTGCGAACGCGGACGCTGAGCGGTAAGTAGTCGAGAGTCGGTTCCTCAATCGCCGATTTGAAAGGCATCCCGCTGGTGTGAGAAAGCAAGTTCCGAATTGTCGGTGACTGAGCCGGTTTCCGCAGCAATTTATGGCTGTCGTCTTTTTCGGCAATGAACATCAAACCACGGAATTCCGGCAGATATTTTTCAACCGGATCATTCAAACTGACTTTGCCTTCGTCGACCAGAATCATCAGTGCGGCCGCCGTAATCGGTTTGGATTGCGACGCGATCCAGAAGATCGAATCGGCCTGCATCGGTTTCTTTGCGGCAATATCAGCCGAGCCCATAGCATCCACAGCCAAAACCTTCTCCCGGTTGGCGACAAGCATTACGGCTCCGGCCAGTTCTTGATGCTCAACAAACGGCTGCACGCTCGCGGCGATTTTGGCGGGTGCCTGAGCACGAAGCTCGGTCGAACTGAAACTCGCCAACGCGATACAGCATCCCAGGATTATTGCGATCCCTGTTCTCATTGCCGGCATAGTTGTCTCTCTCCGAAGTCATCTTGAGCTGATGCGTTGAATGCAGCCTGTCACCACCGAACGAGTTTCCAGACTGCGACTGAAAGCAGTGTATCCACGCACTATGAACCCCGAAAGCGGATCGCACAATGGCACCGGTCGACCGGACATTTCTTTCAAGGAGTTTGCGTGCTATTAGAATCCTCGTCGACGGGGTAGACTCTGTCCCGATAGGTTGGCCGACTCGATCGTGACGAAAATTGAAGCGAGTGCATTCGCTTCAATTTCCGGAACGAACCTTCCCGCGAAGAGGCCGATTCACCGACATTTTTCGAGGATCACGATGAAGATCTCACGATTGGAAGTATTCGTTATCGGTGACGGCCCAGAGATCGATCCCGACAAGGGGGGCGTCGAACCTCTGGCCTGCATCCGGGTGCATACCGATGGCGGATTGACTGGTTTGTCTGAAGTCTTTCGCGTCCCTCCGGGAGTCGTCCAGGCGACTGTTGGGGGACCGCAGACTCATTTTGGCCGCCTGCTGCTGGGGCAAGAGATCACCCATCCCGAACGGCTCTGGCAGCATGTCTGGGATGCCTTGATGCACACCAACCGCCGAGGTTGGGAAATCATCATTCTCGGCGCGTTGGACGTGGCCGTCTGGGACATCTATGGGCAGATGCTCAACCAGCCGGTCTGGCAATTATTAGGAGGGACACAACGCGGACCATTCCAAACGCCTGTCGGGAAGCAGGTGGAGGTCACTCCATATTGCACGCTGGTTTCCGACGTGTGGGGCGGCGAACCCATGTTTACGCAGCAGGTTGCTCGGGCCGAGCATCTCGCGGGACTCGGGTATCGGGCCTTTAAAATCGAACCGATGCTGTCGACTCCGGAAGATGTCGTAGAGCTGGCTCGGCGGTTCAGAAAGACGCTCGGCCCGGCGCTCACGTTGATGGTCGATGTGGGCTATCTCTTTAATGACGTTCCGACCGCAGTCCGCGTCTGCCGCGAGTTGGAGCAATTCAACATCTACTTCTTTGAGACCCCATTCCCGGTCGACGTGCCGGAGACCTATGCCAAGCTGGCGGCCAAAACATCGATTCCCCTGGCCATGGGTGAACATGGTGTGACGCGTTGGGAATTTCTCGACATGATGGATCGCGGACAGGTCACGGTCGTGCAGCCCTACATGACGACCTGCGGGGGGCTCACGGAAGCCAAGCGGATTGTTGAACTGGCACTGCCGCGCGGTGCGATTGTCTGCCCCGGAAACTGGTCGACTCAGATCCTGGGAGCGGCTAGCGTCCATCTGGCCGCCTATTCGCCAATCACCCCGTTCATCGAGTTTGCTCCGGCTGACGTTTTTGATTCGCCGTTACGTCAAGAACTGCAAAACGCGGGGTTCCCCGTGCGAAACGGTGTGATCGAATTACCCAGCCGCCCCGGCATCGGCTACGACTTGCCCGTTGACATCGTCAAGAGATTCCAGATGACATAATGTCTCTAAACGCTGGTGCGGACTAAACCTGCATGTCGCGCAAAAAACGAGGCATTGGCGGCCCTTGCAAACCCGCACGACAAGGTTTGAAGTTGCATTCTGGTTACACGAGAACCCAAAGGTCAGCAGGAATAATCTCACGCAAAGACGCGAAGGCGTAAGGGCTTTTTGTTCGGTTCGATTCCAGGACTTTGCGCCTTAGCGTCTTTGCGAGAGATCCTCCCCGTATTTAAACCGCTCTCATCCAACCAGCAAAATCGCTCTGCAAAGATTTGAGGATTGTCGCGATCTGTGAGAAGATCTTTTTCGAAAACTTTTCCAGAATCGCTCTGTGGTCCTCGCTCTGAAAATCCAATTTCGGCTACAGTATTCGCTCGCTCGGTTTTGTAGCCTGCTTCTCGATTGGATGGAAATATGTCCTCGACGCTGCGTGAGTCTCAACCGACCAACATCCGCTGGTACATCGTCCTGATGCTGATGGGATTTACCTTTCTCGGCCACTTCAACCGCAACAATATCTCGGTCGTCGGCAGTGAACGATTCATCAAATCGGGTGAGATCACCCAAGAGCAGATGGGCTGGGTTTACTCCACGTTCCTCTTGGTTTATACCTGCGGCATGCTGCCGGGTGGCTGGTTGATTGACAAACTGGGACCACAACGCGCCTTGGCCGGAATGGGAATCGGCATGGGCAGCTGCGTCGTTATGACAGGTTTATTGGGCTTTTTGAAATTACCTCTCGCGGCGATGTTGCTGCCGCTGATTGCCATTCGCGGATTGGCGGGGGCTTTGAGTGTCGCCTTACACCCTGCCGCAGCCCGGAGTGTTTCGTTGTGGGTTCCGTTTAAAGAACGATCGACGGCCAACGGGCTCGTCACGGCTGGAGCCTTAATTGGGGTGGCACTGTGTTATCCCTTGTTCGGCTGGCTGATGGACAAATTTGAATGGCCGCAAGCATTCGTCATCTGCGGTGTGACGATGATTCTGTTCGCCGTTCTCTGGTCACTTGTCGCCGCGGATGACGTTCACGGACACAGTTGGGCCAATGAAGCAGAAAGAAATCTGCAACATGTCACCGACCGGGTTCCCGCCCGCTCGACGGCCAGCCTACGAGACTTCTTGCGACTGTTCGGCAATGTGCAGCTGCTGGTGTTGACGCTCAGCTATGCGATGCTGAGTTACTTCCAGTACCTGTTCTTCTATTGGCTGGGCTTCTACTTCGACGACACCTTAAAACTGCCCACGGCTGAAAGTCGCCAGGCCACCTT
>JAZKFE010000120.1:0-2738 GCA_040386595.1 Planctomycetota bacterium | reverse complement strand
GGATGGCGTTCGGCGGTTGGTGTTCTGACCGGCTCTGTCGTATGTTGGGGCACCGGCAAGGTTGCCGCGCCATGGCGATGACCGGCATGGGAGCCAGTGCGTTGTTTGCACTTCTGGGCGTATCGACAACCGATCCCCAGCAGATTGTGTTCTACTTTGCGTTGGCCTTGGGATCACTGGGGCTGTGCGAAGGAATTTTCTGGACGACCGCACCGACCTTGGAGAAACGGACGGGTGGGTTGGCCTGTGCCTTTTTGAATGCGGGCGGCAACGCCGGGGGACTGCTGGCTCCCATCTTCACCCCGTATCTCGCGAAGCACTACGGTTGGCCCGCGGCGATCTCGGTGGCCTGCCTGGTGTGTGCCTTAGGGGGCATTCTCTGGTTTGGAATCGATTCCGAAGCGGGACGATCCGAACCGGTGATCGAGCCGACAGTCACGTAATCTTCCGTGGCCTGACTCTTCCGTTTTCATCGACGCAGTCGATGGGTAGCCCAGATTCTCGAATCTGGGTGAGCGACAGCGAACAAGAGGTTACGGTTTCTGAGAGTCAGCGTTTCCGTTTAAACTCGGGGAAGCAACCAACGACTTGATTCGCTTGCTGCTATTTTTCATCCACAGACAGTTCCCCGTCTGGAACTCTGACGGAGAAATAACAATTGGAAATCGATGGAGCCACAGCCTCTTGTTCGCTCCGCTCACCCAGATTCAAGAATCTGGGCTACCCAAGCAGCTCAAGTGAACACGTTTTGCAAAACCGGTCTACGTGGTGCGGACATTAAGAGGCTCGGGCCACAATGATCCAGCCGTTGGCTCGTAGGCCGCCGGCGAGCCATGAGGACGTTAACGGCCCGGAGGCCGTCGCGTTGAGCGGTTGCCAGTACTCAATCGAAAAGCCGGCCGCCGTCAGCAACTGAGCGATCTCGCGCCGCGAGAAGACGTGCATTTGAAAGTTGGGAATACCACGGTCATGGACGACGCGATCGCCGCCAGACTTGCCGCGGAACCAGCATTGCCAACGGTCTTTCCTCAACCAGGCACGCCCCTGGGCATCAAACAAATTGAACCACAGATTGTGAACGTGCAGAGCCAGGCGTCCTCCGGGCCGCAGGAGGCGTCGTGCTTGCCGCAGAACTCGATCCCGATCTTCGGCGGCCGGGATCATCCCTAAGGTCGCATACATCAGGATCGCGTGATCGAATGAGGCCTCGGGAAGACCACCGAGATCACACAGATTGGCTCGCAACGCTGCGACATCGACACGGGCCTCGCGGGCCTTCGTCTGTAACTGGGCCAACATCTCTCGAGACAGATCAACGCCCAACACATCGAATCCACGGGCGGCGAATTCCAACGCATGTCGCCCCGTGCCACAGCCTAGATCGACCAGTCGGCCCGGTTGCGGAAACTGCTGCAACAGGACCTGCGTGTCGTACCGCGACAAGGCCGAATTGGCGATGGATTGATCGTAGCCGGTCGCGATGTGCGGCTGCTGCGTGTATTCCCACAACGCTCGCGACACCCCGCGCGGCAATTGCCAGTCAGGCCGCGTCATGACAGAACTTTCCCGCACCGGAGTGCCTCGCTCGTGGCTTGACTCTTTGAGTCGAAAGCAGACTTCTCAAAGCAGTCACGAACGAGGCTTCTTCAAAAGGAATACACCTACAATCAACACGGTTTGTTGATTGTAGGTGTGATGTTGCAGAGACAGACCCGACTCAGAGAGTCAGGCTACGGGATTTGCCAGCTGTTCCCTGAAGCCCCTGGCGGACGATCTTCCGGCGGCTTCGGCGGTTGTTGATTTTGTTGCGCTCGCTGCACGTATTGTTCGTACGAGCGGCTCAAGGAATCAAATAGTTGCGTGACGTGCGGCACGGCCAGATAGACGCGTGCGGACACGGCCGACTTGGGATAGAAGCTGGTCACGAAGTCAAAACAGAACTCGGCCGGCGAATGCACAATCATGACGGCATTCGCGTATGTGCCGCTCATGATTTCTTCGGGCAGCTTCAGCTGCTCGTAAACTTCTGAAATGGGGGGCGGCTTGATTCCCGGTGGGGGAGGGGGGAGTTGCGCTGGTGGCCCGAAGTTCTGGCGGTACTTATCGAGATTCTCTTTCAAAGCCCGTAAGAACAGCCCGACCACATTGGGAGCCATCACCACGCGTTGTGCGATCCGGTGTGGCGGCGACATGCGGAGGACGAAGTCGAGCACGAATTCATGCGGCCCGGTGAGGACGATTGCTCCCGTGCAAAACGTTCCCATGCCCACGGCCTCGGGGACGCGTGCCGCGACCATCGAGTGCTGCAGTTCCTGATGAAAGGTCCCGCCACCCGCCTGGCGAGGTTCTCCCTCGCGGGGCTTCTCGGGCAGATCCGGGTCGACGTCGTCAGGCTTGAACTCAGGCTCATCATCATCGTGCATGTTCGTGCATCCATACTCGAATCTGTGGGCCGCGACTCAACTGCACCGATGATCCATCGCCGCAATCGCTCGCCCCCCAGATCCGATCAACGTGGGGCTCGCCAGCAATCAGTTTACTTGCCGCCGCACACGGTCAAAAGCCGTACGCAGTCAATACGAAGCATTATCCGTTGCGGATGCGGTATTTTCTATGCGGTCAGTCGTTTCCCGCTCAACAAAAATCACATCGAGCAACAAACGGCGGCCCAAAGCCAAGCGACAGTCAACCAGCAGTTGGGAGGGTGAGGCTCCTGCCGAACCGCTCAGTCTACTGAG
>JAZKFE010000119.1:17961-24148 GCA_040386595.1 Planctomycetota bacterium | reverse complement strand
CCATGGATTCGAAACACCGCCAAATTTAAAAACCCTTGAGAATTCGCGTTCCAAAATCCTTCACAGCGTCGCCCGGAGGCGCCGGCCCCTCCGAGGCGGAACCATTGAAATTCGTGTATTTCACCACACCAGAGGCTCACGCCTCTGGCTACCGACGTCGAGCCCTCCGGGCTGAGCGATCCAGCGACGAAACTCACACAACTTTCAAACCGACCCTTCGAGTTAGTGCCAGGGTCCCCTAAGGCATCACAACCATCAGATGCCGTTTGTCTTTCGCACCGGTCTCGGTGTAGAATAAAAGACTGCGGTGTTTCCCAGCACCGGATACGTTCTTCGATTGCAAATCGCACTGTTTGGGGCTGGTTTCCAGCTCCGTACAGGAATGCCAACGTGAAAAAACTTCTGTGACCGGCGAATTGCTGGCGAAGCGGTAACGACCGTTTTGCTGAGTCGTTTCGCTGGTCTCTGATTTCCATCTACACACGTCAACTTTACAGGATCGACTCGTGCTTCCCACTTGTCCCGCTTGCAAGCAATCGGTGCTTGATGACGATGCCACGGAATGCCCGTTCTGCGGCGCGAATATGAAAACCGGCAAAGGTGGCTCGGCCAAGCCCCCCGCCGCAACCAAACCGGCTGCGCCTGCGGCAAAGTCACCCGCCACGCCCCCGCCGGCCACGAAAAGTACGCCCAGTAAGCCGACGAGCAAACCGGCCAGCCGCAAATCGATGCTCGACGATGACGACGACGATCCGTTTGCCGCCGGCGAGGATGACGACCCCTTCGCTGCGGCAACCAAACAGGATGCCGCCAACAAGGCCAAGGCGATCCCGGTCAGCGTCAAAAAGACTAAAACGCACGTCGTGGAGCTCAAATGCCCCATGTGCGATACGGTGGGATTCGTGCCGGAAAACGTCGGCGGCAAAGACGTGAAATGCAGCAATCCCAAATGCACCGTCCCCGTGTTTATGGCGCCGAAAATCTTCGGCGCACCGGCACCGATCGCTCCCCCTCCCGCCAAACCGAAGTCGACAGGTCCCTCGAAAAAGCCGTTGATATTCGCCATTGTCGGAGGCGTGGCGTTTGTCGCCATCGTGGGACTGGCAGTGCTATTCTGGCCCGACACCAGCGGTCCCCCTGCCGCCGAGACCGACTTCAAAGCCCTGGCCGAAAAAGCTCGCCAAGAACGAGCCGCCCAAGGGTTGCCTGATCCCGTCGATGTTGCCGCGAACACGGGCAAGCCGAACAAGCCCGGTGATCCGGCTGCGGTGGAAGCAGCCGCGCCGGCAGCTCCCGCTCTGGACGTCGCGCACACCCTGATCTTGATCGAGGATTACGGCCAGCAAGAACAGCTGGTCAACAAGAAATATTGCCGAGTGCGTACCGCCATTGGATACGCCACCATCAACGATGTGCCGAAGATGCAGGATCAGTTTCATAAGCTGGACCAAGTCGAGACCTCACTCCAGCACTTCAAGATCCCCGCTCTTCTGACACTGGGATGGCAACAGCTGGCCGCGGGTAAGAAGGCTGAAGCCGCAAAAACTGCGGATGAAGCCTTAGCAGCCACCGTGAAAATCGGTAAAGGCAGCCGCGATACTCAGGAATCGGTGATGGATCTCGCGGCATTTCTGGTCGCCAACAACAAGGCGGACGCCGCACGAAAGCTGATGGATGAACATTTCAACCAAGACTCCAGCACATCCTTAGTTGTCACCACGGCATTCACGCGACATCAACGACTCTTCGATTTCGACCTGAAATTGCCAGGATCAAGCGCGAACCCCAATTGTGCTTGGGGTGAGGTCGGTGTGACCCTGATTCTAACCAGCGAAGGCTTGTGGAATGAGGCTCAACAATGGGCGGAAAGTAACCCCGATGTCGAAGCTCGGACGGACTGTGTCGTTGCCTGGGCCGACGCCCGTCTCCAAGATGCGATTTCGAAAAAACAACCTGTCGACGCCAACGTTGAGGGTGTCGGTGCGAAGCTCACTCCCGCTGGAAAGGTGCAACTACTGGCTCAGCTCGGGCTGACCCAGGCAGTATCTGGAAACAACGCCGAAGCCGAGCGACTCATGGCTGCCGCAGCCGCAGCCTTGAAAGCGATCCCGGTCCCTCCCCCGGCACGCTTCCCGACGGCCAATGAAATCTACAAGGAAATCCTGGCTTGGAAGTCCCCCGAGCTAGTTCCCTTGCGACAAGCCATCGTGGGAGCAACCCTGCTGGGGCAAGTCCAAGCCCGCCTCAAGAAGTCAGATGAGGCATGGAATTCCATGCTGGAAGCCTTAACGTTCGCTCGTGGCATGGCCCCCAGCCCGGCCGCCGCACGTGCGATGAATGCGACCGCTCAAAGCCTGCCGCTCGACACCCTACGTGATAAAGTGCGCACCGAACTCAATCTTCGGAGCCGCGACGAAGCGACCCGCAAAGCCCGCGAGTTGCTCAATAAGTTCGATTCCATTGTGGAACAAGGGATCGCCCGGTACCGCCTGCAGGAAGCGATTCTGAAACAGGCCGTCGAGGCCGGATTGACCGTTCAAGTCTGGCGTGAAGCTCTGAGTTTGTCACAGCGAAACGATCCGAATGAGTTGGAACCCTACTTGTCCGGCACATTGCCGTTGCATTTGATCCAGAGCTTCAACGCTCAGGGGCTTACGAAGGAAGCGGGGGAAGTGACAACGCGGATTGAAGGCACCATGTTGCCCACCGATGAAGTCATGGACCTCAAGCAGCAGATTGCCGAGTCGCTGAAGAATCAAAAAATCAGCGAGATCGTCGGAGTCTTTAGCCAACGCCGCTTAACGGGTGCGGCGGAAGAGTTCGCGTTAAAAACCTTGTCCCAACTGGCAAAACAGCCAGGACAAGCCTTGCCCACGCTGGCTGCCGTGACCTCCATGGATGTCCGGACATACAACCAATTCGTCAAACTGGAAGCCCTCCGGATGCTGGCCGCCTACGCGGGACTGCACGGCAGCCCCGCCGCAGTCGGCACAGCGATTCAAAACCAGAAGCAATTGCCACTCGAACGAGTCTCCGCCTATCTGGGTTTGCTGGAAGGCTTCACTGCGTGGAAAAAGGCTCAACCACCCTCCAAAGCCGAAGCGGATAAAACCGCAACCGCCAAGACGACAAAGTAGTCTGGCGCCGTTCACGACCAGATCATTTAGAACAACGCGGCCGGAGCATTCTACAGAGTGCCCCGGCCGTCGTTTTTATCGCGACATGCCCCGTCACGAATCAAGTACATACAAGAACATCTGTTGTAGGATGGGCATTCCTGCCCGTCTCTTCATGCGAAACACCGAAACCGACGCGCAAGAGTGCCCATCCCACAGCTATCGTGTGATTCCGATTCATCGTGTGGCCCGACGGCGAGGCTTAGCCCACAGCGCAGCCCACCAAAAATGCGCAAGCCAACACGCATCAACGATCTGGGAAACCCGCGACAGCTCTTAAAAAGAGCCATCCAGCGGAAGTCCCCTACCGGGGACTGAAAGAATTCGCAACAAATTGCCTACTAGGCAGTTACGAAGTGGACGCAGCAGGATTCGAACCTGCGACCCCTACCATGTCAAGGTAGTACTCTAACCAACTGAGCCATGCGTCCGAGAGTGTTTTGGCCGTGGCCATCACTGTGTGCTAATAATAACCGACCAGAATCGGTTTGCAACCCTTCCCGCCGTCTCTTCGCCGATTCTGTGACCCATTTTTGATCACTGGTTAGGGTTAGCAGTCATTCTGTCATACCTCACAGAGACACCGACTTATCTTGATCGGTTCGCCCCCGCCCGCCGCTCCAGAAAAAATCTGCAAAGGCCCCAAGTCTTAATCAGATCGCCTGGAAAGCGAAAAACAACCAGTACAACCGCTAAAGCTTGCCTGTTTTGACGCCGATAGACCTAGAGAGCCTTCGAGCAGGCTCGCATGGTCCGTGCTTTTTCGACGGGCCAGCATCGAACTCGACTCTCAGCTTCCAATTGACGGTTTGTCGGACAAGGTTCATACCATGCAGCAGCGATACGGAATGGGTTTGTTCCTGGCGGTCATCCTGAGTGTTTCGGGGTGCTGCTGTCCCATGACGTGTGCTCCGATGATGTGCCAACCGGTCAACTGCTGTCCGCAAGTTTCCTGGACCGAGCGGATGGAAGACATGTATTGCGACTTCTCGGACAAGATGCATCGCCAGTCGTGCCATCTCCAGCACAAGATGTCCTGCACGATGCGGCAATTGGGCAGCAACCTAGGCAATCTAGGTAACGGCATGACATCGAACTGCAACTGCCAAAGCCAGGGACAAGATTACGGGTACGGGCAGAGCTACAGCCAAAACTACGGGCACGATCACTACGGGCATGACCATGGGCAGAACGACTATGCCGAGATGCCTGTCTCGGCCAAGGTTCCGCCCGCTTCGACCTACCGCGAACGAGCCCCACGTGGCCAGCGACGACGCTGCAGTCGCTGCCGCCAATCCCCCTGCCGTTGCGGACATTGCGAAGGCTGTGACGGTTTCGAATCCGCCAACTCCTACGCCCCGGCAAACGGCGGCGGGTATGATGCCGGCAGCCATCCCGAACAGTACGAGTCCCTGCCGCCGACAATGCCAGCTCCCACCTATCAAGAGCCGACGCCTGTGCCCGCGGTTCCGAATCCGGGCCCCACGCCGATCTATAAAACTCCGCAACCCGTCGGCCCCACCACCAGCACCTCAATCCCGGCCACGACCAATGTGGCGGCGGTGACGCCAGCTCCCAGGTCGCTCGTCTCCCCGATCGACATCTCCATTGCGGAAGACGAAAGCCTGAAGCTCAAACCGATCAGCTTCACCACGCATGCACCGCTGACAAAAAGCGATGGTTGGCAGCCAACTCCCTCCGCCAGCCGCCCCGCCAGATAACAGGGCACCGGTCGGCTAACCACCAACTGAATCTCCTGCGGCAACCGAACCTGCTTGCCCCCGGAACGCCAAGCAGGTTCTTGTGACCTCTTTGATTTCAATCGATTTCATTGAGATGCTGCTTCAGCAGCGGCCTCTTCAGGGGCTCCCTCGGGCCACTCGGCTTGCACTTCGCAATCGGGAAGTTGCTCCTGAAACCATGCGATACCTTCGGGAGTGACTTTTGTGTTTCGAAAAGAAACCGAGTCCAAGTTTTTCAGTTTGCTAAGCACCTCGAGCGACTCGTCCGTGATCGGGCTGTCCGAGAAATGCAGGGCTCGTAGGTGAGTCAGCCCCGGAAGTTCCGTGAAACGGACGACTTCTGGATCTCCGACACGTTTGTCGAATAGCACAAACGTGACATCAGGAGCCCATTCTGGTCCGTCGGTGTGGATTCCATAAGCACCGAGTTGCGAGATTTGTTCTTTCAATAGACGTTTTGGCCGGCCCGCGCGAATTTCCAGAAACATCCACGTTGAAATTGACGCGATACTCACGACGATGATCGCCGCGCCCACCTTGCCAAAACGCTTGATGAAGCGGTACAGGCCGTAAACCAGCCAGCCCAGCGCAAAGAGTGCGATCAGCCACCTCGAACGAGAGATCAGCGCCAGCACAACAACCAAGATGGTGGAGGGAACGGCGCCGTCGAGAACGACACTCTTTTTTCGTCGCGGGGCGGACTTGGTCGGCGTTGTGGGTGACGCACTGGGCGGGCCATCCACGACTTCGGGGCTGTTAATCTCTGGGTCCATCTGACGTGCCTGCTTTCTGGAAGTATCAGGTGCGACCAGAAGTATACATCAGTCCCATTTTTGACGAAAGCGGACGGCCAGCAGCGACTCGGGCAGGCAATTCAGCCAGCTCGGACCATCAGACTACATTCAAAGCCCAGTTAACGAATTCCATACAGTTCTATTCATAACAATATATGTAATATTTATGACATATACATAACAGGCGAATTTGCGTTCAGATTCTACGATCCGAGCTGGTTCCGAAAACCAGTCCGTTCGAACAACCTCATCGCTCGCGTTGACATCAAATATCGAGAGTTTCGCATCAGGCAATTTGTCGGCCCGGGGGCTCAGTCGCACTCTAAGCCTCGGCCTGCCAAAGTATATTGTCGACAATTCTTTCGCAGCGTTAAACATTTTGAGCCCGGATTGGGATCTCAAAATGGGGGTGCAACGACGCCCCCCTTCGGCCATACATACAACACAACATCAAATTTAGCAGACACTTGCACCG
>JAZKFE010000119.1:0-17951 GCA_040386595.1 Planctomycetota bacterium | reverse complement strand
CGGATCAACACTGTGAGGCTGACCCCAAAACTCAGGACACCTCTTGACATCGCAAAAGAGGTGCGTAATTCTGTATAGAGAAAAACATCTCCATTTGTTGATACTTTTAATCCTGTGAAATGCCTTGCGGGATTTCTTTCTTTCGACCTTTTCAAATTCTGATGGAGGCGGGCCAATGCGGATTGAAAAAAAGGGATTCACACTGATCGAATTGCTTGTGGTGATCGCAATTATCGCGGTGTTGATTGCACTACTGTTACCGGCAGTACAACAGGCTCGAGAAGCGGCTCGTCGGTCGCAATGTAAGAACAACCTGAAGCAAATGGGACTGGCGCTGCACAACTACCATGAAGCATTCAGCGTTTTCCCAGCCATGCAGTACGGGTCAGCGGCGTGGGGGACCAGTACCTCCGGAGACGCCATGCAGGGATACGGCCATTCGGGCTTTGTCGCCATGCTGCCGTATCTGGACCAGGCACCTCTCTTCAATGCCATCACCAGCATGACGATGCCGTACCCCTATTCCTGGGATGGATCGGGGACTTCTAAGTGGAACGCGAAGCTTCCAGTCTTCAACTGCCCGACATCCTCGCCGTGTGACCCCTACTCCGGAGGCCCCGCCATTGGCTCGCGTAGCTACCGCATGTGCATGGGTGATTCGATCAATCTGATTGCGGGCGGAACGGCAACGACCACAGTTCTCAATACTCGCGGATTGTTTGGAACATTCTCCAGCTGCCGGATGCGTGATATTTCTGACGGGACAAGCAACACCGTCGCCATGGGAGAACGTGAATTGGGTGGAACGGGCACGGCGGCAAATTCCAACAAGGATGTGCGTGGTCGAACGGCCGTCGCGATCTCCGGACTCAACACCAGCCCCAGCACGTGCCTGACGACCGTTTCCGGCGGTGTCTACACCGCGGCAACAACAGTCTATAACTTTCCGGCGGGCATGCTGTGGACATGTGGTTTGCCGTATTATGCAGGTTTCCAGACCATATTACCTCCCAACAGTCCATCCTGTGCGGCCACCAACAGTGACAAAACGTGGGGAGTTTACAGCCTCACCAGCGACCACGCCGGCGGAGCCCACATCTTAATGTCAGACGGTGCCGTGCGATTCATCAGCGAAAACATCAACACTGGTACTACGGGGGCCGCCGAAGTAACTTCCGGTGCAAGTCCCTATGGTGTCTGGGGTGCCCTTGGCACGAAATCGGGAGGCGAAGTCGTCGGTGATTTCTAACATCCTCGATACGCTGGTTAGACGTGCGACGGATTCGCCCCAAGGTCATTTCATGATGTAACCCAAGGCGAGCGGCCCAAGATCCATACGGCAAGAACTTTGCGATCGCCTCCAATCTGAATCGCGAACGACAAACATTCCGTCAAATAACAGAACCTCACTCCAGCCCTAGGGGAGTGAGGTTCTTGTCGTGTTGATCGGTAGATCTTCGATTGCCGTTGACCAGAGCGAAACGGTCTGTCGGGTACACGTAAGCGATAGTGTTCGAATCAAATCTGTCTCGACCAGCTTCCGCTCAGTCCAGTTTCAGAGAAATCTCATTTGCCTTACCGGCTTCAACTGTTGCCGTCAGGGGAGTGGATTCGGTTCGCGTATATTTGTCTGGAACGATACTGGTCCCTTGAGGCACCTGAGTGCCCGCCCCTGCGGAAGTCTTTAGCTTCTCGAACTGTTCTGCGGTCATGCCCTTCGGTGGCCCGACTTTACTGACCGTCACTTTATGCGTTCCCACTGCGCCCCCATCGCCAGGGGATTTCGTCGTTAACTGAAAATTTCCGGAAGCATCAGACTTGGCAAATGCCGGGGGGCCTTTTTCAGGAACGAACAACAGCGTGGCATCAGCGAGGGGCTTCCCCTGATAAGTCAAAGTCCCCTTCGCCTTGGCCATTGAGGGAGCATCCGACCTAGAGCAACCATTCAGCAACAAAACACCGAGGAAAACGCAACGAAACGATGCGACCGCGCGCATACCGGATCCTTCCATCTTGGGCAAAAAACTTCCCGTGTTGCCTGCACCGGGAAAGCCGCTGAAATGTATTCACGAAATCGTCTTAAGAAACGCAATTAGAATTCGCCAACGACTTCTCTCCCTTGAATCGTGCCTAAACTTCTTTGCACCGCAAGGTTAATGTTTTCGCTTACGAAACGGACAGAACCGTCCGCCAGGCCAAAATGTGCCCCTCCGACATGGCGACTCATCGCACTAAAGTTATCTTGCCATACCGTGCGTTGCGATTCCAAGGTCTGACCAGCTGCGACGTGACCGCGGAAGTTGATCGGATGGCTATTCGCCAGATTCGAGGCATTAGGCCACATCCACCAGGAATAGCAGTTCCAATCAGGAACAATCTCTCCAGTGGCAAACGTGTTACTCGTTCCGTCTTTGATATCGCCTGTCGTCGTTGTGAAAACCCGGAGGCTCGCATTGAAATCGTGCCGGCCCATAAATCCATTCGGGAAATCCCAGGGGTTAGTCTGGCCAACGTTTCGGCCGGTCGTCGTGCTGTTATTGAAACCCAGGAAGGATGAACTCATATTGCTGCCCATCACGGTCTTGTAACTGGTGACAGCATACGGCTGATTTCCGATGTCTTCACAACGATTGCCCATCAAGCCCCCACTGGTGTTATCCGATGGGCATAGATAGCCAACGACAACCGTCTTGATGGCAGCTTGATGGCCGGTCGAACTGAAAGCTGCCCCAGAAGTGATCGTATTGTAAAGCGGAGCCTGATCGATCAGCGGCAGTATGAGCTGCATCCAGCTCACCCCGCGCTGCGTCGCGTCGCGAGGGCCGATCGTGAAGTAGTTGACGGGAAACATGGAGTGCTGATCGTGGTAATTTTGCAACGCTAATCCAATCTGCTTGAGATTGTTTTTACATTGCGATCGACGAGCCGCCTCCCGCGCCTGTTGCACTGCGGGCAGCAGCAATGCAATGAGCACAGCAATAATCGCAATTACCACTAACAGTTCAATCAAGGTAAACGCCGAACGCCGCTTCCGGAATATACGGTGCATAGTCAACCTCGAAAAATTGAAGGAGAAATTCGAAGTGCATGAGGGGACGGGGCGAAAAGTTTGTAACTGCAAACCCATCAACGCCTACAATTACCATAATGTATATGGCATGCATAGCATGTCTGCACAAATTCTAAGCATCTCACATATCGACACCAGTAGAAACAAAAGACTAATCGACTTAATCATTCCAACTTGATTCATAGTCAAGACATTTGACACGTCGTTAAACTTTGATTTAACATCTGGTTGGCATTTCTACTGCTTCTTACTGTGGACAATCTTCAATCAGGACCTACCTATGTGGACTCGTCGCTCCGCGTTCTTCATGCTGTGTCTTGGGGTACTGACTTCAAACTCTGGCTGTGGTGGAAATGCATCAGGGGGCCCGGCGACCGACGCCGTTTCCGGAACGGTCAAGTTCAAAGGAAGCCCGTTGGGGGGCGCAACGGTGACGTTTCATCCTCTGTCAAAGGAAGGCCGCACGGCGGTAGCCAGCACGTCCGATGCGGGGACCTTCCAACTTTCCACGGTTAAGGACAAGGATGGAGCCTTGCCTGGGGAGTACCGCGTGACGGTCTCCAAGACCACCGACGATCAGGCCGCGGCAACACAGCCCGCAGCAACCTTCGATATGGCAGCACCCGCGAAGCCGGTCAAATACAAGTCGGTCATTCCCGCCAAATATGGAAATCCCGATTCATCGGGGCTAACTGCCACCGTGAAAAAAGGCGGACCGAACAAGGTCGAATTAACGCTCACTGAGTAGTGACACTCAGCTGACGACAGCCGGCATTCAACTTGGCACTCAATCGCCGAGAGCAATTCAAAACATCGGAGAGACATGCTTACTCAGAGCCAGGTGTCATTTGTCTTCTGAGGAAATCGTTGACCTCTTGGGGGTGGGTGAGCGACAAGAGGTGGCCGGCCTGAGGCACAATGAAGTCCGCCTGGCTGAGATTGGCTGGCAGCAACCAGTCTCGTTGGCCGTGAATTTGGCTGACTGCGACAGCGGCAATGTTGGCTGAAGGAATCCAGTCTAATAACGCCCGCGCGGCCCAGCTCAAGAACCGACCATCCGCGTCCGCCAATTGACGTAGTGTTCCCCGAGTTGACGGACCACATAAATACCGTGCTGGCCAAAGACTACCACGTGCCAGAACTGGTCCCAACGACAACAGACTGCTCAAGCGTCGCCACGGACGATATGCCAAACGTAAACCAGTGGGTGACCGTAGGCTGCCGATTAGCAGGCACTTCTTGACGGGTAACAATGCCGCCACCTCCAGCGCGACAACGCCGCCGAAAGATGCACCGCCGAGGAACGAGCCCGGAGAAATGAGAACTCGTTCGGACAACCGGCCGGCATAATGCGCGATGGTTTCCCGAGGCTCAGGTGGGATCCACTCCAACACCTGCAGTTCAGGAAATGCCCGCTGCTGTGGCCGGAACATCCTGGCGTCTGCCCCCATTCCCGGCAGCAGAAATAGCGAGCCCGCAGATGCTGCGCAATCCGATTTCAGACCGTCGTCGCGAATCATTCACCCCAGATAAAGGTGACCGGCACTTCGATATCGGGGTGCAGACTCTGATGGACCGGGCAAGTGTGAGCCGCATTCTCCAGCTTCGTGCGGTCGACTGCGGTTAGTGCGGCAGCCTTCGCAGCGGGAATTGTGATCGTGACGATGAGCTTTCCGATACGACGTGTCGGTGCTGCGGCCATTTCCTTGGTGACGTGGGTCGTCATACCGACCAAGTCCCAGTTGTGCCGCTCGGCAAAGATCCCCATGACCGTCATCATGCAGGCACCCAGTCCGGTCGCCACGAGATCAGTCGGGGAGAATGCTTCCCCTTTCCCATGGTTATCGACGGGGGCATCGGTGAGGAGGGTGTTCTTGGATGGGCCATGCGTTGCCTGACAACGCAGACCGCCCTGGTATTCCAGATCAATTTCAACAGCCATGGTACGAACACCTCACCTGGAGTTTCAGCGTTTTTCTAAACCTCTGCATCACCACGGAGTGAATCGGGAATCGGCTGCACTTTTCCGGCACTATCCACACAGGCCAGTACCGATTCGGCTTGCGACAGCAGCAGCCCATCACGATAGATAAAATACTCGTGCTCGAGCTTGGCCGCGCCGACCCGTTTGATGCGTGTCTTCAAGGTCAACAAGTCATCATACCGCGCCGGAGCGCGGAAATGCGTGTTCAACCTGACGACCACCATAAACATACCGGACTCTTCCATCGCCCGATAATTGCCACCCTGAGCCCGCAGTAACTCGGTCCGCCCCATCTCGAAGTAGACCGCATAGTTCGCGTGGTGCAGATAGCCCATCGCGTCGGTCTCTTTGTAGCGGACGCGAAATTGAATTTCGTGTTCGGTCAACATATCAATTCAATACCAGTAAGTTCCGTACGACACACTGGCAGTGTTACTGTCGAAACGGCAGGTGAGCAGAAAATCGGACCGACGCCATCCGTTTACGTTCGAGCTACATACGTGCGGCAGTCGCCAGAGGCGGAATCGCATCATAAGTTCGCGACGATTTGTTGCTGCAGGAAGTGTCGGCGGCCTGGTCGAGAGCCAACTGATAGAGCGCCTGTCCGGCGGGAGTCGGATAGTTCGTATCCAGACACGCCTGACAGATCGAATCTCGATCCTTGTTGACACAACTGGCAATCGCTTCCAGCGGCAAATAACGCAGGCTGTCAGCACCCAATTCCTTGGCCATTGCGGCTTCAATTTCCGGTGTGAGGGGCTCACCCGGCTTGAGGAATTTTGTCGCAAACAGCTCGTCGACGCGAGACATATCGATGCCGTAGAAACACGGCGCGAGAATCGGCGGGCAAGCCACACGCACATGCACTTCTTTGGCATGGCCCCGCTTCCGCAGCTGTGAAATCAACGCCCGCATGGTGGTCGAACGCACGATCGTGTCCTCAACCAGGAGAACTCGTTTGCCGTCCAGAACTTCACGCAGTGGCGTGTATTTCATGCGGACTTTGTCAGCCCGGTCTTTGCCTTCAATGAAGGTCCGGCCGACATAACGATTGCGAATCAGACCTTCGAGCGACGGGATCCCCAACTCAAAAGCCATGCTGTCCGCGGCGGCTTTGGCGGTGTCAGGAACGGGCACCACGATCGTGTTATGTAGATCGTTGTCGATTTGTAACGTTTCCTGGCGAGCCAGTTCCTCACCGAGACGTTTCCGGCTGAGGTACACGCTACGGTCGTCGAGAGTACTTGCCACGTTGGCGAAGTAGATCCATTCGAAGAAGCAATGGGCCTTCCGCGGCGACTCGGCGAACTGCTCTAAACGCAGCTTGCCATTCTGAATAATGATGGCATGGCCGGGGGGCAGATTCTTAATATTGGAACGCTCAAAACCCATGTTGTCGAGCGCGACACTTTCGCTGGCGGCGGCGAACATCGGTCCCTGAATGGCATAACACAGGGGGCGAATGCCGAGCGGATCGCGGGCGACAATCATGTCTCCCAAAGCATTCAGATAGACGATGTTGTAGGCACCGTCAAAGCGGGCGGCCAAGTTGGCCAGCATCTCGACAGGAGTCGGCCGCTTGGATCCGGCGAGCTCCTGGCAGATGTGATGCATCAGGATTTCGGTGTCGGTTTCGCGAGCCAGATGGAAATCTCGCTGATCGAGAATTTCTTTCCGGAGCTGCGGATAGTTCGCCAATTGCCCATTAAAAGCAAAGCTGAACCATTTGGACTTCTCGATATGATGTCGTTCGAAGGGCTGAGCGTAGCTGCGATCCTCGGGTCCACAGGTCGCATATCGCACGTGCCCGATGGCGGCACAACCGGCGTATTCCTTCATCAGCTGCTCGAAGGGTGCAGCCTTATTCAGATGGAAGACTTCGGTTACGGAACCGACTTCCTTATGAGTATCAATCAACTGCCGGCGATCGGGATCGTAGGACGTCATCCCCGCCGCAAGCTGCCCGCGATTCTGGATTTCCAGCAATAATCGCGGAATCAATCGTGACGCCTCGGCCGGTCCTTGAGACGGGCAGAGGGGACTGATTCCCATGTTGGGGAGATGATAAATCGCAGCGACGCCACATTCGTGATGCAGTTCGCCCATACAGAATCGTCTCGTTTCGGGGCTGGAGGAAGATGCGTGCTGGGATCAACGCAATTAGGGGGCCTGCAGCACGTCGTCGGTCGAACAGCGAGCCCGTCCGCTGCACAAGATCTTAACGTTCTACTCGTCAGAAACCAATCCGGAATTTCGACGAGCACTCACCTGGAGACTCATGTCTTGGGAATTTCGGCCTCACACGTGTTTGTGAATTCGCGGAAGCATCACAGAGACGCAGAGGACACGGAGATTTTATCGTCTTGTTGATGATTCGGAGGGAGTTTTTAGCCACGGATTGACACAGATCAAACACGGATTGGGTCATCCTATCCGCATAGCAGGCGGCGATGGCGGTGTTAATACGGAGAAGCGATATTTTCGGCCTTTTGTTTTCTGCTGCGTTTGGCGGGCGACCACGATTGGCCGGCCGGGTAGGGTCTGGGGTCGGGCGTTCAAAATTCAAAATTGGCCGGTATTTGGTGATGTAAATCAACGTTGATGAGCTGGTCAATTTTGAATTTTGAACGCCCGACCCCAATTCACTCACATTTTGAGCGTTGTATTACGGCTCCAAGCGTAGCCGAACTGTGCTCTTGTAATGAAACAACTTGTTTGAACCGGTAAAAAATAAAAAACCCCAGTCTGCCGAAGCGGACTGGGGTTTCTATTATCAGATCGACTACACGTGACTAGTACACGTCGTGGTCGCCGTGACCCTTCTTGCCTGCTTTGGGCATCTCAGCAATCAAGGCATCGCTGGTGAGCAGCAATGTCGCGACGCTGGCTGCGTTCTGCAAAGCCGAACGGGTAACCTTGGTCGGGTCGATGATACCGGTCTTGACCAGGTCTTCGTACTTGTCGGTGGCGGCGTTGTAGCCCATGTTGCCACTCAGTTCGCCGACCTTTTCAGCAACCACACCACCGTCAACACCGGCGTTGTCAGCAATCTGCGACAGCGGAGCCTTGGCAGCGCGGATGATGATGTCCCAGCCAACCTTGCCGTCTTCCGACAGCTTGGTCGCGGGAACAACGCTCTTGGAAGCACGCAGCAGAGCCACGCCACCACCGGGCAGAATGCCTTCGGCAACAGCAGCACGGGTTGCGTGCAGGGCGTCTTCAACGCGAGCCTTCTTTTCCTTCATTTCGGATTCGGTCGCGGCACCGACATTGATCTGAGCCACGCCACCCGACAACTTGGCGATGCGTTCTTCCAGCTTTTCACGATCGTAGTCGCTGGTCGCATTGGCCAATTCATTGCGAATCTGGTCGATGCGGGCCTTGATGTCGCTGGTCTTGCCGCCACCTTCGATGATGGTGGTGTTGTCCTTGTCAATCACGATCTTCTTGGCGCGACCGAGCTCAGAAACCTGGACGTTTTCGAGTTGGATGCCCAAGTCTTCGAAAATGGCCTGGCCGCCAACCATGATCGCCAAGTCTTGCAACATGGCCTTGCGGCGGTCGCCGTAGCCCGGAGCCTTGACGGCGACGGTGCGGAGGTTGCCGCGGAGCTTGTTGATGACGAGCATCGCCAAGGCTTCGCCGTCAACTTCTTCGGCCACAATCACGAGAGGCTTGCCGGCTTGGGCAACCTTCTCGAGAACCGGAACCAGATCCTTGACGTTGCTGATCTTCTTCTCGTGGATCAGAACGAATGCATCTTCGAAAATGCATTCCATGGTCGTCGAATCGGTAACGAAGTACGGCGACAGGTAGCCGCGGTCGAATTGCATACCTTCGACAACTTCGAAGTCGGTCTTCAGGCTCTTGCCTTCTTCAACGGTGATCACGCCGTCTTTGCCGACTTGTTCCATGGCGTCTGCCAGGATGGCGCCGATTTCGGTATCGCCATTTGCGGCAACTGCTGCAACCTGAGCGATCGCCTTCTTCGTCTTGCATTCGGTCGACAGCGATTTCAGCTTTTCGGTGATCGCTTCGACGGCTGCGTCCATGCCGCGCTTCATTTCGATCGGGCTCACGCCAGCCACAACGGCTCGCAGACCTTCGATGTAAATGGCTTCGGCGAGAATCGTGGCAGTGGTGGTACCGTCGCCGGCGACGTCATTCGTCTTGCTGGCAACTTCCTTCACCATGCGGGCGCCCATGTCTTCGAACTTGTCGGGCAGTTCGATCTCGCGAGCGACGGAAACACCGTCCTTGGTGACGGTGGGCGAGCCGAAGCTCTTGGCGAGGATCACGTTACGGCCCTTGGGGCCGAGTGTCACGCGAACCGCACGGGCCAGCTTGCTGACACCGATTCGCATCTTTTCTTGAGCTTCCTGATCGAAAGCAATCATCTTTGCCATGGGGTATTCGCTCCTCTTACACCTTCTAAGGACGGTTGAATATTCTAGTCCGCTTGTATTTTTGACTGTACTTTTTACAGGCGGAGAGATGTCTATGTATCAGTTGTCGTGATCCGTTGCCTGCCGGAGAGCTTGACTCTCCAGCAGACGGCGACATTGATGCGGCAACGTCGCCCGGACTCAAACAGCAGTGACCGGAGAGGACTCGCCTGAAACCTGCCAGAGCAGACTCAGGGTGCTACAAACCGAAGTCTGCGCTGAAATTAGGCGTAAATCGCCAGGATATCAGCTTCGCGCATCAGAACGAGTTCTTCGTCGTCGAGCTTGAATTCATCGCCAGCGTAGGAGCTGAAGATCACCTTGTCGCCAGCCTTAACGGTCAGCGGGTGCTTCTTGCCATCGCGAGTGGTGATGCCTTCGCCGACAGCGATGATCTCACCACGTTGGGGCTTGTCCTTGGCGGAATCCGGCAACACGATACCACCGGCGGTGGTGGATTCGGCGGTTTCACGACGCAGCAACACGCGGTCTCCCAATGGAACGACCTTGGTGTTGGACTTGGTTGCAGTTGTTGCCTTCTTAGCCATCGACGTCTCCTCAGATCCGTAGCTCAAAACTCGCAGGTCATATCTAGTAAGTCTGATCCAATGGGCGTACTGCCCACCTTCGCTTGGGCGATCTCAATAGCGAATTGCGCGCCAATCCGATGAACTTGTCATAAATCGCGGATAACACTGAAGATCCGCAAACTGAGTGATTCTGAGAACCTGCCATCCACAGCCAGTGTCCAGTTTGTTGCCGCAGAGCGCTGCCAATCTGGCAGGAGAGCCTGAAGAGCGGGCGCTCCGGGGAATGAGCTTCCAGGCTCGCGGTAATCTCGCCGTGGTAATCCTCTAGCTCATCCGTCCATAGCACTATAGAATCCGGCACCTCGGGCGAAATCCCCTGAGCGATTACCCGGACCGCCCCTGAATCACACGTTGCCGCAGATTGACGATGACTGAATCGCACGCCGCCCACCGCCGCCAGATTATCGAGTCCGCACGAACCCTGGTTGTCAAAGTGGGTACCAATGCCCTCTCCAAACCGGACGACACGCTGGATGTCGACAAAATTGCCAATCTGACAGAGCAACTGCATCACGTACGACAGTCTGGCCGGCAAGTTGTGCTGGTCTCCAGTGGTGCAATTGGCTCGGGACTGGGAATTCTGGGCTTAAAGAAGCGGCCCGATGACCTGCCCCACTTACAAGCCGCGGCGGCCATTGGCCAAGCCCACTTAATCCGACAATACGACGATTGCCTGCGACGCTTCGGCTATCACGCGGCTCAGTTGCTGCTGACAGCCAACGATTTCAAGCAACGCCATCGCTACTTAAACGTGCGAAACACCCTGCACACCCTGTTCGAATACGGCACCCTGCCGATCGTCAACGAAAACGACACCGTCAGCGTCGATGAAATCCGCTTCGGCGACAACGACCGCCTGGCCGCATTGGTCACCAACCTCTTAGACAAGCCTCCGTTGCTGGTGATCCTCTCAGTAATTGACGGTCTCTATGATGGTGATCCACGGCTGCCGACCAGCCGCGTGGTCCCGTTGATCGAGCATTTCGACGATGCCCTGTTTCAATTCGCCTCGCTCGACAAGAGTTCGCGCGGCACGGGCGGCATGCAAACCAAGCTGGAAGCGGCTCGCATCGCCACCGCCGTGGGACGGCCGGTGATCATTGCCAATGGCCGCGATCCGCAGATTTTGGATCGTATTTTGGCAGGCGAACAAGTCGGTACGCTATTTCTGCCACAAGGCCCGGCCGTCTCGGCCCGCGAACGCTGGATTGGCTACAACGTCCCCCCGCGGGGCAAATACATCCTGGATGAAGGGGCCGGCCGAGCCATTGTTCAGAAGGGTCGATCGCTGCTGGCGATTGGCATCAAGTCGATCCACGGAACGTTCGACAAGGGGCAGATCGTGTCGCTGGTCGACCTGGAAGGGCGCGAATTGGGACGCGGATTGACGAACTACAGTTCGCTGGACGCCGCCCGGATTGCCGGCAAGCGAACCGACGAGTTTACCCAGGTATTTGGCAACATTCCGTATGCGGAAGTCATCCACCGCGACAATCTGGTCGTCACACTGAGCACCAGCAAAACCAAGGTTGCCTCAGGCGGGTGAGGCTCTGCCGAACCATAGTCGTTGTTCGCTCCGCGAACTGAACGCGCTCGCATTAGCGAGGTGGATTTAGTACTCAGGTTCAATGACAGATTCCAGCCGGAAACTGCGATCGCGTTATGTTCGCGGAGCGAACAACGACTATGCTACTGCGTAGCTGCCTGTTCGGCTGCTTCCCAGGCTGCCACACGCGGAGCGTAGCTTTGGGCTTGAGCGACAAAATCCAAGCCGACGATCGCCTTCCATTGGGCAAACAACTTCTGATACCAGGTCCCCGGCTGACCATCGCCGACAGGTTGACCGGCAAACTGGACGACCGGAACCAATCCAAACGAAGTCGCCGTACACAGGATTTCTGACGCTCCCTGGGCAAACTCGGGCGTGATGTCGCTGTCTTGCGTTTTCAGGCCAATCCGTCGTGCGGCTTCCAAGGTGATCGAACGGCTGACTCCGTGCAGAATGTGCTCGGATTTGGGGCTAAACAGCACCCCGCCACGAATCACCAGAATGTTCCAACTGGGGCCCTCCGTCAAATAGCCCTGATCATCAGTCAGCACGGGCCACACGGGTCCTTGGCGTTTGGCCTGCAGTTGAGCCAGTTGAAAATGGACTCGGCTGCGAGTCTTGGCTCGCGGGTCAATTAGGCCGGGAGGCAACGATTTCTGCGGCGAGACCACCACTTGCACCCCCTGAGTGTAGTTCACGGCAAACCGCCCCATGCTCCGCAACAAAGGCCAGCAACTGATGATGACCGTGGCCCGGTGCGGTTCCGCAAAAATCGGGGCATACATCTCGGCGGGCCCGCGCGACAAGTCGTGTCGAATGTGCCAATCGACATCTTCTGCTTCGGTCGCCCGGTTACGAGACAACGTTTCGCGCGTCTGCCGCTCCAGATCATCCAGCGACATCTGCGGATCGATCTCCAGGAATTGCAACGAACCCTGCAACCGTTCGAGGTGCTGTCGCAGCTGAAACGGCTGGCCGTTAAAGGTGCGGGTCATCTCGAAGGCCGTCTCGCCATAGAGATACCCCGAGTCGAAAATCGAGACCCGGGCGTCGCGTTCGGGGACAAATTTTCCGTTGAAGTAAATGACCCGATTCGGCATCCCCGTCTCCCTGTGGCTCGTGTCCTGATGGGTGCGATGGCTGAGGTTACTGCATTATAGCCGGGGTTCAGAGAGCAATCGTGAGCCCGGCCCAATCTTCGGTGCGCCAGTCAGCAGGTTGCACGGCTCTCGTACTCTATAAACAATGCGTTTCTCCGCTACGATCGCTAAAGCACGCAAAGGCATTCCTGCACAGTCAACACAAGTCTTTTCACCCGCAGAAGATGCTATTCAGGCCCTAACATCTATCCGGTCTCCGCTTCAGATTTCTTCTGCGTGTTTGGCCGAACTTTCCGTTGTGCAGTTGTGCGGAAGGGCGCTGGCGTTAAGAATACGCGCGGGCAAACGCCTTGCGATTGGGAGTTGAGGGGTGGCAAATTGCTTGCCGGCTGCTACGCTGCGCAGAACCTCTATACCATACACGGTCATCAATAAGACGTTTTACTCGTGGGAGTTACCCACTTTGGTAAAAATCTCAGCGTTGGCCGCGTAGAGAATAAGATTCGCGAACGCACTCACTATCACTGATAACAGGACGTCAAATGACTCACGCTTGGCACGATGTGACCCCCGGCGAAAATCTTCCCGAAGAATTCATCACCGTGATTGAAATCCCCCGTGGGTCCAGCATCAAGTATGAATTGGACAAGCCCACCGGACTGTTGAAGCTCGACCGCATGCTCTATTCCGCCGTGTATTACCCGGCGAACTACGGCTTCATCCCGCAAACTCTGGCTGAAGACGACGATCCTCTGGACGTGCTGGTGCTCTGCCAGGAAGCGGTCGACCCGTTGACTTTGGTCCGCGCCCGAGCCATCGGTTTGATGACCATGATCGACAGCGGCAAAAAGGACCATAAGATCCTGGCCGTCGCTGTGGATGATCCCGAATTCAACAGCTTCACCGAAGCCAAGCAGTTGCCCGGACACCGTCTGGCCATCCTGCGCCGCTTCTTCCAGGACTACAAGCAACTGGAAGGGAAGCAGGTCGAGGTCGAAGAATTCGCCCCCGCCGAAGCTGCGTACCCGATCATTCGGCAATCGCTGGAATGCTACAGTGAAGCCCGCCGACGTGGCTTTAAGATGTAAGCGGTTTGTGAATGACGAATGTCGAAGTCTGAATGACAAAAGAATGACGAATGCCCCAATGACCAATTGTGGGTAGCCAGACGCCCTGCGGTTTCGTAAACGCACTCCAGTTGTGTTTCCGACTCAGCCCGACGCCTGCCGGCTCGCCCGCTGGTTTGGACATTCGTCATTTGGTCATTCATTCGACATTCGGATTTCGACATTAACCATTTTGTCTTTATTCACCTGCGTCCCAGCCTGTTCTCCGTCCCACCGGTATTCAAAAAAACAACGAATTCCCGTATTGACGAGATCTGCCGGAAGTGCAAAATGCCTGCGCTCACGTTCCGTCCTGGCGTATAACCCCGCCTTACAACTCGTACTGTTCGTTCTGTCGCTGGAACTCACCTCCTGCTGAACCGCCCCCGCGGTTCGTTCGGGCTGCCGAAGGGTGAGTACTTGGTGTTGTCGTGAATGGATCAAGACAACAGCCTTGCTAGCAGGAGTCATCCCGTTTCGATGCGGCCAAGCAAAGGAGTGCATAGCCCGTGAAAAAGATCATCATCTCTACCTCCATCGTTGTCTGCATGGTAGGTCTGGGCTTGGCCCTGACCAATGCCTGGGGCCAAGGGGCCGCCAAGACTGCCGTTGAATCGGGTCCGCACAAGGTCGGTTTGATCGACATGGCGTTCCTCTTTAGCAAGTACTCCAAGTTCGAAACCTTGCGGGCTGACTTGAAGGCCGAAATCGAAACCGCCGACGCTTCCTTGAAGGCTCGGTTGGAGAAGATTAAGGGCCTGCAGGCCGAAATGAAGGATCTCGTTCCGAACAGCCCCGACTTCGTGGCTCGTGAAAAGCAGATCACCGAATTGGCCGCTGCTGCCGAAGCCGAACGCAAGAACCTGCAACGCAAGTTCATGCGCGAAGAGACCAAGGTCTACCAGACCGTCTATCGCGAAGTTCTGGATGCGGTCAACAAGTATGCCGCCATCTACAAGTACACGCTCATCATTCGTTACTCACGTGACGAAGCCGCCGAAGCCGGTGACGATCCCCAGAAGGTCATGCAAGCTCTGCAACGCCAGGTGGTCTTCAATCGTGCTGAAGACGACGTTACTGACGCTGTCCTGCGTTACCTGAACAATCAGTACAAGCCAGCAACGCGTTCCGCCACCAAGCCCGACACCAAAACCCGTGGTGTTTCCACCAACTAGTTTCGGTGGTGAGTGCGATTGCCGAGTACCTCGTCATTGCGAGGTACTGGCTAAGTTCTTCGAGGTTATACGCAGTTGCTAGCGAGACGTTAGTTAACTGTGAGGTAGGGTCACTCCTGACCGCGTAGAGAAAAATCGTTGCAGGCAGCCCGGCTCGTGTTCAGAGCCGGGCTACTCGCAGCGCACCCACAAAAAATCTCACCCTTGTTCGATTCCATGCGGGCCCCCCAACGTAGTTCGCCCGTAGGAGCCACCATGCCGCCACGGTTCCAACAAACTCTTGCTCGACCTGCGACAGTCACCGGGATTGGCTTCCTGACCGGTGCTGACATCACTGTCCGCTTCTTTCCGGCTCCGGCCGATCATGGAGTGACCTTCGCACGGACCGATGTGATTGAGTACGTGGCGATTCCGGCTCTGGTGGAATTCACGGCCCCCCGCTCGCGGCGGACGGCACTCGAACATCGTGGCGTCAGCATCGAACTCATCGAACATGTCATGGCGGCCCTGGCTGGACTACAGATCGACAACTGCCGTGTCGAACTGAATGGTCCTGAACTTCCCGGCTGCGACGGTTCCAGTCGCCCCTTTGCCGACGCGCTACTGAATGCCGGCCTGCTGCCGCTCAATGTGCCTCGCGCGATCTGCCCGATCACCATGCCTGTGGCACTGGATCCGACCGACGGCGAAATGACCATGCTGGCTCAGCCGACATTGCAGTCCGGCTTGAAGATCAGTTACGAACTGGACTATGGGCCCGAATCACCGATTCCGGCACAAGCCCTGACCATTGAGGTCACCCCCGAAACATTTCTGAAAGAGATCGTGTTTGCCCGTACGTTCGTCCTGGAAGCCGAAGCGCGTGCGTTTCAGGCACAGGGACTGGGGCAACGATTGTCCTTTCAGGACTTGCTGGTGTATGGCCCCCAAGGGGTCATCGAAAACGAACTCCGCGCACCGGACGAATGTGCGCGACACAAGATTTTAGATTGCATTGGCGACCTGGCATTGCTGGGTTGCGATTTGTCGGCCCACGTGATCTGTCGTCGCACCGGACACCGGCAAAATGCCGATTTGGTGCGGGCGGTCAAACAACAGCGTTGTCTGGAAGCACGAGGCTTCCGCGATGCCGCCTGAACACTGAGCTACCCGCTTTACTGACTATCACAAGGACGTGGTCATGACTGCCAAAATTCATCCGCTAGCCTGTGTCGATCCTCGCGCTGAACTAGCGGACGATGTCGAGATCGGCGCGTTCTGCGTTGTCGGACCCCACGTCAAAGTGGGCCCCGGCTGCGTGCTGGACAACCACGTCACGTTGACGGGACACACGACTCTGGGCTCGAACAACCGCATGTTCCCCTATGTGGCCATCGGGTGCGAGCCGCAAGATATCGGCTACACCGGTGCCCCCACGCGGGTCGAGATCGGCGATGGCAACGTCTTCCGCGAAGGGGTCACGATTCATCGTGGCGCCGAGAAGGAAGATCACGTCACCCGTATCGACAACCGCAACATGTTCATGTCGAATGCTCATGTCGGCCATAACTGCCACGTCTACAACGACGTGCTGCTGGTCAATGGTGTTCTGCTAGGAGGACATGTGCATGTCTATGATGGTGCCATTGTCTCGGGCAACACGGTCGTGCATCACTTCTCCTCGGTGGGCACGCTGGCCTTCATCAGCGGCAGCAGCCGGGTCACGGTCGACATGCCTCCGTACATGTTGGCCGCGGGCAGCGACAATCTGGAAATTCACATGGTCAACCTGGTCGGACTGAAACGCCGGGGAGTCTCCGAACGCTCGATTCAATTACTGAAACGTGCCCACCGCCTGCTGTTCCGCAACTACAAACCGGTCGAGCTGGTCAAGCAGCTCTTCGAAGCTGAACTCAACGGTGAATTGCCCATTGAGCTAAATAATTTATTCGAGTTTATCCTCGCACAAAACCGTGGTGCGAACGGCCGTGGACGTGAAGCCATCCGCCGTAAAGCTGCCTGATCTTGGAAACCAGACACAGTCCAGAACAACAGGTTTTGGCCGCGTCAGGAACCAAGCTCGAGTTAAAAAAATCCCCGTCACCGAGAACCTCAGACATTCGGGCCCAGTTTGTGTCTCGCGCCGCGATGCTGACCGCCCTTCCGAGAGAATATGACTGAACCCACCCCCGCCTTGCGAGTCGCCGTCATCGGTACCGGAGCTCTCGGTCAACATCACGCTCGGATCCTGAGTAAGCTACCGGGCGTCGACTTGGTCGCCGTGGCCGACACGCGGGCCGAAATCGGTCGTGAAGTCGCCCAGAAATGCGACACACGCTGGGTCTCGGACTACCGCAATCTGTTCGGCGAAGTGGATGCCGTGTCGATTGTGGTCCCCACGTTCGCTCACTTCCCGGTCGCGTCCGAATTCCTGAAACGGGGTATTCCGGTCCTGCTGGAGAAACCTCTGGCACTGAATGCCGACGAAGGCCGCATCCTCGTCAAGCTGGCTCAGAAGTACGACGCCATGCTGCAGGTGGGGCATATCGAACGGTTTAACGCCGCCACCATTGCCGCCCGGCCGCTGTGTCGCGATCCCAAGTACATTCGTTGCGAACGCCTCAGCAGCTATCCGTTTCGTTCGATGGATATCGGGGTCGTCCACGATCTGATGATCCACGATATCGACCTGGCCCTCAGTTTCGTCGATGCTCCGCTAGAACGAGTCGAAGCGTTTGGTATCGGAATGATGGGTGGCGGTCACGAAGACGCCGTCCAAGCCCGTCTGTATTTTGAATCGGGCTGCATCGTCGACCTGAACGCCAGCCGCATCAGCCCAGTCACGCAACGGACCATGCAGGTCTGGTCAGCAAGCGGCTACGCTGCGCCTGCTTGACCACGTAGACCTGCAGGCCGGGCACGTTGCCGAACGCCACCGCACCCAGTGCCAGCA
>JAZKFE010000118.1:0-9234 GCA_040386595.1 Planctomycetota bacterium | reverse complement strand
AGGTTGGATCAGGGACTTACACCCTCAAGCTGAGAAACATGCTCGGCACACATGCGAACAGCCCGGCTGCGTTGAGCAACCGGGCTGCAAGTGGTCTTGATTATTCCGTCAATCTTCAGCGATTAGACGAACACAGTGATGCCTGGCACTGCCACGGGGGGCATGGCCAAGGGGCCGAATTCCATCGCGACTGGTGAGAGGTTTTCCTTCGAATTGAAGGCCTGCTCCCAGGTCAGCGTCTGGCCGGTGTAGGTCGACATACGGCCCAGAATGGCCATCATCGTGCTCTTGCACATGTAGTCGCCATTGTTGATCGGCTTGCCATTGCGAATGGACTGGATCAATTCCTGGTGCTCGGTGACATACATGTTGCCCTTGGTCCCGGTGAACTTCCAATCCTTTTCACCTTTGATGCGGTGCTTAAAGACGTCGCAAGTCCCCTTGGTTCCGAACACATGGTCCGAAACGTCGTTCGAGCAACCGTCCATCTGGCGACAGTTCGCGAACGCCTTCACCCCATTGGCATATTCGTAGACCACGTTGAAGTGATCATACACATGGCCCGATTCCGCACCTTGACGAGCCTGACGACCGCCAGTGCCGGTGGCACGAATGGGGGTTTCGTCTTTCATCGCCCAAGCCACTTTGTCGAGGCTATGGATATGCTGCTCGACGTTGAAATCGCCCGAAGTCCAGGTGAAGTGCTGCCAGTTACGCAGCTGCCACTCCATGTCGCTCCATTCGGGCTTCCGCGGGAATTGCTTCAAGGTACCCGTGTTGTAGGTGGCCTGAATGGCGATGATGTCGCCCACGCCGCCGGCATGGACTTGTTCGAAGGTGGCTCGCATACCGTGGTCGTAGCGCCAGCACAAACCCGACACGACGGCCAGGTTCTTCTTGGCAGCTTCGACACAAGTGGCCATCACCGAGTGCACGCCGGGAGCATCCACCGCGACGGGCTTCTCGGCAAACACATGCTTGCCGGCAGCGATAGCAGCCTTGATATGTTCGGGGCGGAAGGTCACCGGAGTCGCCAGAATGACGATATCGATGTCGGTTTGGAGCAGCTTTTTATAAGCATCCCAGCCTGTGAATTGCCGTTCCTTGGGCAGATCCACACGGTCCTTAAACTGCGTGTTTTGCAAGTTGTTGACGCAGCTGGCCAGGCGATCTTCGAAGAGGTCGGCCACGGCGATCAGCTTGACGTTCGGATCGGCTTCCAAGGCATTCACGGCAGCTCCGCCACCACGTCCGCCGCAACCAACCAGACCGATCTTCAACACATCGCTACCGCCGGCAAATGCACCGAAAGACACGTTCTGTTGAGCAGCCAAAGCCCCGCCCAGCACTGCGACCGTTCCGGATTTCAGAAAATCACGACGCGACGCCGCAGGACCGGCAGTTCGTGGTTGATCACTCATACGACTCAACTCCTCTTTCGAAATTGGAATTCTTCTAAGACCGACGAACGGGTGCGATGTGCTGCCCCGGCAAACATCAGTGCTCGACCAAAATACGACCATCCAATGAGATGTTTTGCTCGTGGGTCTCCCATTGAGAAATTCTCATGTGTCGCCACATTGAGATTAACATCAATCGGTGCTTGCGCCAAACGGTTAGCCACACGTTCAGACCGCAATTTCTGGAGACCGTCGTCGCCCACACCAGCAATTAACGCTGAATGCGGACGGTCGAACCGATCGTCAACAGATCGTAGACCTCGGCCACGTCGTCATTTCGCATCCGCACGCAGCCTGCCGATTCGCTTTTGCCGATGGAATCAGGCTCAATCGTACCATGAATGCCGAAACTATTGCCGATATCGACCCAGCGTTCACCCAACGGGTTCTGGGGATCGTCCGGCTGCATGACCAAGCCATCCGGACCGTAGTACGTGGGATTTTCCAGCTTTTCCTGCACGGTGAAGTCGCCGATAGGCGTCGTATTCATCTTGCCGGTTCCCACTTGATACCGCTTCACATACTTCCCGTTCAGCAGAATCGTCAATTCAAAGTCGCTCAGATCCACACGAGCTTCAAAGGGACCTTGGAACACCTTCAGCTTCTTGCCGGGGCGGATCTTTTTGGCATCGACCTGATTCAAACGAGACAAGTACTGCCACGACAGCTGATACTTGTTGGCAATTTTGCGCAATTGATCGCCGGGTTGAATTTCGTACGGAGGCTGAATTTGCGTCTGCGGAGAGAAATAGAGACGTTTGGCGACTTCGTCCAATTGAGCCTGGAACATGGGCCGTTGTGACGGATGATGGAAATAGGCGTCCGACAATTTATCGTAGGCAGCAACGTCTTCACCACGATCGACCATCGCTTGAATTGCGGTCAAATCGAGTTTATTTGTTGAAACATTCGTCGGCACATTGGGAGTGTTGGAGGCTGCAGGATTGACGGCCAAATTCGGACGGGGCGGTCGTTTCGCGGTTCCCTTGGCTGCAGGGCGGTCGCCGGCGATCAACTGAATGTCCGAGCCATCATCGAACGGGCTACTGGTCGGTGTGGAGGTGCGCAGCTGCGGCACATTGGGGCGAGCCATTTCTCGGGCCTGCTCAGAAGTGGGCGTAGCCTGCGAGATTCCGTCAGCAAAGCCCGCATTCCGTACCGAGGCCGTTTTGCGATCGAGATTTTCTTGCTCAAACCGATCGTCGAGTACCGCACTGGCACTCGCATCGTCCACAAACGGATTGTTGTTCTGCGGAATGTTCGGTCGGCGGCGGCTGTTGGGTAGAAAATTGGGAGCCGGAGCTTCTGGCTCATCGATCGACGCGGTCTGGGAAAACTCGTCGGTCTCCCGAACGGTGCCCGGGAACTCCATGGCATCGACCGCTTTCATTCGCGGAACGGGTGCGGCAGCCTGGCGGTCACTGCCGTTGGATTTCGCCGGATCCTGCGTACCAAATCCTAGTTGATTCCAGGTTCTTTCGAGAGGCGCATCGCCCCAAATGCAGTACACACCCGCAACCGAGAGAGCGGCAATAAACAAGGTACTGGTCAACCAGCCTGACGATTTACGGCGGCGGCGTGGTTTTGGTCGGTTTTCGGTGTGTTGAGACATGGCGACTCTTCCCTGAGCGGCACGGCAGGCGGACTTCCAATTCAAGCGCGAAGCATCCCAGATCCGCGGGAGGCCGTAAAGGTCAGTTAACAGGCTGTTTTTTCCTGGCGAAATGCAAGATTTTGGCCCACCGAGTGCTTTGTCACAGCTTAGATTTGGGGTCCACTCCCCAAGGTATTGCCGTGCCACTGCTTTGCAACTGTAGTCAGTTGTTAAGCAGTGCCCGGACGGCTTGGAAACACTGCTTAACAACCGAGTACGGTTGCAAAGCAGTGGCACGCAATCCTAAATCTTAGCTGTGACACAGACCGGCATCCCTAATCGCCGTCCAAAGAATGCCACGGCCCGGCGGTGTTACCACAACCGGGCCGCATGCAAGTCAATCTCCTGGACGATCAGCCCTATTCAGGAAGGGGCTTGCCTTTGGTTTCAGGAGCAAACGGCAGAGCCAGCAACCCAATGATGAAGATGCTGCTCATACAGACGCCCGCGTAACGCATGGGCTCGGGGTAACCGACGAAAACATAATTCGTCAATGTGCCCAGCACCACGGGACCGGAAGCCGCCACGAAACGGCCGACGTTGTAGCAGAACGATGTTCCCGTGCTGCGGAGATGTGTCGGGAACAGTTCCGGGAAGTAGATCGCATATCCGCCAAACAGTGCCAGCTGGCTGAAACCCATGATCGGGATCATCCAGAAGATCTGGCTGAACTCGGTCAAGTAACCGAAGACCATCACCGTGGCGAAGAAAGCCATGACAAACGAGACCGCAAACGCGGGGATACGCCCCGTGTAGTGCGTGATGTAAGTGAAGAAGTAGATCCCGAAAAACGCGCCCACATTCAGCATGACCGACGTGATCGCGGCCCAGAACCCAAGTTGCTTCGTAATCCGTTTCGAACGTGCCGTGATGCGTGACGCATGCTCGTTCGCCACCTCTGACGAACCCGAAGCAGCCTTGACGCTCGACAGATAAGTCGCGGACTCCGCCTGAACTTCTGCCGAGACCGTTTTACCGTTCGCCGGTACTTTCAATTGCTCCAGAATGGCCGCTTCAGAAATCGGCTTCTTCTGGTCGTAGAGAGCGAGAAGCGCCGCATACACAGGTTCCGCAACCTTCGGGCCGGCCTTCAAATCCAACATCTGGTCAGGCTTCGGCCGTTTCTTGCCGGCTTCGGACTCCAACCATTCCGGATTCGTCACCAGGCTGGCGATAAACTGCTGATCCTTTTCCGCTTCGCCTTGTTGGCGGGCTTCGGCTTCAAACGTCTTTTTAAAGACCGAGCGATTCAAGTCGACACTGAAGAAGCCGATACCCCACAGACCGACGACACCAGCAAACGCCAGGAACAACCCAACCAAGGCATTCTTGCGCCAACGCGAGCTGAAGAGTTCGGAATAGGACCCCAATTTCTTCTTCAGTTGATCATCATTCAACGACTGCCATTGCTCGGGCTCTTTCAGTTTTCGCCGGATCAAGATGGCCAGCAGGGCCGGGCCTGCACCGATCACGAACATCCAACGCCAGGCACTCTCGATGCTTCCGCTTTCTTCCATTTCCGACAAGGCCAAGCTGATGACCGCCGCAGAAATGTTGCCCACTGCCGAGAGTGCTTGGAGCAAACCCAAAGCAAACGGACGAGCCCGTGCCGGCATGACTTCCGCGACCAGCGACACGCCGACCGCAAATTCTCCGCCGACCCCCAGGCCGGTCAGAAAGCGGAAAAACGAGAAACTCCAGATATCCCACGACAGGGCACTCAAACCGGTGAATGCCGAATACAACAGGATCGTCCACATCATCGTCTTAGCGCGGCCAATGCGGTCACCCAGGATACCGAATCCCAACCCACCAGCCGCCCACCCAATCAAGAAGATGGAGGTCGTAATACCGGCGTAGAACTCCACATCAGACTGCAGTGGGGACATGCCCGGTCCCGGTGCCAGCAACTCACGCATCGCAGGAACGCGTGCGAGATTGAATAATTGCTGGTCCATGGTGTCGAACAGCCAGCCCAAGGCGGCCACAATCAATACGAACCAATGGTAGCGGTTTAGCTCTTTGTACCACGGGCCGGAATGCGTCGCAGAATCGGCGGGACCAGACGACATCTCTTCAAAACCATGCATGCGGGCACCTTCGGACATCGGGACCGTAAATTTCCAAACAGTGCGTCAGTACAACCGATCAAGAAGCGTTTATCAAGGAACACGCCCTTGGAAGCTGCGGTGTGACATGAGAGCCGAAGGGAAAGCAAGACAAATCTCGCGCAAAGGCGCCAAGGCGCAAAGTCATGAAGCGCACAAGTCCTCGACCACAACATCATCTTGGGATTGGGGGCCACTGGCTTTGCCTGTGCCAGTAGTCTCTCGACTGTCCCGAAAAGCACTGGCAGAGCCAGTGGCCCCCAAACTGGTCAATGTGATACGGCACTAGATGCAGAACATTCTTCGTCTTCGCGCCTTTGCGTGAGATCTTTCTGCACCAACGAGACAATTCACGGCCCCAAAGGACCCGAGCTCTTGCAACTCAGAAATAAATCTGGCAACGAATCCAGAAGAGATTGCTGGTTCGGGCGAGTCCTCCCGGACGGTACTGCACGGGATTGGCGAACATCGCGTGCTGCCAGTCGAAGTACACTTTCGTGTATTTGTTGAGGTACCAGTTCACTCCAGAATCAACGGTATTCACCGTGTTCGTCCACAGATTCGGGTCGGCCAAGCCGCCGTTAAAGACCTGGTCTCCCAGCGAGAAATGGTCAAACCGTGCCTGTAACTCGATTGCCCCCAGACCGCGCCGGCCCTCACGCAAGTCGAAGGGCTCTAAGGGCTCCACAAACGTGCGACGCTCAACTTCTTCACCCGTCAAAAAATAGCCAAACTGCATGTGATAACCACGAGTCGGCACGCGCACCGAAGTCCCCGTCGTTGTCTGCACATAGTCGTTGTAACCACTGTCATAAGCGCCCAGCAACGACAATTGCTTGTAGTAATAGGCCGCGTGCAATTCCCACAACTTCCGCGTTCCCTGCTCCCTGACATCGTCATTCAACTGCAGGAACGACGGGGCCGACTCCAATGTCCCGGCACTTTCCGTCGCATTGACTGACGTCCGAAAATCAACGGGTAGCGGTGACTGGTTTTGTTGGCCATACGTCATCGAACCACCCAGATTGAGGTGCTTCAATTCGGGATACTGTTCGGACTGACCGAAAGGGCGAAAATTGAGATAGCTCAACAGATCCTTGCCCGCGTTCGTATCGAAATACGAATTGCGCGGCCCGTTGGCCAATGCAAACGCATACTCCAACCGATCGTCCAGCAGCTCACCGTGGAACATCGCCGCAAAGTTGCGGTTGTAGCCTTCATTGATGGCCCAGACCGAACGCTCTGGAGTCGTCAGAAACTGATTGCTCAGGGCAAACCAGTCATAAGTAAACGGAACGCGATAGCGTCCAAAACGAAACTGGAACCGCGAGTCATAGTTGAAATTGAGGTACGCGTCGAGCAAATCCAGGGACCCCAGCCCCTTGTTCAGCGACACGTTGTATTCAATAGGTTTCGACAAACGCCCGTTGAAAATGAAACGCACACGGGGAATATCAAACCCCACCTGATTGACCGGGTCTGAGTTCGATTGCGTATAAATCCGGGTTTCCAACTGCGTCTCATTATGGAAATTCAGCGAGTACTCCCCGTCCTCAGTCTCCCATTTGAAACCCTCGTGGAACGTTGATTTCGTAGCGGAACTGGATTTCTTAGGGGCGGGTTCATCCGTGCGAATATCCGGAGGCTGACCTTCAAACCAGGTCGAATTGGGAGCCGCCACCGTATTCGGTACGGGATCTGTCAGCGCTTGAGCCGGCTCAATTCCCGCAGGAGCCGCGAGAGCCCCAAATCGAGCCGACAGATCTTCATACTTTCCCGCTAACTCCGAGTTCTCATTTTTCATCAACCGCAGACGCCGGAGCAACGACTCGTTTTCCTTGAGAACACGATCGAATTGCTCAGTCAGCTTGCGATTTCCCGCCTCAATCGATTGCAGGCGGTTTTCTAGATCTTCGTCGGCCGATTGCACGGACTGTTGTGGTTGCGAAACAATTTCTTCCCCAGATGCCACGGATGCAATCAGCGCAATCATGCCTATGGCCCACCAGCAGGCACGAAGCCCCCGGGTGCCATCGCATGATCCAGATGCGCGATGTCTCACTGTCATTCTTACTGCTGCCCCAGTAATGAATTCAGAATCGAATTGACGATCCAGGTCGGTATCGTCACCGCCGGTTACCCCGAGCGGATCGGTCGCGATGCCCTACGGCACCGCATTCCAATAAGCTCGGGAAACAGAGTGTTCAATCGAATGCATGTGGTCGCACTGCCTCCTGAGCCAATTCCAAGAATTGACCGTTAGAGATCATAAAAGGAGCTGATGATCAGCGGATATGTTGTGGAGATGGGAGGTTGCGTGCAGAGATCAGGGCGATCTCGATTCGCAAGAGGGGCGTTGGATTATGAAGATTTGATGTGAAAATGCGGTGTATCAATTATGGCGAATCCCAGCAAGCCAGATTGCTCTCACACTGCACCTTAAAACTCACCAGAATCCTCAAAAACCGTGACTGGTGCGATAGTTACGAAATAGCGTCAATCGGCACGATTCGTCCCATTGCCCAATTTTAACAGGACTGGAGCAATGTGCGTTCACCGGTTGGCCAGTTGAGTCAACGACTGACTGTGTTAGAATGAAGTTTCTCGATATGTTTGTAGTGCCGTGCTGCCCGGCCAGATGCAGCCTCAGCCAAGGATCGGCGTGAATGACCAACTGATGACTGACGGAGGAGCAGCGCCAGCTGCCCCCGTTCGACTTGGCTGATGGAATACGATGCCTACCGACGCCCCTGCCGATATTGAATTTTCCGTTCCATTCGTACATCGCCTGCGGTTCACTCGGGATATCCTGGGTGCCGACGAAGGCGTGTTGTTGGATTTGCTGGAACCTTCCGGTGATTTGCCGCCACGCGTCCAGTTCTGGGTCGATGAATCAATCGCTCAGGCGCAACCCGACCTGCGGCACCGGCTGCGGGCCTTCGCGATGCGGCATACGGGTCGTATCACGCCGACAGGAAACATCCAGATCGTGCCGGGGGGCGAAGTCGTCAAGAACGACATTCACATTCTCGAACGGATGCTGAAGGTCTTTCACGCCGCGAACCTTGACCGCCGCAGTTATATCGTCGTCATTGGCGGTGGAGCAGTCCTGGACGCTGTCGGGTTTGCCGCAGCCATCGCTCACCGTGGAATCCGCCTGATTCGTGTCCCCACGACCACGCTGGCCCAGGCCGATTCAGGCGTCGGGGTCAAGAACAGCGTCAATCTGTTCCAAAAGAAGAATTGGCTGGGAACATTCGCCGTGCCGTGGGGAATCATCAACGATTCCTCATTGCTCAGCAGCCTGCCCGATCGCGACTTCGTCTGCGGTTTCTCCGAAGCGGTCAAAGTGACCTTGCTCAAGAATGCCAGCCATTTCGACGAACTGTGCCGGAATGCCAATCGCATCCGGGAACGTGACATGTCGGCCGCCGAGCCCATGATCCGGATCTCGGCCGAGTTGCACCGAGCTCACATCACGCGAGGTGGCGATCCGTTTGAAATGCTGGAAGCGCGGCCGCTCGATTATGGCCACTGGTCGGCTCACAAGCTGGAAGTCATGAGCGACTTTCAGCTCAAGCATGGCGAAGCGGTCGCGATTGGCGTCGCAGTGGATACGGTCTATTCGTCCTTGGTGTTCGGTCTCCCCAAGTCCGATGTCACTCGCGTCCTACAATGCCTAGATCAATTGGGCCTGGTGCTCGACCATCCTGTATTGCACGATACGGCCACATTGTTTGCCGGCTTGGAAGAATTCCGGCAGCACCTCGGGGGGCGTCTGACTCTGACAATGCTGGAAGCGGTCGGCCAACCGCTGGAAGTGCATACCGTCGATCACGACAAGATGAGCGCCGCAATTGCTCAAGTTGCCGCGTTTGCCAAAACCCAACTGAGCGGTCGCCGCAAAAATCGGGTCAGCTAGAGTGGTTTAACTTTTCGCATACGCTTCCATCGACGTAGTCGATGGGTAGCCCAGATTCTCGAATCTGGGTGAGCGTAGCGAACAAGAGGT
>JAZKFE010000117.1:0-8624 GCA_040386595.1 Planctomycetota bacterium | reverse complement strand
CGATCCAGCTGTTGCTGCCCGGATCACCAAACAGGATCAGATTGCGGGTGCGCAGGTCGTCTGCCGTCACTGCCATGTCGTCCTTAATGGGCAGAGCGCCTCGCATGTAATGATGCCATTCCTCGCTGAAACGGGCGAGGCTGGCGTCGCTATATGCCTGCACCGCGGGATTCCAGGGAGTCCCCGTGCCGCGGACGCATAAAAATGGTGCGGTAAAGGCATCGTCAATGGGGCCTTGCAAGCCGGGCCGCTTGCCGGTTTGGGGTACCGCGTTAGGCTCGCTGGCCACGGACCATTGGTTGTCTTGTTTCGAAATAATCACTGCGGGGGGCTTGCCGGTTGATGTGGGGAGCGGCAGGTCAAGCGACCCGATCCGCAAAGCGTGAACTTGGCCGGGAAGCTCGCTGGTGGCGATCCGAAAACGGGTGATGTTAGTCGGTTCGGCGATCTCTAGGATGTGATTTTGCACCCGGGCTCGTAGTTCCGCACGGGCGTAGTGCCGTTCCAGTCCTTGGAGCTGCAGCCAGTGAGCGCGTCCGTATTTCAACGTCCACGTAACGAAACGCAGGTCGGCAGGGTGATGATTCAAACCTTTTGTAGAATACTCGGCAATCCGCCGCAATTGCTCGGCCTGCGTTACGGGATCGATGACATGCCCCGTCCCCGGTGAGATTAGATTCACCATCTGCAAACCTTCACGCTGCATGGCGTTGCCCATCAGCACATGCGCTTCGAAGAAAATATCCTTCTCCCCCATGCAGGCAATGGCCGGAACGATTCCTGCGTTGGCGGCATAGTCGATGGAGTCAATCATGTGCAGGCCCAGTTCCTGCGGCTCGGGCAGAGTGTCGATTTTGACAAACCCGGGGAGTGGCGTCTGCGAGAACTTGTGGGTGTCGACATAACCGCAATAGGGGCCTAAAGCGACGAACCGATCGGGATGCTTCAGTCCCAGGTGCCACGTTCCCGATGCCCCCATCGACATGCCTCGCAAGACGATCCGGTCCCGATCGATTTTATAGCGCCGGCAAACGTCTTCAATGGCTTCGAAAACATCGGCTTCGCCTGCCCAGCGGTAGCAATTTTCGACACGTCCCAATGGATGGAGTTCGATAAACGGCTGATCGGGTGCAGTGGTGTCCGCGGCATCGCCCGTATCAAAACGGGAGACAAATCGGAGTTCGCTCAGCCCAATTGGCTTGGAGCTGCCATGCAGCACAACATCCAGCCGGATCGGTTTTTCAGCGTCATAGTTTTTCGGGACGATCAGGCCATAGGGTTGCACCGACCCGTCGACGGCCGAGGTATAAGCCAGGGCCAGCTTGCCTTGTTTGGTCGGCCAGGCGGCTTGCTGATTGGCCACGGCGGCGACCCGTTCTTGGCCTCTAGCCAACGCTTTTTCGAGCAACGCAATATCGCCGGGGGTGAAGTCGCGATCATACTTCAACGCCCACTCCACGCCTTTGGCGTACAGGCCGGCATCAGCCACCAATTGAGCCGGTTGCGTCAGCAACAATTTTTCTAATGCGGCCTGCAGTACCTGTCGCCCTGTCTCGAGCTTCTCACGTTGTTCGGCAGTCAGCGGCTGAGCAGCTGGCGTTTGCGCATAACTATTTGTTATCGCACCCAGGAACAGGCCTGTGAGCAATGCCAAGCAAAAATTAAAGCGCTGTATCGAAAACAGGTAACCAGACCGTCTTAACATGAAGCCCTCTGCAAGGATGATAGTTGCGGATCGACAATAGTTCGGAAAGAGTTTTAGCCACGGATTGACACGGATGAAACACGGATTAGATCGTCCTCTGTTTGTGTTGTTTTGTGACGCCGACCGAATACTCAAAGACTGGCTGTAATCACCGGACAATGTCTGCAGACGCTGACCCAATCCGTGTTTCATCCGTGTCAATCCGTGGCTAAAAACTCCTCATTAATGACTTTAAAACTCAGTGCTCTCCGTGTCTCTGTGGTGCAACTTCTTCAGTATGTGTTTCGAGTGAATCTACTTCGACATGGATGTCAGTTGCACCGGATCACCGACACGAATCAATTGCGATTGCGAGTGTTGCACTTTGGTATTCACCGAGAGGCGATAGTAATGGTTGAACCGCGAACGATTGCTCCACACGGGTAGTGTGGCTTCGCGCTGCTTGGCGAAGCGTTTTTGGAAGCCTGACAACGCGACGCCTGTGTGCGGCGAGCGTGTCGGAACGACGCACCGCTGACACGGGTTGGTGCCGTACAACGTGGCTTCGCCAACCTGGAACGGGATCGTCTCGTTCTCACTGGCGACCAAGCGATCCTCACCGAAAGGTTCGCCTCCCTCCAGTTCGAGATTGGCTCGGAACCGGTACCGGATTTCCTCGGGATCTAGTTCGGGAAACCATCCTGCGACGGCCTGCAGCGTGGCCGTGCTGACCACCGTGGGGCCGGGGGAATCGGTATCGTCGGGGAAGCCACCGGCGGGTTTCTGAATGAGGGTCAGCGGTGTTTCGAAGAAGGCGCTGAACCAGTTTGAGAGGGCTTCTCGCTGGTGGTCCAGATGAAATCGTGATTCCGTCGAGAGCTCACCCGTGATGGGGGAAAGTTCTGCCAGCGTGACCGACCAGTTGGCCAAGTCCCAGGTGGCTTGAATGCGGTGAATTTCGGGGGTGCGTTTGGCATTCATAAATGCCCCCTCGTCATCGACCAGGGCGAACTCACGGTCATGTTGCAGATTGCCGGCGGGCAACAACAGCGATTGGCTGACTGAGACCCCGAGCAGCGACTTGATCGGATAGATCCAGATGCGTCCCACAGTCCACATGACAGCGACTCCCGGTAGGCGATGAATGACGGTTCGCGGCGTCCAGCAAGCGATGACAGCGTGATTCTAGCTGGGCTGCGTTCCGCTTGTTAAGGCTGACAAGAATTCAGGATCAATGGAGAATTGGGCGGAAAAAATCCATCGGGGCAGGGGACACTCCGCCAAGAATCTGGCACGCCGAACCGTAAAACCGTTAGAGTGCTCTAATTAGGAAAAGTCTTTCAGCCTATCCGGACTGGCAATGTCGGTTTTTGCTTCATATAATGTGATACTTGTGCGATAATCAGTGAGACCCTAGAGTGAGACGGAATGCAGCCCGGCCGTGTCGCCTGCTAGGGTTTACGGAGTGGAAGTTGCCGATGTGGGGAATCGATGGTTTCCCGTTCCATTGGCTGGTTGACGATGTGGTCTGCCCGTTTGCTCCCCGCATACATGGTCGTTGAGGCCATCCCGCCAGACAGGAGTTACCGATGAGTGTCCACCGGAATTGTGCCGGAATGCGTCGCCGAGACTGTTTACAGCTGGGTCTGGGGGCTCTGCTCGGTGGTACGTTTCTTGATACTCTCCGCTGGCAGGGCGAAGCGCGGGCCGAGGGCTCATCGCGGATCGCCGCAAAGGCCAAGAGCTGCATTCTGATTTGGATGGATGGCGGCCCGACTCACTTCGAAACATTCGACCCCAAGCCACATGCACCGTCTGAGATTCGTGGTGACTTTGAAACCATTGAAACCGCGGTCCCCGGTGTGTTCTTCTCGCAGCACATGAAAAAGCTGGCGGCGAGCCTGAACAAGTATTCGATCATTCGCTCGATCCGGCATGACCAAAACAATCACGGCGCCGGCAACCATTACATGACCACGGGGGCTCCTCCGCGCATTCCCGTTTCGTGTGGTGCGTACGTCAGCTTCCATCCCAGTATGGGGGCCGTCGCCGCCCATGAACTCGGCCAGGGGAATGGTTTGCCAGCCTATTTCTCGATGCCGTCGATGGCTCGCTCGGGTGGCCCGAACTTCCTGGGTGCGAAGTATGCGCCGTTCGTCGTGGCTGAAGATCCGAATCAGAAGAATTTCCGAGTCCGCGACGTCAACTTCCCGACCGATTTGACGGATGACCGATTTGCCCGCCGCTCGGATCTGCGGAAGCAAGTCGACAAGCTGAAGCGGATTCAAGAGCAGGCCGCCGCTGATCCGGTCAATTCTCTCGACGAGTACTATCGACAGGGATTTGACCTCGTTCATTCGCAGCCCGCTCAGGCGGCGTTTGACATCCATAAAGAACCCGAAGCGACACGTGATGCCTACGGCCGCAACGCATTCGGGCAGCGAGCCCTGCTGGCCCGCCGTCTCGTTGAGGCCGGTGTGCCGTTCGTGACCCTCACTGATGGCGGCTGGGACAGTCACTCCGAGATCTTCCCGGCGTTGTCTCGCCGGTTGCCCCAATGGGACAACACGGTGGCGACGTTGATTTCCGACTTGGAGCAGCGTGGGTTGCTGGAAACGACGCTGGTGGTGGCATTGGGAGAATTCGGCCGTACGCCGAAACTGTCGACGTTGCCCGGATCAACGACCCCCGGTCGCGATCACTGGGCCAGTGCGATGTCGGTGTTGATGGCCGGTGGCGGAACCCCTGGTGGTACCGTCGTGGGAGCCACCGATCGCAGCGGCTATTCCGCTGTCGAACGAGTCCTCTCACCCGAGAACTTTGCTTCGACGATCTACCGCAAACTGGGAATTGACCCGGACAAGATGCTCTATACGCCGCAAGGCCGTCCGACTCACTTGGTGAGCGATCCGACGCCGATTGATGAAGTGTGCTAAAGAGTTGATGGTAACGAATTGAAAAAAGCCATCTCGCGGCGGTCGCTTCGAGATGGCTTTTTTTTCAAATTTGACGTATTCGCAGTCGTTGTATGCAATGCTTCTGCGGTAGCTGAATGCTGATTTTAACTCGCTACTGCGATTGCGTTCAGTTCGCGGAGCGAACAACGACTATGGTGACTATGGCTTCTGGGCTTTCTTCCCGTAGACCAGAACTTGGTCGAATCGGCCCGTGTCATCGAACGATCCGACGCCGACTTGGCCCCAAGTGAACGTCTTGTCGATTGCCTTCATGGCCGGCTTCTTCATGTCGTCGAAAAAGATTTCAATGCTGCCGGTTTCCACGTTCCGCACCACGCGAGCGTGATGCCAATTGTTGTCCCACGGAGTTCCCGGTGTGGTCTCGGCGGAGATTTTTTTCCGCGGTTCGTTGTTGACGATGAAGATCTGATTGGCGTGGTCGTCGGTCTTCTGGCCGAAATGCACGTAGTACAGGTGAGCGGGATCCTGGTAGCCGAAGAAGAGGCACAGCGAGCGGTGGGGGTAATCGCGAGCTGTTGATTGCAGCTTCACATCCAGCACGAAGTCGCTGACCGTCAGGTCCTTGATGACCGAGCGATTGAAGGGAGAACGGACCGGCGTTTTCACTTTGCTTTGCTGAAATTGGCTGAGGACCTTGTTGCCGTCAATCTCCTCAATTTTCCAGGCATTGGGATCACTCGGTTCCCAGGCATCCGTTTTGCCATCTTCAAATTCGGCTTGCGCCAGAAGCGGCAGCCCTAAGACTTCGGCGGCGATTTTTTCTTTGGTCTCTTCGCCAATCAGAACACCCCAGCCGATGAAGAGGACCAGGCAACTGGTGAGGTAAATGTGTCGAATCAGCATGGTGTACCGCTCTGTAAGTGTTTCAACAAATAGAAGCGCAACGGTGATGAGCCCCCGCTGCCAGGTCAACGAATTGAACTTCGATCAACTTTGCAGCGCGGAGAGAATTCTCACTACGCAAAAGTTACTGGGTTGCGCCTGCTGATTCAATCAGTAGCCCCATAACCACGGTCACCACCAGCGTGCCGCAACTGGCGAGAGCGGCGATCCAGAATGAGGACAGGCACCAGAATAAGACGATCGAAATCGTCCCTCCGACCAGCAATCCACCGAGGAAGCCTCCGGCCTTGGTCAGGACGGCTTCCAGGATCCCCCAGATGATGTAGCCGAAAACTTCAATGAACAGCTGGAGCACGACTTCCATGATTCCCCCAACAATCTCCGCCGGAATCCCCTCGCTGCGACTTTCTCAATCAGCACAGAAGCCTCACCTTGTCTGGCGTTCTTAGTTCTGCGCCTGCTGTGGAGAACACTCACTGACCGGCGGCAACCGGCGTCGTGTTGGTAAATTCGATGGCGATGGAGGTCTCGGACATTACGGGCAATGTGCCATCTTTCATGGTGGTGGCACGGATTTTCAGAACGTGGCGTCCCGTCAAACCAGCACTGGCAAGGGGAGTCATTTTGAATTGCGGGTCAGTCCGTTCGGGGGCGACTTCCAATGGATCGGCTTGTAGTTTTCCCTCTAGCTCAAACGGTACCAGCAACTCCAGTTTGACCGGGGCTGTCAGTTGGGGGGAACGAGAAATCGTGACGGGGATCGAGAAGGGCTGGGTCGCGGAGACCTTTAGCTCATCGGTTTTATGCCCCACTTTCAACAGGGCTCCACCCGGCAAGAAGCCGATCCGTGTGAGCAGTCGCTTGACCACGTGCCGCTCGTTCCCGCGAGGATCTTTAATCTTCGCCACACCGTTCAGGACGATGCGGGAAGTCCGAGTGGTTTCCAGCCATTCCGGGAGAGTCACCGGGTAGGTGACTTGCGCTGCGCCCGGAGGGACGATCATCTCTGGACCACGAATGCCTTGGCGATGCCGATCGTTGAAGCCAGCCATCTCCAAGCGGATTTCCCCGTCAAACCCAGGCTCTCGTTCGATCATGACGGGGGCGGGGAAGGTAGTACCGCGAGGCCACTTGGTCACGTCGTCTTTTCCTCCGCCTTCAATGGTGAAGGGGGGCTTCAGTGTGCTGGCTACTAGCACGGGACCGGCGATCCGGGTTACCGGCTGGCCGGCTACGGTGGCTGTTGCGGAGACGGTCACCATCGTCGCGATAGCCGGGGCATCCGCCGCCGAGGTCAATTCTACTTTCAGGTCGTTTGCTCCCGCGGCAATGATCAAGTCCGCTGGGACTGTGATTCCGGGGGGCAGGTCGGTGATTTGAATTTTGACAGCGTCTGAAAAACCTTCGCGTCTCTCTAAGGTCACGGGCAACGGAATCTTGGTCCCGATGAGGACGCTGAGTTGTTCGGGAATTTTCACCACAAAGTCAGGCTGTGGCGGGCCGACTCTCAGGTTGTAGGTGGCTATTTCGGCCCCACTGCGACCGGAAGCGTCTGAGATCACCACTTGGTATGGCTCGGCAGCGGGGGCCTTAAAGAGCAGGCCGGCATTCGGTGTTCCGGGAAGATCGTCGTTGGTGGCGACTGAGACGCCCTGCGAATTCAAAACGGTAATCGACAGATCCAGCGAGGCCCCAAGGCCATCGGCCATCGCCGAGATCCAGACGGGTTGCATGGGATCGCCGAGCAGTTGATAGCGGTCTTCGCCATAGCGTTCAGACAACGTTCCATTAATGCCTCCTGGAACCGTCAACTGGCGTTTCGTAATGTCGACATCTGCGGGCTCGACAATTTGCGGCAGGTCGCTCAACAACATGCGAGTCGTCGTGATGCCAAACGCCGTCTCGACGGGACAGTCCCAACTCTCGACGCCCGGAGTGGCCGGGAAGGCGATGTTGCGGGTCAATGTCTCCAATTGGGCGGCGCCGGTGGCAATCCCGTAGCCCATAAACGTCACCGATTGCGAGGTGCCTCGTTTGCCGCACGCGGGGAGGGCCGCCACGACCTGCGGACGGGGGGCGAGTTCCAAGCGGTAATTCAGCGATCGATCGCCGCGAAAGTCGAGGTCATAGATGCTGAGTGTGTATTCTTCGCCCGCCTGTGCCGCGATCGTGACCGACGGATCACGGTGTTCAGAGTCTGCCAGGTTCGCGATGACGTTGCCCGCGTGATCGCGAATCTCGATGATGGCTCGCAACGCCGAATTCAAGCGTTGGGTGAACAACTGGCAGGTGACAGGGCCCGTCTTTGGGACCAAAAAACGATAGCGGTCGACTTCCTCAATCTTCTGGACTTGGCCGGAAACAATCACTGGCAGCGCGGGCAATGCCTGAATTTCACTTCCCGTGCGTCTGGGGGCCTCGATCACTTCGGGCGTGTGACTGACCATGAACACGCCTCGGGTGGTGGCCCCATTGGCGTTGGCGGCCTGCCAGGCAATGGGGCCGGCCGGCAGATCGCCGGGGAGTGTTAGCCGGACGGGCGTTTCACGAGGCATCGGCAGGGCACTCGCGCGGCCCTTTTTACCAAACCAATAGGGCGGTTCGGGGACGATCACTTCGCCGGGGGGGCCGAGCACTTCCAGTTTGACTCGCGGGTCGAGCGAAAAGATCTGCATGTCGGGAGTCCAGTCATACCCTCCCAGCCTTGCTTCGACGACCGTTCCGGCTTGTCCTCCTGCCGGGTGGATATAGCCAATGGTGGGAGCCTGTTGAGCGAATAATGGACTCCCGCCCTCAATGAGCACCACCAGGCACCAACCACACCAGATTCCGGCGCGCCGCATTTCTGTCATGCTGAATTCTCACCTGATTTGATGGCACTTACTGTCCGCAGTGTCACGGCTGATAGCGTTGAAGATATCAACCATATCTGATGTTTGCTACTTGGCTTTCAATAGTTACGGTGACGCACGCATGCTTATACTGTGGTATTTGGAGAAGATTGGGGTCGGGTGTTCAAATTTCAAAATTGGCCCGAGACCGATCAGTGGATGAAAGGTTGATTAACTGGCCAATTTTGAAATTTGCTGACCCTAACGGATTGCAGGTGCATGAAAAAA
>JAZKFE010000116.1:0-6250 GCA_040386595.1 Planctomycetota bacterium | reverse complement strand
GCCGAATGTCTCTTGAGCGAAGCAAGCGGCTGTATTGCAAGGAGTGGCAACGGGCTTTTCCCAGCGGCGCAGCCACTGGAAATGAGGAGCGCCGACAGAATCAGATTGATACATAGCAGTCGTCCTTTATGAGTGAGAGGCAGGCTTTCGCGCACGTTACAGAGGAACTGGTTGATTGCATGTTGTGAAGGCTTTTCTGTTCCTCGCGCCACCAACACGAAGCTTGCTGGACATCTCATTTCAGCGATACTCCAGCAGGCTGGAGATCGGTTACCGAGACCTCGTCTCGACGATGAGTGTCAGTGTGAGTCGACTCTGCACCCCACCTACTTCCCAGCGTACGATTCGTCTGAACGAGAATCACGGCGATACGTCCTTGTGCTGTGGAATCAACGACCAATGCCGCACACCAACCAGTCTCGCGGTCGGTGTGTTACCTCGAATCATCGAGCCGTTGGGATCCTATGCCTCCGCCGCAAGTCGCTCAATTGCGTTTGTGTATTGAATTGTAACTATTTGTAACGGCGAGAATGGCGGCATCGAATTTGCATATTTCTTAAACAGTGCCATGACAAACAAATGCAATCCTTAGATCACGCAACTGCGGCAATGCGGCCCGCTTCAGCAACGGCGAACTTTGCCGCAAAACTTCAGTGTCACGTCGAACAATCGAGCGGGTGGGGAATAGCATTGCGTTGGAATTTTATGCCTATGCGGAACAGTGCTCAATTGCGGTTGCGTATTGACTTGTATCGATTTGTAAGCGGTTTGTATCGATGTGTACCCGTCGGAGCTTGGGGCAGCGAATCATGCCGAAGTTTCCACAGGATCGCAGCGAATCCGCATGGCGCGATACCAGGAACCGCGGCTACAAACCTTCCGACCGCGGAGACTGCAGCCTCAGTTTGGGGTCCAGCTTTACGCAGTCCGAGTCGCCCGCTTCCGCCGACTCGATTGACCGGTAGAATCCAAAACCCCTTGAAAACCAAGGCTCATTGCAGCATGATCCATCATCCGTACTCGGGTTTGTTCTCATTGGCCACCGAAGTGGTTGGTATTAATTTCGCCAGATGCTCCCGGTCATTCTCACTGGCCGCAATTCAATACCCTCAAAATACAACGACTCGTGAGTTCGGTCGAAACTTAGAGATCATGTGTTTACTTCCGGGGAAAGCCGGTCGCGAGGAATAGGAAGCATGAAACTAGGATTGGGCCGTCCGTTGTTAGCAACTTATTCTCTCCACATTCACTTCAACGAGTTTGGGCAATGATCGATCCTGCGGAATGTCGCGTGTTACTCGTCGAGGATGACCGTGAGCTTGCTTCGATGGTGGCGGATTTTTTGACGCCTCATGGCTTTGTCGTCGCGGTCGAAGGGCGCGGTGATCGGGCGGTGGAACGAATCCGCACGGAATTGCACGACGTGATCATCCTGGATGTCAATCTGCCAGGTCTGGACGGGATCTCGGTATGCAGGACCGTGCGTTCTGGCTTCAATGGCCCGATACTAATCCTGACGGCTCGCGGCGACGAGGTTGACGAGGTGGTGGGGTTGGAGGTTGGTGCCGACGATTACTTGGCGAAACCCGTTCGCCCCCGAATCTTGCTGGCGCGACTACGCTCCCAGCTGCGAAAGAGGGCGATGCCCGACAGCGACAGTTCGGGCACTCGCATTACGATTGGGGCCCTGCTGATCGACGCCGGTCGGCGTGTCGTTGAGATGAACGGTCAGCAGATCAACCTGACATCTGCGGAGTTCGAGCTGCTCTGGTTGCTTGCGAATAATGTCGGTCAAGTCGTCAGCCGTGGCGACATCTACCGCAGAATCCACGGTGCCGCCTATGATGGTTTGGACCGCTCGATCGATCTTCGCATTTCACGATTGCGTAAGAAGCTAGGTGATGATCCGGTCAATCCGCAGCGAATTAAGTCGGTCCGGAGTGTCGGCTACTTACTTTCGGAGGATCAATGACCCGCCTCTTCATTCGTTTCTATCTGAGCGTGATCGGTATTCTGGTCGTCGCGGTGTGCATCATGTCGTTTGCCTTTAGGTATCGAATCGATACCGACTTTTACTGTATCACAGAGAGGGCCATGGGTGGTGGTGTAAGACAGGCACGAGAAACACTCGAGACGAAAACCGGTGCTGCCGCAGTGGTCGCATTGGAAAAATTGCGGGGACAGTTCAACTATCCCATTCGAATCATTTCACATGATCAAGTTCCGACTGAGATGCGGGAGTCGCTCTCAAAAGGTGATGAAGTCGTATTGTTTGCCGGCAACCAGCTTTCGGTGCTGACTCCCATGGGGACTGGAACTGAAGCTCTGCAATTTGGACCGGTTTCGCAAACACGCGGTTCGGTGGAAACGGATATGAAGATCGCCGTGGCCGCCGTACTGTTGCTCGTCGCGATCGCGATTGCGTGCTTGCTACGTCCGCTTGCCCGACAACTTAGTGTGCTGGAACAAACGGCGATCTCGATCGCTGGCGGCAACTTTGGCGCTCGCGTCGACTTACAGAAAGCCGATTCCGCCATCGCGTTGGCGCGCGCATTCAACGACATGGCGGCACGGACCGAAGCCCTGCTGAGAACTCAACGTGAGTTGCTCCAAGCGGTCTCCCATGAACTTCGCACCCCGCTTGCACGTATTAATTTCGCAATTGATCTGATCCGTACGTCGCGCGATGACAGGGAGCGGGAATCACGCCTGAAGTCACTCGACACAGCCGCTCAAGAACTTGACGAGCTGGTCGGAGAACTGCTGCAGTACGTTCGCCTGGAAACGAGCTTGCCGCAACCCGTTTGGGAAAGCATAGACCTGTTGCCGCTCGTCGAAGAGCTAATTGAAAAGAGCTCACTTGTCTGCGAGACGTTGCAATTCGAAGTCGGCCCCGAGCTAGCCCGCGGGGACGTACGCTTGGTTGCCGACCGCATCGGCCTCACGCGCGTGCTGAGCAATCTGCTGGCCAATGCCAGCCGATTCGGTCAGCGACGCGTTATCGTGGATGTCCGCGTTTCGCCGACCGGGGCCACCATCGACGTCGACGACGACGGCCCAGGAATTCTTGAATCGGATCGAGAGAGGGTATTCGAGCCATTTGTGCGATTGGAGGAAACCGGTCGAGGAGCCGGCTTGGGACTCGCACTGGTAAAAAGAATCGTTGCAAACCACAGCGGTACCGTGATGGCTCTAGAAAGTCCGTTGGGCGGCTGCCGCATCCGCACGTTTTGGCCAGCCACTTCGAGTGCGAGTGAATCAACCAAAGTGCTGGCCAATCAGGCCAAGTTGCTTTGACATCCTTCAGTCGAGTCGGTCAAGCTGGTACATTATAAACCAGAGCCCCAAATCACAGTCGATCTAAGTCCGTCTTCAGAAGTAATGATGCAGCCGAGCCCGGCGGCTGACGCCCAATGGCACTCAGTTCGTGAGCGGAATGGCGCTAGCCACCGGCTCTTCTGTGTCAGAAGTACGGAGAAAAGCCGGCGGCTAGCGCCGTGCCGCTCACGAATCGAGCCGCAAAGTGAGTGCCATTAGGCGTAAGCCCCGGGATTCCTTCTAAATCTTCAGGTATTACACACGAAGAAGAATCCGGCTGAGTGGCACTGCTTTGCAGCTGTACTTGGTCTTTAAGCAGTACCACGACTCCAGTATTTGTGGCGTTCAAAACCATTGCCACCCCGCGTAAAGTGTCCCCACGTTATTTATAACCTGTGATCGCTTCTTTCCACCGAATGCCCCCTCGGGTATAAGTCGGATTTTCTACAGAGAGAACTTCTAGTGCCTCGTCGCAATAAACTTGAAACTTGCGGTCTCTGTTGAGCTTCAACCATCGAATCGCATCCTCATCCGACTGCCCCGCGTGCGCTAGAGCGACTACTGCGTCACTCATCGACTCGAAGGCCGCCATAAACTCGTCGGGAGACTCAGCCGCAGATTTGAACAAATCTTCTCGTATGGTGGATAACTCGAATAGCGGGTCTATTTTCGTGATTGCAACCGCAGCGGCGACGCGCACTCCAGAGTGCGTGTCCTGCAACAGCTTCTTGAGGGCTAGAATTGCCGCACTCGATTTCCTGCAAGACAACCAGCGACATACTCGATATTTTTGATCCGGAGGGGTCTCTTGAATCTTGGAAATGACTAGTATCTCGAGCGGACCTGAATCAGAGAACTCATTTTCGACACTCTGTAACAGTAACAGGCGATCATCAGGTAGCTTGTCATACCATTTCATTATTTGAACGACCGGCTCTGAAGACTCAGGGCTCAACTTGTGAATGGCTAACATCGCGCCGATAAAGAACTCCAAATGCTTTCTTGCCGGGGGCAGATCGCATCGTTTTCGAAGTTCTTCGACGATACGATCTTTGTTGCTTCCGATCGTGCTCAATACCTGGCACGCACAGGTACGAAGCTCAGTCGGTCGGCCCCAATAGGGAGCAACATCCAAGTGTACCGGTGACCTGTCGTCAAGATAGCTCGTCATCACTTGGATCACTGGCTCTGAGAAGTTCACTGTCTCAAACTCAGAAACGCATGCTTCCCGAAGTTTATTATCGCTTGACGCCATCAGCCAGAATCGGACTCGGTCCGACAATTCAGGAACGTGCCGCAGCTGCCAGATACACACCGTCTTAGATCCTGTCGTCGCTGATGGATCCTTCAGAATCTGCTCAATGCACTGTGTTATCCTGGGGACATCAGTGCGAGCAACGGATGCAATAGCGGTCGTCCGAACTTCATCGATTGGATCTTTGACAATCTTGTCGATGTCGGACGCTGTCCACCCCATAGGGTATCCCCGCTCCCGAGCCAATTCCCAGCCGACTTTTCGTTCGTCAGCGTTGGTTGATACAACGAGCAATCGGATAACATTGTTAATCGAGTTGCGCCACCGTGATTTGTAAAGCACATCGAGAACACTGACCGGGCGCATGTGCAAAGCTGACAATTTGTTGTGATTGATTGCTGGACGCAGCAAACGTTGCAAATCAATCATTCCGTCAGAAGGAAGTGGTACTGCAATATCCTGATCACCCTGAGCTTGGATCTGAGCGAAGCAGACAATAGCTAATAATATGACTTTGGATATGAATGACATTTTCAGCCTCCACATTTTACGAGGAACTGCGGGCATGGCTGGGGGGCACACGGCTGAGTGGCACTGCATTGCGACGGTACTCGGTCGTGAAGCAGTCCCACGACCTTTGTTTTTGTGGCATTCAAACGACCAGCCGGGTAGGTCTACCGCTAGCCAGGTAGGTCAGGCTGTGCCTGACGTGCTCAATCCGTAACAATTTTTCAGCGAAAATAGGGTCTGCCAGAAGCCTGTCCGGCATTCAGGCGTGTTTTCTAAGCGTTGTGGTGGCGTCTCGCCGCGAGAAGGGTTGTGGTGCCGATTCGCGGAGGTGAAAGGGGAGCCATCCGTTGGTCGAATCCAGGTGTTGTTGATGGCCTCCTGTATACCCAGGTTGCAAAAGCCACCGGAGCCACCCCGCGATTGACACACATAAACAGAGTGCTTGCAAACATCCTCGGCATTCACCAAATTCAGGGAGTGGCAGCAGATTTGTACGGGACGGCACACCGCTCATTGCTTCGAAGGGAGATCCACCATCAGTCAAAATATCTATCGATTAAAAATTTGGTCGACCTCTAAGAAGGGGAATTTCACTTACCATTCTCAGGTCCCGTGAGTGATTCAATCTGAACTCGATCAGGAAACAGGGCGTTGTTCGAGACTCGCACAATAATGCAGTCGCGAAGGACCATTACTCGCTGGTACAGTTGCTGTTTGAGTTCTTCTGGATACTGACTCGCCACAATCGCCAGCATAATATCGCAGATGGTCTCCACACAGATCTCGCAAACGTACTTAGGTACCTCAGTCTGTTGCTGCGCATCTGAATTCAGGTGATTCAGGAAGCGGATGAAGTGATCGATAGATGATAACGGTGAATGGCCGCCGTTCCGAACGAGTTCAATTAGATCTATCGCTTTCCGCCGAACATCAGCCCAGTCGATATCGATTCCTCGCCTCGCAGCGTCGGTTTCTACAAATCTCTCAGCCCAACTCTGGGGAAGCCAGTGATATCGATCAAGAATTTCGAGAGATTCACCATGAAAGGGCCGTTTCCCCCAGTGTCGATTGATCTCCTGATAACAGAAATCGACCGGCAGTCGGTAGAGTTGAACCATCTTCGCGACGATCTGTTCGCAAAACTCGAACGATTCTTCATCCGTTTCG
>JAZKFE010000115.1:0-5445 GCA_040386595.1 Planctomycetota bacterium | reverse complement strand
AAGGGAAAGCATACTTCGCTTTTCCTCGCGCCCACTTTTCTTGGGCAAGTCCAAAGGCCCGACCTGAGGCTCGTGAAAGAGAATCTTGCCCCGTCCCACGCCGCGTGTAATCTCACCTCCGATCCGAACTATTCCCCAAACCGCCAATGAAACCCGCCGAGGCCATTAAGCTTGGCCAGAACACCCCCTTCGGCAAAGTCGTCGCTCTTGGAATGGAGCGAGGCGAGCGGTACTTCATGGCACTCAAGAACAACGTCGTTTCGCTCGTACCGACCAATTCGGTCGGATACCGCTCTGGAACCTGCCCCCACTGCGCGAAGAAGAAAGGACTCAAGGGAACCAAGTTCGGACGTTGCAGGCACTGCAAGGAGTTGAAGATGGTGTTTCCGAATCAATCGTTGATGACGACCTGAATCTCGGGAGCGTTGTGGTACGTCTTTTCCTTGAACATGGCCCCTCCCATCAAAACGGTTCCCGTGCCGTGCCCTACTAAGAACCAGTTCAGGTCAAACATTTCCCGGACTCGTACTCCAATCACCGAATCGTATTCGATCAGCATTGTGCCTTCCACAACGGGGGCAGCTCGGACATCTCCAAGCAGCAGTCGCTCTACTACTTGTCCTGGGGCGACAATGTGCTTCTTGCTGGGCTTCGTCTTATCCGGCGAAAACGTGCATACATAGTTAAAAGCAGCCGCGCCGCCGATGTTTTCAACTTGGATTCGGATCTTTACCGATGGCGACATCCCCATTTGTATTTGTTCGCTCTCGTGAGTGACATTGAAGATAGGGAAACGGTTTTGCGATATGGCATCTACGACCCTGGCCGGCTTAATCCGTGGTTCGAGGATTTTCCGAATCGCGTGCTTCAAATCTGTAGAGTTCGAGAAGAATGACAGCCAATTCTTATCTTCAGTGGGACTCAGTTTTCGATGCTCTTCAAGTAGGTCAAAGATCGGATAGTCCTTTGGCTCAACCCAAGTAAGACGTAGGTCCGGATTCTTCTTGTTTTTCTTCCACGTGGTGAAATCTGCTTCGAGTCGGTCTCGCACAAAAAAATGAATTGCCTTCTTCAGTTCTCGTGCTTTTCGATATTCCAGATGCGTTGGTGAGACATCGGGAAATCCCAGCTTTCCTAGGGGAGCGCTGTATCGCTGGTCGAGGATGACGATCACTTCATCAGAGTCTGCCACGTTGATAAGGCAGGTCTCAATTGAATTCGTTGCATGTGCGGTATCGAAATCAGAGAGCTTGTCGTCAGACAGGACGGGCGCGATACCCATCGACGTCAGCAGAGCACAAACCTCAGCTCGGATATCGAGAAGGTCGTACACTGTCGAACTAACGAAGACCTTCATTGCTTCACCTTGCTTCCGTTTCTTGCCGAATAGCGGGCGTTTGAAACGCTGAACGATTCGCTTCCATAACTTCCCGATGTCAAGCATTCCAGGCCCCTAGACTACGTGGATTGCTGTATCCTATCGGCAAAGAGCCAACAGATTCCAGCTACCCCGCTATCTATGAACATTCCAAGCAACGAACTCGCGTCGGAAGAGATCCTGGCGTACTGGGGGAAGGCGGAAGCCGCGCTCAATACTTGGGATGCCGTGAAAGGTTCCACAAGTGCCCCTGAATTCGCGACGTACCGCGAGACGCTGTCTGATGCCCGTCACGGAATTGAAACGATCCTGGACGTACTGGAGACCAAACAGAGCGATCTCAAGCGAAAGATCGGAGCGGTCAAACTGCTCCTGAAAGACATCGGCCGGCACGACGATCTAGCGAAAGATCGGTTTTGGGCGATCAAGAGGCCATAGCCTCGTCGAGATCAGCCGCGAGTTCGTCAACAGACCGGACGCAGCACGCGACACCATTGCTCGCGGTGATCCGATCCTGGAACTCAATTTGAGCCGTGGACATTTTACCCTTGGCCGACTTCACTTCGATGGCCAGGATGCAACCGTCTGGTAGAACTCCGAGGACGTCGGAGACTCCACGCAGACCGGAGAAACGCACGCCACCGCCGGGGAGCGGGATCACTCCGGCATTCTGACGCCAGCAGAATGCCGGAGTGATCCCGCGAAGTCGCAAGTATTCAATGCAAGCCCGGACGATATCCGTTTCAGACACTCACCAACTGTATCACTGACAGAGGGACAAAGCCCGCTCAGCGGCTCTCAACTTTTGAGTGTATTCCTGTCGGTAAAATTCAGTCTGCTCCGGTGAATAGCGATAAATCGCATTCGGCGTTACGTAGTCGCCGTTGAGCGACTCTAGTGCTTCGAGGGCAATGCGTCGCGCGTCTTCGTAATTCTCCCGAGCGTACTCCTTCACCCTTTTCCGCATGATTATTCGTTCAGAAGGTGTCGATGAAGAATGGATTTACGATGTGCCAGAGGTTGACTGAGGAAGGATGGGGATGGCGGGAGCTGTCCCCTATTTGATCGTGTTATGGAATGGGGGCCAAGCTCCCTATGCGGGAGACAGGATATCACAAAGCAAGGTTTAAGCGGTTTTGAGAAAGTCGCGTAGGTTAGACGGCCGGCCACGAGGCGGAGTTTTTCATGCGTCTGACATCCTATGAGTTGGTTACCGCAGGAAGGGCGTGTCCTGTCCCGAAGCAGGGTGTCTCTGTCGTCGAGCTTTCGTTGCTCACCGTTGGTATCTGGATCGCTCGTGTCCCTGAGAGAGCAAGTGCGTAATCCTCAGAAGATCCAAACAGCCAACGATTTGACGGACAAATAGATTTGCGCCGTGAACTGGGATTTGATATTCTGTGTCCAGTTCAAAGTGACTTTTGAAGCATTCCAGAGCCCGAGACGAAAGTCAAAGGCTCTTTATGCTGCGTGGAACTGCCGAGATGCGACGTCTGTCTATAGAGTTACTAAAGATCCAACTGATTAGGGACCGCGACGATGTCGAATTGCCAATACTGTGACAAAACACTACCACTCACCCTCGAACACATTGTTCCAAAATGGTATAGCCGCACACCTGGCAAGACGTCGACGTTCAACGCCGATGCTCCCCTAACCCATCTTGCTGGAGATCTTGAGATTCGAGATGTCTGCGATAACTGTAACAGCAATCTTCTGCGTCGTTTAGACGACTACGGTAAGTTGCTCTATACGAAATACTTCGAACAGTCTGTCTTCAGCGGCGAGAAAGTGACGTTCGAGTATGATGGCGATCTGTTGACACGGTGGTTGCTAAAGATGTCTTACAACAGTGCTCGCGCGCGGAATGCTGACGTCCGGGTGCTCCGCGAGTTCAGGAAATCGATGCTCGGACAAGCTCCACTAGACCCGCGAGTTCAAATTTGGATTAGCTTGGTTCCGCCGACCGACTTCTCTAATCCAAGGAATCCCCAGCCAGCCATTCGTCAGCATGATCCAGCCGCTGATATCATGCACCCACAATGGTTTCGGATAAGCCAGCATCGACTGGCTACCTATCGAGCTGACCATCTCGTCCAGCGATTCGTGATGATCAATTCTTTCAAATTCACCATTCTAGTTACCCCGAATGACCGTCCATGGCCGGCCCCCGAAGCTGTCGCGTGGGGTGAAGCCTTTCTGCGAGAAAATCCCGATGCGAAACCGCTTACGATTGGAGCATCAACGGTAGAGGTCGACGCAGGTCCAGAACATGCGATGGCAAGCTACTATCCACTGACTTGGCATTACCCAACGCGATTCTCTGAGATTCCGGATCCAATGATGGCGAAAGCCGTAAAGGGTGAGGTGGGAGTGGTAATCCTTCAGATTACTCCTGAAATGATTGACTCCTCAGATACACTCCAGCCAGTTACGCTTCTGAATGACATGATCGTCACGCGAGAGAATGCGTTCGCGTTTCGCCAGCGCGTTGCTTTAATCGTGACTGGATACGACGACGACAAGAGGGAATTATGGCAAATCCCAGAAGTGCAGAACTACTTTCGCGAGCTGCTACTCCAGTGCCCGTTCGTACTAATGTTAGCCCACCCTCAGGGCAATATGCTGAAAGTTCTGGCTAGCTGTTGGATCTACGAAGATGGACTCGTGGAAGAGCAGCAAAACGCACGCATGTCAGATTTTTGGGAAATTACATTCCAAGGCTTGAACGAATTGAGTTATCGCCTCGCTGTAAGTGACGAAGTAAACAGAGAAGTCTGTGTCGCGGCAATCGAAACACTTACAGGTGAGCCTTATCCCGGCGAATAGACCTACTAGGCCACATTCATCGAAATGGCGATGAGAACTCAGGGGGGACCGGCACCCCGTAGACCGTGTGCAATGTGCAGGCCATCTTTGCAATGTCCTCGATTACTTGGTGTGCTCTCTCCGCAGTTGTCGCTAAGAGTAACGTCGTCTGGTCGAGCTTTTTGTCCGAAAACGGTGTGAGTAACGGGTGAGTCAAATTGTTCCTGAAATTGCGAATGTTTTCAAACTTTTTGAAGTCCGGATCTTTGGACAAATCCACGTCGAACAGTACGCCCGGCCATTCAAAAAGGGTGCGCGATATATTCGCCTTCTGGTCTCTCAGTTCCCAGTTGATGCGAGATGCACAATGCTTGCAAATCGTCTTGGCCGCTAAGTTTTTCTCGATGTACCACTGAGTCAGGTCGATCAGAAGACTTTCCAATGCGTTGAATGCTGTGGAGATCGCCGATCTAGCGAATCCTCGTTCAGTGAACGAAGCCATTTCTGGCCTCGGCCGCCTCGGCACCTCCGAAGTCGCGAGCTTCGACAGTTCAACGGCATTTCCGATCAGCTCCTTCGGATATGTCGAGTCTGGCATGGATAGGTTCATCTCACGTGAAGTCATCGGGACCTCCTCTACGGCAAATGGTGGTGACAGTCGATCGCGGATTCTCTTTGGGAAAACTGGCCACGTCAACTCACAAACGTCAAGTCGAACGCTGCGTTTAGCTCTTGCTTTGAGCGATGCGCTCGCGCTATCGTTCCGGCGATGAATTCGACCAAGGAATCACCGGCCAACCGCTTCAGGTTCAGGGCGTGGCTCTCCGCAGAGGCAGAGATGATTCACGACGTTCAGGACGGATACAAGTTCTTCGAGCACTCACCTCACTTCTCGTTCGGAGAAATCCTCAAGGACACGGCTCACTTCACTGTCATGCAATCCACCAACCTCCCCGACAAGAACGGGAAAGAGATATTTGAGGGGGATGTTGTGATTGAAAATGATTTTAGCGGCAGGCATCTTCACGAGGTCGAGTATCTGGCGAGCATTGCTGGATTCCATTCTTTCACTGAGCCCGCACTGGGCGGACAAGAATGGGAGAATGCCCAACCGAGGGATTGCGAAGTCATCGGCAACATCTACGAGAACTGGACTTGCCCAAGAAAAGTGGGCGCGAGGAAAAGGTGTTAAACGGCTTGCTCAAAGATTATGGGCGACAGGTATCCCAAAGTTGAGTGCCTTCGGACGGGATTGTAGAAGG
>JAZKFE010000114.1:29689-35665 GCA_040386595.1 Planctomycetota bacterium | reverse complement strand
AGAGCCGAAAGACCAAGCGGTTCGGCAGGAGCCTCACCCTCCCAGAGGACCGAAATCCCTCACCGCGGTGATACGGTACGCATCTCGAAGGCAGGTTTCACGCACCGGAGTAAGCGGCTCGGATCGGTGTGCCGATGGTCATCGGCAGCGGTCGGCCAAGCAAGTCGTGATAATGTTCGTCTGGAGAAATGCCCAAGGCTGCGAACACGGTCGCAGCGATATCCCACGGGCCGTAACTTTCCGAGGCCGGATAGGCTCCGTGGCGATCCGTTTTCCCGACAACCTTGCCTCGTGAGACCCCCGCACCGGCCATCAGAATGGAATAGGCCGAGGCCCAATGCTTACGCCCGGGGCTCGAGCCAGCAAAGTTCCGCTCCAATGCGATCACGGGCGCACGACCGAATTCACTCATGCAGATGACCAGCGTGTCGTCCATCATTCCACGCGATTCGAGATCTTCCAGCAGTGCCGAAAAACTCTGATCGAATCGCGGCAGCAGTCGGTTCTGGAGCACATCGAAGATATCGTTGTGCGTGTCCCAGCCGTAGTATTCGTCGTCGTCGGGGTGCATATCTTGCCCGCGACTTTGATGGTTCCAGACCACCGTAATCAACGGCACGCCAGCTTCGGCCAATCGTCGGGCTAACAGACAGGCCTGGCCAGGTCGGTGCCGCCCATAGCGACGGCGAAGCGCGGCCGGTTCGGCCGACAAATCAAAGGCTTCGCGGGTCCGCGGATCGGCTAGCAATTCAAAGGCTTTGTGATATTGACCGTCCACATCGGTGATCCGCGAGTCAGCCTCGTGACTTTTTAACGACCGGTCGATGGCCGCCAGCAACCGTTCCCGTTCGCGGATGCGGATCGATGATAGTTCCGGCTGAGCCACCAACCCCGGCACGGCCACGGCATCTGTATTCACGTTACCGACGAACATCGGATCCAAGTCTCGCCCCAACAAGCCGCCGAACTGACCCGGAGCGATATCTTGCGGAGCGACAATAATGGGCCCGTTGAGTTGGATTGAAGAAGCAATCGTGCCCAAACCCGGCCGGACTCGCTGATACGTCGACATCAGCGACGGCAAATCATTCGGCGTGGGAACCGGGTTTGAACTGATCCGCGAATGATACTGACCGGTCAGCGACAAATAGACGGCGGAACCATGATCCAGATCGGCATGCGACATCGTCCGAATCAGCGTGTATTTGTCGGCAATACGGGCGATCTGCGGCATATGCTCAGACAGAATCGTGCCGGGAACAGCCGAAGCAATCGAAGAAAACGCCCCACGAATTTCCCGCGGGGCTTCGGGCTTGGGATCCCACATCTCCAGCTGACTCTGCCCGCCACTGGCAAAAACCACGATCACCGATTTGGCTCGACCAACGCCGCCGACGGAATCCCGAGAACGTACCGGCCGATCCGTGGCGCCGGCACTTCGCCAGCCGGTGGCAGTCAATGCGCTCAAACCGGCGATACGGAGGAATTCCTGCCGATTCAGGTGGCCACGGTGGCCGGTTCGTTCGTCAAAGAATCGCAGCATGTAAATTCTTTTGTAGTCGGTTGCCTCTGCCCCACAGATCGATTCTCTACGATAACCCTTGAAGCAGATCAAATCAATCTGAGTTGATGCAACCGGCAACCCAAGAGCAACGGTTGGAAGCACGTCGGGCCGACCGGTTGCGGGACGAAGACGATCTTCCGATAATGCGTCACCTGAGACACACAGACCTAAATTGAGAGAGGGGAGAGCAGGGCTCCTGCCGTACTGTTTTATGATCTGCTCGTGCGAGCTTCGTGCTCTGCAGACATCACGATTCGACAACAGCTTTATCCACCCCTCAAAAAAATCGTCACCGCTTCCGCCACTTTTCCTGTCACGAGCTGGTCCCCGCGCAATTGTTTGGTCAACTGAGATTCGTCCTGATTCTCCGTTTTCCAACCACCCGGCGTTGATGATTCGAGAGACCGGAAAATTCCTGATAAGTCTGCCACTATGACACACCCGTTATTGGAAATTCCTGAGCTCGTCAGTCTGACTGCGGGGCAGGGGATCGTGCGGATTCCTCCGGAACAGAACGTTCCCTTCACGCCACGCGTCCGAGCCATCGTCGAAACCCCTGAATTTCAGCGGTTGTCGCATATTACTCAGTTGGGACTGGTCGCCCGGGTCTACCCCGGAGCCCGACATACGCGATTCGAGCATGCTCTGGGAGTCTTCAACAACTCCTTGAAATACCTCTGGCAATTGGGACACGATCCGCGATTTGTCGAACTGGTCGATACCCGGTCGGCCGAACTGTTGATGGTGGCGGCGTTGCTGCACGACTTGGGGCACTGGCCGTTCTGCCATCCGATTGAGGATCTCGGTCTGCCTGGATTGGCACCGCATGAAGACCTGGCTGCGGAATTCCTGTCGCCTCGGTGCGAATTGGCCCAGGTGCTGGAGTCGGAATGGCACATCAAGCCGCATGAAGTGCTGGAGATCCTGTCGAAACGGTCGGAAGCCCCTCAGCAGCGGCTGCTACGGTCGATTTTGTCGGGCCCCATCGACATCGATAAGCTCGATTATCTGGAGCGAGACAGCCTGCATGCCGGAGTTCCCTACGGCCGCCATTTCGACAAACAGCGACTCATTCAATCGCTGATTCTGAACGAGCAGGGGGATGGGCTAGCGATTACTTCCAAGGGACGTACCGCTGCCGAATTGATGGTCTTCGCGCGGTACGTCATGTTCAGCGAGGTCTACTGGCATCACGCAGTCCGCGCCGCGACAGCCATGTTCGCCCGCGCCTTCTACGAGCTGCATCAGACATTAAATCTGCGTGAACTGTTCCGGCTGACCGAAGCGGAAATGATCCGCAAGATGATGGATCACGCTGCGGGAACACCAGCCGACGGACTGCTGAACGGGGTTTTTGGGCCCCGGCGACTGATCTACAAGCGCGTCGTCGAATACACGCTGCACCACGATCCGGAATGTTACGGGCTGTTAGCTCGTAAGCCGTACTCGCTGCTGGTGAGCTATGCGTCAGAATTTGCCCGGCAGTTGGGAGCGGAAATTGGCGAGTTTATCAGCTCGGGAGATATCCTGATCGATGCGCCGCCCATTCATCGCGAGGTGGAATTCAATATTCCGATCTACTACCCCCGACAAAAACATTACCGCCGATTGGACGAAGTTTCACCGGTCGTGGCGACGTTGGCTCGGACGCAGTTCGACGACTTCGTCAAGCGGGTCCGAATTTTCGCCAACCCACGCCACGCCACAGCGTTGAGGGAAATCCCCGACCAGCAATTCGGGGAGATTTTGCGATCTGCGGTCAGCGCCGTAGACGCCAATCACGAAGCACATTCCGGCAGCTGAAAGTTGTCAGGAGGTTCACGGCCAGATCAACGGCACCTCAAACGAAAAAACAAACCAGCGCACTTCCGGTATTTCTACAAAGGAAGTGCACTCGTTTGCGGTTCGAGGTAAGAGACGTTCACGACGTCAGCGAGCAACTTCGATCGCGCTTTGCAGCGTGGCCACACCGGGAATCCCCAGCACGACGAATTCGGCCTTCTGCCGCAAAAAGAAATTGGGCACTCGGCCTCGCAGGCTGATGTCATGGCCGTCAACGGCCACGTCCAACGTCTGAAATTCAGGATATCCCGTGCTTCGCAACGCCGCCGTGACATCACTAGCCAGACGATCTTCGAACGTGAACCCTGAGCGGAACGTTGCAGTTGTACTAAGCATCCGAAGCACCCCCAAACCATAAGCCGGTATCGAAAATGATTGCGACGTGAAGAATTCGTACTGTCAATATTGGAACCAACCGTCAGAACGACGTTACCTTGATTCTAGCATCGGTTTTCGTTGCAGAGCAAACCCAATGCCGCAAATCTTACGGAATTTATCACAGAGAGGTTTCTCGTAATCCAGACACGAGTTGCCGCTCAATTTTCTGCAAAATTTACTGGAAAACTGCCGAATTCTGGCCCTCAACGCCACCTGACGTACGGATTCGTCACTCTGGTTTTTCGAGCTTCCGAACCAGAAAACTGATCGCCAGGGAGCCAGAGTGCTCGATTAGCGACCAGATGTAAATTCCTCAACTGACTTCTTTAACTGATTCATTAACGAAGGCAATCACTCATCCGCTTGTCGCCACGGGACGACTCAGTCTGCCGGTCGCCACGGGGCACTAGCCGTGATGGATTCTGGGAGGGTAAGGCTCCTGCCGAACCGCTTGGTCTCCTGGACCCCGGAAGACTTAGCAGTTCGGCGGAAGCCTCACCCTCCCAATGCTTCGAAATACCACCAAATTGAAAATCTCTTGAGAATTCGCGATCCAAAATCCTTCACGGCGTAGCCTGGGGCGGCGGGCTGGTTGACGCAATCGACTGATCGCCCGATACTCAGCCTGGATTCCTCAACATGATTCGTTGCGAAAGGCCCCCGATGATTCGCCGTTGCTTAACCTGGCTGTCCTGCTTGGCGTTGCTGGACATGGGAGTTGGTTTGACTCTGGCCCAAGAAGCCCAGATCGAATCAACGACTGACCTCGTGGGTCGATCGCGCGAGGAGTACATCGTCACTCCAATTAATCAATTGCTGACGCCCTACGGGAAGCAAGTGGAACTGGCAGGATTGCGGCCGCAGGTCCTGGCCCTGTCCCCGGATGGAAAACGCCTCGTCGTCTCTGGAAAAACCAGCGAATTGCTGGTCATCGACGTCGATCGGGCCGAAGTCGTCCAGCGGGTCGCACTTCCCGGAGATGCCCAGAAAGAGCCCCCAACTGTTGTTTCACCGAATATCCTTCAACCTGATCTCAAGGGGCAGGTCAGCTTCACCGGGCTGGTGTTTTCCCATGATGGAAAACGGCTCTATCTGAGCAACGTGAATGGCTCAATTAAGGTCTTCACGTTTGATGCTGCCGGGGCCATTCAACCTTCGCACACGATTGCCCTCCCCGAGGCGGGAGCACCACGTCGCAAGGCCGAAATTCCCAGCGGACTCCGGCTCTCGGCGGATGACACCAAACTGTACGTCTGCGGAAACCTGTCGAACAAACTGCTGGAAATTGACACGGCCCAGGGAACAGTGCTGCGGTCGTGGAATGTGGGCATGGCCCCCTACGATGCCATGTTGGTTGGGGACAAGGTTTTCGTCAGTAACTGGGGTGGGCGTCGTCCCACAGCCGGTGATCTGACGGGCCCGGCGGGACGCGGAACGGAAGTTCGAGTCGACCCGGTGCGACACATCTCCAGTGAAGGTTCCGTCAGCATTATCCATTTGGCGGAAGACAAAGTTGCCGCAGAAATTTTAACCGGTTTGCATGCTTCGGCCTTGGCCGTTTCTCCCGATCAGAAATACGTGGTCTGTGCCAACGCCGGCAGCGATCATCTCAGCATTATCGACGTAGCGAGCGAATCTGTCAGCGAAACGATCTGGGCGAAGCACAAGCCGTCGGATCTGTTTGGAGCGTCTCCCAACGCCCTGGCATTTGATGCCTCGGGGAAGACGTTGTTTGTCGCCAACGGCACGCAAAATTCCATCGCCGTGTTCCATTTTGATCCAGAAGATAAAGGAGACACCAAGCTGCAGGGGTTGATTCCCGCCGGCTGGTTCCCCGGTGCACTGGTGTTCGACGCCAGCCGCAAGGTGTTATGTGTGGCCAATATCAAAGGCCTGCCCATCACACCGAAAAAGCATGGCAATGGAATCGGCTTCAATTCCCACCAGTACCACGGTTCGGTTTCGCTGATGCCGGTTCCCAACGCCGTGGACTTGGCAAAGCTGTCAGAACGAGCCGCCAAGAATATCCGCCGCGGCTCCATCCATGGCTGCCGCCACAGCATCGCGTTCCGCCTCAAGCATGCGGGCGACACCGGCAAAGCGGCTGACCGAATTGCTGGAGCCATAGTTCATCGCATCGCGGCAGAAGACGATATCGAGAACGGCGGCGATTCCGAGCTCACCATGGTCCG
>JAZKFE010000114.1:26468-29679 GCA_040386595.1 Planctomycetota bacterium | reverse complement strand
TCGAGCCGATCAGCCGGCGCGGGTTGTCCCCGAACGTATTGGCGAGCCGAGCCTGATCAAACATGTGGTCTACATCATCAAAGAAAATCGGACCTATGACCAAGTCTTCGGGGCTCTCAAGACCGGCCGCGGACAGGCGGACCTCTGCATTTTTGGTGAGGACATCACCCCCAATCAGCATTTGCTGGTGAATGATTTCGTACTGCTCGACAACACCTATTGCTCGGGCATTCTGAGTGCCGAGGGGCATCAATGGAGCACGACCGCGTTCAGCACTGACTATATGGAAAAGAGCTACGCCGGGTTCCCCCGCAGTTACCCCGATGGCATGGGCGAGGACGAAGCCGATGCCCTGGCCTACTCTCCGGCCGGATTCCTGTGGGACAACGCGATCGCTCATAAAAAATCGATCCGCAACTATGGTGAGTTCATGGCTCCCAAAGTCCGCTGGAGCGACCCGGCCAAAAAGGGCTCGCCCGACTACCTCGCCTGCTATCGGACTTGGAAAGGGGATTCGAAAGAGGTCGTATTTGAGAGCGAGCCCTCCGTCGAATCTATCCGGCCGTTTTCGCCCACCAACTATGTCGGCTGGGAGATGGCAGTGCCCGACCAGTACCGGGCAGACTTCATTCTGAATGAGCTCAAGGAATATGAAGCCAAGGGCGAGTTTCCCCATCTGACCATTATCTGTTTGCCCAACGACCACACCAGCGGCACCAAGGCGGGTTGCCCCACCCCCGCGTCGTGTATGGCCGACAATGACTTGGCTATGGGCCGAATCATTGAAGGTCTGAGTCATTCCAAGTTCTGGAAAGAGATGGCCATCTTCGCGATTGAAGACGATCCGCAAGCCGGCTGGGATCACGTCAGCGGCTACCGCACGACGGCCTACTGCATCAGCCCCTATTCCAAACGCAAGCAGACGGTCAGCACTCAATACAACACGACCAGTGTGATCCGCACGATCGAGCAGATTCTGGGGTTACCCCTGATGAACCAATTCGATGCGTCGGCCACCCCGATGTTCGATTGCTTCACGGATAAGGCCGACCTCACCCCGTTTAAGGCGGTGGCGAACCGCGTTCCGCTCGATCAGATGAACCCCCATCCCGCGGCGATCATGAACGAGTTGCTCAAGAAAGATGCCCTGGTTTCAGCGAGCCTCAATTTCCGCGAAGTTGATAAAGCTCCGGAAGATGTCCTCAACCGAATCCTGTGGCGTGCTCTGAAAGGGCCGCAGATCGCGTATCCGGAATGGGCCGCGGGCATCGAGGAAGATGATGACGATTGACGCGGTAATGCCGCTGCGGTCAACGCTCCCCTCTTGACGGTGTTTTTCGGGCGACCTATACTCGCGCAGTGCGGGACTGACTGCTCCCGAACGTTGTTTATTCTTTGCCGCAATTGACGTTGTGGCAGTTGTCTCCTGACTCCAGCTTGGTCCACGGATCCGATGAAAACTGAACACCGGCACGAGTTGAAAGCAAATGATCTGCAAGAAGTGGCTGTGAAGGTCGAGACGTTCTACGAACGCCACGCCGCTTCACTGCAGTGGGGGATCATTGGCGCCGCTTTCCTGATTGCGTGCGGGATCTACTACTGGCGAACGACCTCGGCTTTGGAAGCGGCAGCTTGGAACGAGTTGTCGCAAAGTCAATCGGCAGAAGCCTATGCGCAAGTTGCCAGCGACTTCAGCGGCAGCAAGGCCGCAGCCTGGGCGAAGTTGCGGGAAGCGAATTCCTACCTGGAAACCTACCTGCGTGACTCGTTCGAGAATCGCGAAAAAGCCAACACCGACCTCAAGAAGGCCAAGGACATTTTGGCCGGATTGGTCGCTCAGAATGGCCCTCAGGAATTCAAACAGCAAGCCATGTTTGCGTATGCCCGCAATCTGGAAATGTCATCCGACGGCGACCTCAAACCGGCCATCGCCGCCTACGAAAACTTGATCAAGGAAATCCCCGACACCATCTTCAAGCGTGAAGCCGAAGAGCGGATTCGGACCCTGAACTCTCCGTCGGCCAAAGAATTCTATGCTTTCTTCAGCAAGCAGAATCCCAAGCCGGCCGCTCCCCCCAAGCCCAATGATGCGAAGAAGGGTGGAGATCCGTTTAAGACCCTCACCCCCGGTCTGGGTGAGCTGATCGAAAAGGCTGCCAGCGGAACCGGTGAAGGTGGAGTTCCCTTCCTGTCACCTCCCAAGTTGCCCGAAGTGACCGTTCCCGACGACAGCAAGCCCGCCGAGAAGCCCGCTGCTGACGCTCCGAAAACGGACGAGCCGAAGACTGAGAAACCGGCCACCGAACCGGAACCCAAGGCTGAAGAGAAACCAGCTGCGGAAGCCGAGAAGAAAGCTGAAGAAAAGCCTGCTGCCGAACCCGAAAAGAAGGCAGAAGAAAAACCGGCCGAAACTCCCGCTGACAAGAAGCCGGAGTAATCGTCGCCAGATTGGCCTAAGACTCAGCAGCCCGTCGCTCACAGCGGCTGGGCTGCTTTGCTTTGTAGTGATGTTGTTGGGCCACAGAATCTCTTCCGCAATATCAACGCAGTCGCTGGGTGCCCCCGTGATTGAAGCGAACACTGTCAGTCCAACCGAACGATCCGAACTGAACCTTCATGGCTGAATTGCCGACTTCTGAGCCCGTCATCGTCACCGTGGAAGCTCGCGCACATGGCTGGCGTATCGACCACTACCTCGCTCGCATTTTCTCGAACTACAGTCGTGCGCTGTTGCAAAAGGCGATCGAACAGGACTGCGTTCTGGTCAACGGCCTGCCGATCAAAGCCAGTAAAAAGCTGCGAGTCAACGACATCGTTTCGCTTCGTTTGCCGGAACAACCCGATCGCAGCCTGCCACCGGAAAACTTGCCGCTGAACATCGTCTACGAAGACGAGGTCATGGTGGTTATCAATAAGGCGGCAGGGATGATTGTACACCCCGGCCGCGGCAACTATTACGGGACACTGGCGGGAGCCTTGCAGTATCACTTTGACAGTCTCAGTGATACTGCCGGTACGTTACGACCGGGGATTGTGCATCGCCTTGATCGAGATACCAGCGGCTTGCTGGTTGTCGCCAAAAACAATCAGATCCACAATCACCTGTCGGGGCAGTTTGAGCGTCGCGAGGTGAAGAAAGAGTATCGCGCGATCGTCCACGGAGTCGTCGACCGCGATAGCGATTACATCGACACCTTTATGCGAGCCGATT
>JAZKFE010000114.1:0-26414 GCA_040386595.1 Planctomycetota bacterium | reverse complement strand
CGGATGTGTGTCTGTCCGCCTGGTGGTGATGCCCGCGAAGCCAACACGTTCTACCAAGTCCTGGAACGCTTCGAACATTACACCTACGTAAAGCTGCACCCCAAGACCGGCCGCACCCATCAACTGCGCGTCCACATGCGACATATTAAACACCCCATCGTTGCCGATCGTGTTTATGGCGGCCGATCGCCGGTAGAATTGTCTGATCCGCTCCTCGCGGCCACCGCCATCGACGAAGCCGAAGTGGCTGAAACCGCCGATGCGGAACCTCTTGACGAAGTAACCGCCCCCGCTAATGCTGGAGGCAAACTCATCTCGCGGCAAGCTTTACATGCCCATCGACTTGAGATTGCGCACCCGGTGACTCACAATCAACTCGAATTCATCGCACCACTGCCAGACGATATGCAGGCATTGCTGCGAGCGCTACGCGGACAGTAAAAGGTCGCAGATCAATGACGCATCTCGAACCGAGAATGTCGAAAGAAGAACCAATGACTTCATGACGAATCGTGAACAGCCCGATACATGCTCTATCGAATAAGGTCCGAACCGGCCTGATGGGGTTTGTCGGGTGCCCGGAACTGCGGTTTCGAGGGCATCAAAACGGTACATGTCACATTCGCCAGACATTCGAGATTCAGGTTTCGTCGTTCCTCATTTAAGATATCTCTCAACAGCTCACCCTGACGTAAATTGCAAGGAGCCACCATGCGTGTTGCGAAGATCAAGTTGCCTGAAGGTGATATTCGTCTGGCAATTGTGGAAGACGAACATGTCCGGCTGCTTGATCTGGGGCAGGTCGAGAATTGCCGGAATCTGTCCGACTTGATCTATTCGACCGACCCGCGTGGCCTGGCCAAATTCTTGATCGAACGCGAGGTCGAGCCGCTCCGTCATTCGTCCGTGAAGTTTCTGGCTCCCATTGATCGCCAGGAAGTCTGGGCCGCCGGCGTTACTTATAAGCGCAGCCAGGTGGCACGCATGGAAGAGTCGAAATCAGGGGCCTCGCACTACGACAAAGTCTATACGGCTCCTCGTCCCGAGCTGTTCTTCAAAGCCACACCGAGTCGCGTGTCGGGGCCTGGACTGCCGTTACGAATTCGTCAGGACACCGTCTGGTCGGTTCCCGAACCCGAACTGGCCCTGATCATCAGCCCCAGCCTGAAGCTGGTCGGCTACACCATCGGCAACGACATGAGTGCCCGCGACATTGAGGGGGAGAACCCGCTCTACTTGCCGCAGGCCAAGTTGTACAACGAATGCTGCGGACTGGGCCCTTGGGTGCTCATTCCTGAAGGCCCCCTCAATCGGGCTCAGACCAAAATCCAGATTGCCATCAGCCGTAAGGGATCGGTCGTGTTCCAAGGGGCCACCGACGTGGATCAGATGGCCCGGACCTTCGAAGATTTGATCAGCTGGCTCGGCAAGGACAACAGCTTCCCGCACGGTGCGTTCCTGTTGACCGGAACGGGGATTGTCCCCCCCGACGAATTCTCGCTGCAGGCGGGTGATTCGGTCGCAATTACGATCGACGGAATTGGAACGCTGACAAACCCCATCGTTCAAGGTTAGTGCCTGGCCGACGGAGCGTTTGCACCAACGCCGAACGCTCGGCGTTGGATGCCACGAGGCCTTGCTGGTGCTTGGCGAGACAGTCAGTCGAATCTCGCACTGGCAGAGGCTTTGTAACAGACCGCCCTAAAATACAACGGTGGCCAGCACTCGTTCGAAAATTGAACAGTCGCTGAGAGTGCACCACAGAAATTACCTGCCCCCAAAACTCCCGGCAAATCGACTCCCCGTGTAATCAAGTATCTATTGATTGACACTAGAGTTATGGCGATCTCACCGCGATTGATTGGAGAGCGTCCGGCTCGGTAGTGCGCTGTCGGTCGGGAACTGCATGAACTTGCGACCCGTCTGAAGGAGATCGAGTTTTACCCGAGATCGGGTTGCGCGGTGTTAAACTCGGTCAATTGGATCGATCACACCCAGTGACATGTGCCTGAACGAGTGTAATTGCCGATTCTCAGGATAGGAGTCCTGCCTGCGGTATGAGATATGCGTTCTGAGGCAGGACAACAGACGGATTCTCCGCCAAATCGGCAGTAGCTTCAGGGATGGAACTGGACGACAGGTCGTCGGCTGCTCGCAAGAAGTGATCTTGCAAGAACATAGAGCGTTTCGTACTGTCTAGGTTCGAAGTGTTTTGTCGTTCGCGGCGGGACACAAAACGGCACCTCGCAGCGGTTTGTATCAAAATATTTCGAGCGTCATCGCCAAACTGCAATTGCAGCGGCGGACCTTCTGACAACTTGCTGAGCCTCAGCCATGAGTACAAGTACTGCCGAATTGAATCGAGCACGCGAGCGAGTTCTCGCTCTGGCTCGCCAAATCGAAGATCTTTCGCATTCGGAAACGGACGAAGCTACCTACTTTCCGGAGTTCCTGAAACGCCTGCTGAGTGCCGTCGGTGCTCCGGCTGGCGTCATCTGGATGAAGGGGGCTGGCGGCAGCGTCAATCCGAAATGCGAGCAAGGCCTGGCATTGACCGGCTATCGTGAAGCTCCGCAAGCCGACCAGTTGAATGCCGGCTTACTGACGGAAGTCTTCCAAACCGGTCAATCGACGATGTACGGCGGCGGGGAACGCACCGACAAGCCGACTCCGACCAATCACCTGTATGTGCTCAGCCCCATCCTGAACGGCAAGGACTGTGTCGGCGTGGTGGAAGTCTTCCAACGCCCCGATACCGACCCGAAGGCACGGCCCGGCTATCTGCAATTCGTCGAGCAGATGTGCGGCCATGCTTCGCGGTATGTGAAGTTCCGAACCGAGGGAACTCAGGAAGCCCCCCCCGCCGACTTCTGGCGGGAATTCAACCGTTTTTCGGTCGATCTGCAACGCAGTCTCCACGTCAAAGAAGTGGCCGCGACAGCTGCCAATGACGGTCGCCAGTTGATCCGCTGCGACCGCATCAGCGTGGCCGTGTTTCACGGCAAGCAACTCCGCATGCAGGCCATCAGCGGCCAGGAAACGGTAAACCGTAAATCCAACGCCGTGCGGTTGCTGGAAAAACTCGCCAGCAAAGTCGTACCGACCCACGAACCGTTGATGTATATCGGTAAGGTCGACAACCTGCCGCCGCAGATCGAACAGCCACTCGCTGACTATATCCAGGAAAGCGGCGCACGCTGCGTGATCGTGATTCCGTTGTTCGCCAGCGAACCACTGATCGAACGCGAACCCGACAAGAAGACCGGCAAGAAGCCGATCGTGAAGCGCAAAGTCATCGGCGCTTACATTGTCGAACAGATCACAGACAGTCGCCCGAAACCGGGAATGATCGACCGCCTGAATCTGGTTTCCGAGCATGTGGCGACTTCGATTTCGAACTCGTTGACACACCAAAACCTGTTCATGCTGCCGGTCTGGCGAGCCCTGGGACGCGTTACCGAGTCTCTTCGCGGACGGACGTTGTACAAGTTCCTGGCGATCGTCATCGCCTTGATCGCGGTCACGGTCAGCATGATCGTGGTGCAATGGGATTACCGTGTGGAAGGCAAGGGGCGCTTGATGCCCGTTGTGAAGCACGAAGTCTTCGCGATGGAGGAAGGTCAAGTCACGCAGGTGAAGGTTCGCGGTGGCGAACGTGTGACCAAGGGTGAAGTGCTAGTCGTTCTACGAAATGACGAACTGGACGCCAAACTGAAGCAAGTCGATAGCGAAATCGCCGAGTACAGCCAGCTACGCGGTACATTGTTGAAGCAACGCAACGAACTCACACGAAGTCAGGGCAATCCCGACGGCCCCGTTCAAGCGGCGAAATTGGATGGCGAAATCGTTTCGGCCGAAGAGCGATTGAACGGTGCGATGCTCAAGCAGAAGCTGTTGGAACGACAGCTGGCGCAGTTGGTCGTGCGGGCCCCCAGTTCGGGTGTCGTGGCGACATTCCACGTCGATCAGTTGCTCGAAAACCGACCTGTGCAGCGTGGTGAGGTCTTGCTGGAAGTCATGGATCCCACCAAGGAATGGCGGTTGGAGCTGGATGTTCCCGACGTTCGCCTGGGGCACATTTTGCGGGCTCAGGAGAAGTTCAAAAAAGAAAACCTGGATGTCGAATTCGTCTTGGCCACAGCCAGCGAAACCAAGCTCCAGGCCGAACTGGATGGCATTTCAACTCGTTCTGTCCCATCCGAAGCCGAGGGTTCTGTGGTGGAGATGTTTGTCAAAATCTCTCCCAAAACCAAAGAGGAATTGGGTGACCTGCTGAGAATTGGTGCCGACGTCCGAGCCAAGATCAACTGTGGCAAGCAAATGCTGGGCTACGTGCTGTTCGGTGACGTCGTCGAGTTCATTCAGAACCGCCTTTGGTTCTAATCACGACTCGGTGATCGTGCGAATTTTCGCACTCACAAAAATAAAAGACTTCGGAAGTCACTAGGACTTCCGAAGTCTTTTTGCTTTCTGGCGATCGCTGAAATCAATCAGCCGGCACGCCTACTTTCCTTCTGGCTCGTGGCTCAATTCCAGAGTATTCGCCGGGACCATCTTTTCGTTCTTGGCATCCCAGCCCATCATCTGGCTGCTGCGCCAGCTTTCATTGGCCATGTTCACCGCCACGACACCCGCCATGCCCAGTTCGACGGGGCAGTTCAAGGCCTCGCCGTTGCGGATATGGTTGTGGAGATTGGTGTGGTGCAGGCTGATATCCTCGGCACCGCTCTTCTTATGCGAGGCCAGTACCTTGCCGTCCTTGTCCTTGGCTTCCCAACCGGTGCCAGTAAAGGAGAGCGTGCCACGGTAACCGCGGATCAGATGATCGATCCCCACGCGGTTGCTCATGGTCCCCAAGACGTAGACCGTCATGCCGCGGGGGTATTCACAGATCATCTCAAAATTGTCGGGCAGATCGCGTCCGTCCGGCCACTGCCAGATCCCACCCATACCGACCACGCGGCGCGGATAGAGCAGGTTACAAGCCTTCATAATCCGAGTGATCCGGTGGATAAACAGGTCAGTACAAATGCCGCCCGAGTACCGCGCATAGTTACGCCATTCGAAGTAGTGATGCGGGTTCCAGTCGATCTTGGGAGCTTCCCCCAGCCAGGCATCCCAGTCGAGATCGGCGGGCTTGGGTTGGTCATCTTTGAGATCCGGATCGCGCCACGGGCCCTGCTTGTCATAGCGGCGGACGTATTCGATCTGGGCCTGCACGACCTGACCAATGACCCCTTGCTCGATCGCCTTGGCGGCCGAGCTATAGCTGTCGTCCGACATGCCCTGGACGCCCACCTGCAGAGCCAGCTTCGTTTCCTTGACCTTCTTCATCACCGCCTGGGCTTGCGGGATGGTGTGGGTCATCGGCTTTTCGCAATAGACGTGTTTCCCCGCGTCCATCGCATCGGTCGTCATTTTGGAATGCCAGTGCTCGGGCGTGGCAATGGTGACGTAGTCCAGTTCCTTCATATCGTACAGCTTACGATAGTCCGAAACGGCCTTAGTCCCCAACTTCGACGCGGCCGCTTCCGCCCGCTGCGTCCAGCAATCGGAAACCCCCAGGAAATTGAGGTTATCCTTCTCCTTGAGATTGGCACAGGCAGAAACGTGGCCCGACCCCATCCCGCCGACCCCGATAAAGGCGACGTTCAGACGGTCGTTGGCACCAAGAATATTGCCGTAGCTTTTCGCGGTCAGGGCCATGACCGAGGCGGTCGCTCCTGCTGCCAGAAAGTCACGGCGAGATAGCGAGTCGGATGTAGACATGCGCGAGTTCTCCGAGGTGATACAAGTAGTAGATCAATCAACACGCGTTGATTGAAGCAGGATAACAGCGAAGGGGCGATCTGGTAAACAGAACAATTCGTCGGAAGTTGAGGAGAGTGCAGCCGTAAACTGGTGGGCCAAGCTCGAAACGGCTGATTTATCTCCCCGCGTCTCGGTATTTCCGAGGCGCGGGGAGATATCGTCGATGGGATCGCCGCACAAGGGCCATCATTCAAACGCTGCCCGAGCTGGCGATTGGAATGCGTAGATCGGTGAAAACCGGCCGGAAGATTCCACGGTAGCGACCGCAATAAATAAAAAACCTTAAACTCAAAACGAAAAAAGGAGCCCTGTGCTGGTGGACACCACATCCACACAAAACACAGGGCCCCTGCCAGCGGAGCGAGATAGTTCCAGAGCGAACCCTCACGGCCTGGTGGGATCAGATCAAACCTGATCCCCACGGCGTGGCACACTTGCTCTGGACGTCAGAAACTTCAGATCAGGCAACACGTTCCCCGCAGAGTCATTCGTGGAGATCACGATGCTCTAAGGAAGGGTTGCAGTCGTTGTAAAAAAGAGGAACCAACAGGTCGGTCAACATGCGGAATTGTCAGAGTTACAATCTAACTTAGGCTGGGATTCCATTTGAATCCCGCAGTTCCAGGCTTCCACAGTCTCGCAAGACTGCGGAAGCGTAAAACCGCTCTCCGTGGGTTGAGAATGCGGTACCACACTGACTTAATTCACTGCCACACTGCGGGATCCGCGGCCATCGCGAATTCCCGGGCTGAGGAAGTCGTGCCACTTTTGACACGAGACTCGTCCCTGAGCTATCCAACCTCAGCACGCTCCTTCTCTATCTTCGCATCAGACAAGGATCAAGATGCGATTCAGCGAATAATCTGACTGGCATTCTCGTGAAAGCGGAGCAATCTGCGTCTCTGCGACTTCAACTACCAGCCGTATCCACCGATGCCGATGGAGAAGCCAGGGCGAGCATATCCACCACCGTAGTACCCGCCACCGTAGGAGGGATAGCCACCGCCGTAGTACCCGCCACCGTAACCCCCGCCATAACCTCCACCGTAGCCGCCGCGATAGCCGCTGCTATAACCGTAGGAAGGATACCCGCCACCATAGTAGCCGCCGCCGTAACCACCACCATAACCCCCGCCGTAGCTGCTATATCCGCCGCCGTAATACCCCCCACCATAACCGTAACCATGACGGCATCCCGCTTCGGCTGTGGATGCTGAACCAACTGCTGCCACCGCTCCGACTATCACCGCGATCATCAGAAACTTTTTCATGGCTGTTTCCCTCATTGACGCGCTCTTGTGATCACATCGCGACTACCGCACGCCAGTCGTCGTGGTGTTGTTGGCCAAACCCTTGGCCTCTTGCGATAGAATTGATATCGCAATTGGCGTGCCGTCGGATCAAAGTGAGCAACAATTATTGTAAATCAGCCAATTCTCAAGACTTGAGCCGTTCTTGAGTAATTCGATGGGATCTGTATCCAGACGAAAGTGCAGCAATCTGACAACACCTGATATCAAACTGATGCAACCTGAACGTGGCCGGCGAAAAACTGGCCAATAATGTCAGTCCTTGGCTAGGCCAGAAGCGGGCAACGAAACATCCACCTCAAATCAGCACACCAACCCAAACGCCCCAGTCATCCAGGCGGGTGTTAGGACGGGCCACCAGTAGAGTGAGGGACATCGAATTGCAGCAGAATTTAAGAGGGTCTCACGCAAAGGCGCGAAGGCGCCAAGAGGAAGAACGTTTTGCTCCAGACGGCTCTGGGATTTTTGCGCCTTGGCGCCTTTGCGTGAGATCTTCTGCAATAGAGATGAAGATCTACGACACATCTGAGAGCAACGACCACAACGCCTGCCCTCAAAACGGCGTCACGGCCAGAACGATCGCCGTGACTTCAAAAATCGACCGCGTCTTAGCGTCGCGCATCGAGCCGCTGCGCGTTTTGCGGCTTGGGCTGTGCTGCAGAGACGCGCCATTTTCGGCTGCGTTGTTTCATCCAGCGGACTGCTAGCAGATCGACCAACGGCCCCAGCATGCGATTCAAGATTCCATAGTGCGAGCTGCCCCCCTGTCGCGGACGATGCGCCACTCGAATTTCCTGGACTTCAAAACCTTCCATTTGCACGAGAGCCGGAAGAAATCGATGCAGCCCGTGGAACAACTTGATGCGGGCGACCGCCTCGCGACGAAACGCCTTCAGCGAACAGCCGGTGTCGTGGATTCCATCTTGCAGCACCCAACGACGTAGCGTGTTGGCAAACTTCGAGGCCAGATGCTTGGTCCAGTGATCCTGGCGGCCATAACGCCAGCCACACACCACGTCGCAGCCATCGAGAGCCGCCAGCAGCTTCGGAATCTCTTGCGGGGGATTCTGGCCGTCGGCATCCATGGTGATCAGCACCTCGCCGCGTGCTGCCCGGAAACCGGCATCAAACGCGGCCGACTGACCGAAGTTGCCATTCATCCGGAACCAGCGCAACCGCGGCTCACGGATCGACCAGTGCTCCAGGATGGCCGGCGTTTCATCAGTCGACCCATCATCAACGATGACGATCTCTGACTCACCCGGCAACAAGTCCAGAACGGTCTGCAGCTCGGACAAGAGGTCCGGCAGGCAGGCCGCTTCATTATGAGCGGGAATGATGACCGAGCAGTAAATCGGCACAATCGAGTCCTTCGTCCGTGAAGGGAAATGGGAGCGGTATCGGATGGCAATTGTAGAACTGAAATACCACTTGGAAATTTCGATCGGCCGGAAGGATGAGGCTCCTGCGAAACCGCAATTAAAATCTACCCAAGTAGACTTCAGCGGTTCGGCGGGAGCCTCACCCTCCCAGTGATCTGAATAACGCTCCCCCCAATCGTTGGGGACAGACGCTCAAAAATCAAATCTTGCAAGGTGCAAGGCGATGGACATTTCGTTTACAGACTACGAACGGCTTTCAAGATCTGATCGTAGTCATTCTCTAAGACGACAGGTTGATTGGCATAGGCCGTGGTCGTGATCTCATTCTCGGCCAGCAGTTTACGCGACGATTCGGCCTGAGGAGTGTGGTACGCCACCGTGACGTTGGGATCCTTGAGCTGATGTCCCGTCAAAATGCAGACCACGCGATCGCTGGGGGCGATCACTCCTTCTTGCCGCAACAGCTTGGCCCCGGCAACGCTGGCCGCACTGGCCGGTTCGCAACCGAATCCACCAGCTCCGATTTGTGCCTTGGCGTCCAGAATCTCCTGGTCGGTCACCTGGCGGACCACGCCGTCGCAAGCATCCAGGGCTCGCAGGGCTTTGATCAGATTGACCGGTCGATTGATCTGAATGGCGGTCGCCAAAGTCGCCGCACGGCGGCCTTCGGCATCCATCTGAGTATAGAAACGTTCGATCAATTCCTGATCGGGGCGGCCGTTGTTCCACCGCAGGCCTTGTTCCTGATACAGCCGGTAGAGCGTGTTCGAGCCCGCCGCGTTGATGATCGCCAGACGCGGAATCCGATCGATCAAACCGAGCTGCTTAAGTTCGATAAATGCCTTGCCGAAGGCACTGGAATTCCCCAGGTTGCCACCGGGGACCACGATCCAGTCGGGGACCTGCCACTGGAGTGCTTCCAGCACGCGGTACATGATCGTCTTCTGGCCTTCGAGCCGAAACGGGTTGATGCTGTTGCAGAGATAGATCTTGGCCGATCCGGCCACTTCCTTGACCCGCTGCATGGCATCGTCGAAATCGCCCATCAGCTGAAGTGTCTTGGAGCCATAGTCGAGGGCCTGCGACAACTTGCCATAAGCAATCTTGCCGCTACCGACGAACACGAACACTTTGAACAGCTGGCTGGAACTGGCATAAATCGCCAACGAGGCACTGGTGTTGCCCGTGGAAGCACAGGCGGCGCTGGTCGCCCCGACCATATTGGCGTGGCTGATGGCCGCCGTCATGCCGTTGTCTTTGAAGCTGCCCGAAGGATTCAAACCTTCATACTGCAAATGCAGGTTGCCGGCTCCCATGCCAACATACTTGCCCACCGCGTGAGCCTGCTGCAGGATGGTCTGTCCCTCACCGATCGTGACAATCTTGTTGTCCGGGGCGAACGGTAGCAATTGTCGAAAGCGCCAGACACCGCTGAAGTCGAGCGGTTGGTGACGGTTCGCCCAGCGGGCTTCGAATTCTTTCAATGACCCCGGCACCGGCAGACGGTCCCAATCGTATTGCACATCCAGCAGGCTGCCGCAAGTGGGGCAGGCGGTGAGCGTCTCATCAATCGGAAAGGTCTCCGCACACTCCAGGTTGAGGCACTTCTGGTACGCGGTGGTGGTTTGGACTGCGGTAGAAATTTTGGCACCTTTTTCCAGGGTTTTCTGCGATTGCCAACGGAGGGCGCCCCCGCGGTAATGGCCCTGGATCTCTGACTTTCGGGTAGTGATCACTCTCGTGTTGCACGTAATGGCGACAAGACCCACTATTTTCACGGTTCTGGCCCACATTGGGAAGGGCAAACCGGATTTGCCTGGTCGCAACTCCCTCTGGACGCGGTCGGTCCAGTTGCGGCGCCTGATTCGCGGCCTTAGAGTAACCCCTGAGGATCGTCGGGCTCGGCAGCCGACCCTGGCTGCAGGAAGCTAGTCAGAACATCTCTACACAGGAGTTATTCGATGCGCCGGATGTCTTTGGGAGTTTGCCTTGGAGTGGTTCTTGGTTTGACGTTGTCGAACGTCATTCAGCCCACCGCCGTTCAAGGCCAAAACGAAAAGAAAGCCGATCAACGAGTCTACGAAGCGCGGACCTATATCGCCGCCCCCGGCAAGCTGGCAGAACTCAATGCCCGATTCCGCGACCACACGCTGAAGTTCTTCGAAAAGCATGGCATGAAGAACGTCATTTATCTCACTCCGACCGACGCGCCCCAGTCGAACAACACGCTGGTCTATCTGATCTCGCACGAAAGCCGCGAGCAGGCCGACAAGAACTGGGCCGCCTTCAAGAAGGATCCGGAGTGGCTGGCTGCCGCGAAAAAGTCTGAAGAAAACGGCAAACTGGTGGCGGCAGTGAAGTCCGAGTACTTCGTGGCGACCGACTATTCGCCGATCAAGTAGGCGAACAATCCGTCCAATTTAGCGATGTCTTCCCAATGCCCCGGTTGCAGTTGGCAGCCGGGTCATTCGATGCGCAGTACGACATCTTCCGTTTTGAATCGCACTTTGGGATGCAACGCAGTCTTGTCGTCTTCCGCACGATAGCCAGCGGGGCAGGCCACAACAGTGCTGTAGCCCAGCTCATTCAAGCCGAGAACCTCGTCGTACTTAGCCTGGTTGATCCCTTCCATCGGACACGTATCGACGCCGATCACCGCCGCCCCCGTCATGAAATTGCCCAGAGCGATGTAAACCTGGCGTGTGGCCCACTCGTTGATATCAAAACCGGGCGGAGGGGGCGCCAGATTCTTGGCCATCATTCGGTGGAACCCAGCCAAGGAGTCGACAGGCACGCCGCGGACTTCTGCCACTCGCTGCACGTAGCGCTCGATCTCCTGCAGTCCCAGATCTTTCTTGATCGCCAGCACGAGCAAGTGCGAAGCGTCCACAATCTGCTTCTGCCCCCATGAGTGCGCGATCAGCTGTTCACGCCGTTCGCGATTCGTAACGACGATGAACTTCCACGGCTGCAGTCCGTAGGACGACGGGGTCAGCACCAGGGTCTCTTCCAAGGCCTGCCATTCGGCCTGGGGAATGATCCGCGCGGGATCGAACTTCTTCGTCGCGTAGCGCCACTGCAATTGTCGCAGCAGAGTTTCGTGAGACACCGATGACATAAAGACACTTCAATCGATACATGAATGAGCAGGGACGGTCATTTCCAGCATGATAGGTGCGATGGCGAAAATCAAGATCGCGAACCAGAGCCATGCAAGAGTCGGATGGTTGTTCCCCCGTGAGGCCGCCCCATTCAGAACATCCGCGTGAAGCCGCGATGCCGCGGGGAGAGCATGTCAAAAAAGGATTACGATCCTTGGGAGGGTGAGGCTCCTGCCGAACCGCTAAGTCTGGTGAACTCCGTAGACTAAGCGGTTCGGCAGGAGCCTCACCCTCCCAGCGATCGCAATCAGGGAAAAGAAAAACGGCCCGCCTTGAAACAAGGCGGGCCGTCGATTTCAGCATTCAAACGGACGCGACTTAATCAGCCGAGTCGGAAGCTTGAGGATTCGTGTTGGCCTTCAGCGGCGTGCTCTTGGCACCTGCCTTGATGGCGAACAGCGTGTCCTTGTTCGAAATGAACAGCACGTTGTTGGCCACAACTGGCGTGCTATAAACCGAGTTCTCAACGCTCACTTCGGCGATGAGCTCTTTTTCCTTGGACAGTTTGAAGATCTTCACGTCGCCGTTTTCGGTACCGCAATAGACTTTGCCGTCCACGATCAACGGTGAACCCCACGATGCATCCAGCGTGTCGTGTGTCCAATGCGGCTTGCCGGTGTTGGCATCCACACAGTGGACGACACCCGAGAAGTCGACCACGAACAACAGGTCGTTCTCAATGGCCACCGTACCGATAGTGCGGTGCATGATCTCTTCGAAGTCATCCTTCTTATTGTCATTCGCATCGAACGACGAATAGTGCCAAACGGCTCCGGCGTTGGGGTTTTCCTTGGTGAAATCCCCCTTTTCCTTTTCAGCAGCTTGCAAACGTTTCGGCGGGATCGGGGTCGAAGGATCCTTGGAGTTGAAGACTAACTCGGGGCTGATATCGCCGCGTTTTGTCGGGTCCAAACACCACAGGTGTCCGCCACCTTCGCCATGCTCCGGATCTTCACCTACACCGATGTAAATCAAACCGTTGTAAACCACCGGAGTACCGATGAAGTGGTTCCGGGTTGCCCGGCCACCCAGCAGATACTTAGATTCCTTGGGATTGCCGTCGAACTTCCACAGCAACTTGGATTTGCCTTTACCGTCACCGGCCGGGTCAAAGCTGTACAACCAGCCGTCGCCACCCGCAAACAGGACTTGGGCCTGACCATCAAACACGCCGTATCCGGGCGATGACCACTGCCCGTGCAACACGTTGTCGCCGGGAGAATTGTCGGTCCACAACACGGTTCCGGAATTACGATCAATACAGATGAAGCTGGGAGCCTTGGGCTGCGGCAGTGCGAAGTGACCTTCATCAACACCGTTGCCAGTGTTCACAAACAGCAAATCACCCACACCGGTCAACGAGCAGCTGCACATGTTGTGCTGCGAAACTCGCAGCTGGTTCATCATGTTCAACTTCCAGATGACGTCCGCTTCAATCTTCTCTTCCCAGACAGGAGCAGGCTTACCAGCCACGGCCTTGGGTTGTTCGTCTTGGAACGGACCATTGTTCTTGCCGTCGCGAAAACCTTCGGTATCCAAGCACACGACTTCACCGCGGCTGGTGACGTACCACAGGCGGTCGCCATCCACATACGGCGAGCAGCAGATGCCCTGCAGCGGCCAGTCATGCACACGTCCGGTGGAGAGCTTTTCGTTCGAGTGTTGCCACAGGAATTTTCCAGTCTCTTCTTCAAAGCACAGCAGGACACCCAGGTCGACCTTGCTGGGATAACGTTTGACATAGCCAGCACCGTTATTCGAGCCGACATACACCTTGCCATTGGCGACCACGGGATTGCCATAGGTCTGCGAGCCCAGTCGAGCAGCCCACTTCACATTCTTTCCGGCTTTGACGTCCCATTCTGTGGGAATGTTTTCGCCAGCGGGCGTATTGTTGCGGAAGTAGGATCCACCCCATTGCGGCCAATCTCGGGGCTTGACCTTCATCTGGCCAATGACCTTGTAGGTCTCGGCAATCGGATCAAACTTGGATTCTTCAGCAGAGGGCACTGGGTTCACCCAACTCAGCCCAACGATTCCAACCAGCGCCGCGATCAATACCAATCGCTCAGTCCTCATGCGGAAACTCCTGTTCAAACAAGTGTCAGCCAAGCCATTTGCCCGGCGAGTATTCTAAATCAGTCGCTTGGCTGTCCGAGACGAGACACCACGCTTGGTCACTACGGCGGAACTTGCTGTCCCGCGTGTAATCATCACCGGTTAATCCCGGTGATGGAAGACGAATTTCTGAACCAGCATCCGGAACCACCTGATCGCGTCAGTTCCACTGACCCCGAGACGCATGCAAATGTCACTGACATCCGAGCGTCCCTGCGTCTTGCGGATCTTCGCGATCAAGCCTGACTACTGCGCTGCAGCGGGGGGAGTGTTGTCGGTGACTTTCACATTATCCACGAAAATCTCGGCATCGGTGGCGTTACCGAACAACCCCGGGCTACCAATCTTATTGGGAGTATCGTCGATGCCGTCAATCGTCCACGCTTCGGGTTCGCTTTCACCACGAGGCCAAACTTTACCTTTCAACACGACCTTGCTGGCCTCGTTCACTGCCTGGAACTTGATGACGTACCAGGTCTTCGGCTTCCATTCAAACGGGACAGTTTTGGCAAATCGCAATTCGCCGCGGGCGGTCCACGAGCGAACTTGGACCGTTTGGCCACCCTGCAGAGCCAGCGTATAGCGTTGGTTGATCAACCCCATATCCGGCATTTTTTCGTTCTTAATGTCGCCCATGAACTCGCCCTGAATCGTGTAGTCATGAAGCGTTGTGGGCCCCATCCAGGCCTGGCTGCGAGTCCCCTTGGGAATCGTCGTGACCTTCACCAACAAGGGCTCACCGTCGACATCGCGCGGTTGATAACGATAAGCAGCACCGATCCAGGTCGATGGCACCTTCTTGTCCGCGAAGTCGAATGACCAAGGCAACGGCGGTACGGTACGAACGCGAGCGATCGCAGTCAGTCCCTCGGCTTCGGCTTTGACAATCGTGGTCGTGTGAGAAGTCGCTTTGCCCGTCAGGAACGCGCCTGAATCATCAATGGTTCCGGGCCCGTCCAACGTGAATTTTGCAGGCACCGATTTCAGGAACCGGCCAGCGGCATTGTAAAGTTGGAAGTGAAATTGTTGTTTCTTATCGGTACTCAACAACGATTCCACGGGAACCAACTGAGCCTGTGCGGGCTTCATATCAACGTCACGTGGCGTCTCGGGCAGGCTCGGAGGAATGGGGTCGGCCGACGGCTTCGAATCCTTGTTGGCGATGCAGTACACGCCACCGATCGAAGGAATGTAAACGCGGCCGTGCGAAATGATGGGCGAGCCGATCAGTTCTTCGTCATTCAGCCGCAGTTTGTGAATGATCTTCACACCCTTCTCGGTGGGCTCCAGGATCCACCAACGGCCAGTTGCTTCGCTGACATAGATCTTGCCATCACCATAGACAGACGAGCCCATCATGATGGTGCCGAGCTTTTGTTTGCCGACTTCTTCGCCGTTTTTGGCGTCGAGAATGACCATTCCGGCACTGTCATTGATCGTGTACAGCCGGCTGTTAACCAGCAACGGCGCACTGCGTCCGACAGCCAAACCCTTGACGTTCCAGATTTCCTTGCCGGGCAGGATATCGCCTTGGCTCTTGCCATCCAGAGCGAAGAATGCGCCGACGATATTGTTCTCGTGAATGGTCTCTTCGCTGTGCGAGCAATACACCGTTTCACCGTCGATGACGGGGGTCTGATTGATGCCACGGATCGAGGCGTCGTACTTCCAGATCACCTTGCCAGTGCGCGGTTGCACGGCATAGACCGCACCGTCACCAGCACCAAAAACCATCGCCGCCTGGCCGTTAAACACACCCAGTACTGGTGTGCTGTAAGTGGTATCTTCAGGACGCAGCTTCGTGCTCAATACCCAGACTGCTTGTCCGTTTTGCTTGTGGAAGGCGATAAATCGATGAGCCGGAATGGCTTGTTCGCCCCAGCCGGTTGTCACACCGCTGACGATCACCAGGTCTTCGAAAATTGTCGGCAGATTGGTACGACCACCGTAGGTGCTGAGGATGCCATATTCTTCGCTCAGCGAATGGCTCCACAGAGTCTTACCGGTCTCGCCATCGATGCATTGCAGCAATCCGCACAAGCCCTGGGCGAAGACGTGTCCGGTCTTCGGATCACCGGTTACGCTGGACCAGCCCACACGTTCTGCCGGAGCATCCGACAGGAAAATGTTGTTGATATTTTCCCAGAGAATCTTACCTGTGGCGGCATCCGCACAGACGATTTTCTCGCCTTCTTGAGTGGTCTCGGGCTTATCGCGGCAAATTGTATAGATCTTGCCCCGCAACACGATCGGAGTCGACCGCGTTGCCATTTCGGGACTCTTCCACAACAGATTCTCACCACTCGGATCCCAGCTCGCCGGGAGACCTTTCTCCCGCGAAATGCCGTTCATTTCGGGGCCACGCCAGTGGGGCCAATCGAGGGGATCAGCGGCAACGTCCGCGGCCTGGGCGGAGATTGCAAAAGTCCCGGCCAGAACGAGGCTCAGAGCCGTCAGTGCAGAAAAGCGGAACACATTCATCATTCTCGTCAGTCCTCGAGTATTCGGTTTCTGCAGCATCAAGGCATCTGGAGATCACCTAGCCGCAGGATCAACGACGGTGGGTGCGTACCATCATCGCAACGATATCGTCTTATCTAACATTCGGCAAGGAATAGGAAATCCTGCCAGGCCCCCACACGTACCGCGACGGGTCGTGAAGAGACTCGACAATTGGTGCCAGAGGCGCGCTGAGATAGAGCCCACGGCGAGACAATTTTATCCCGCTCTTAGCCGCCCGGCTGTACGCCATTCAGCACAGTTGCCTGCTGAACTTTGAATTCGCGGCGATTGGGATCTCCGGGATTTCGAATGTCCACACGCGAGCATTTAATGAGGCCGCGCGGGTCTGCCGTTGTCGGTTCGCGGTTAATGATGACCTTTTGAGTTCCCACCGATCGCAGCAGATAATAGTCCTTCGATTCATCGAACTTGACTTCATCCGCCTGAGCATGCACCGGGTGTCCGTCATATTCCAATTCGAGCTTCGTGTTGCCCTCCGCCAGCAACTTCACAAACGCCGGAGCGGCCTCGGTCTCGGCATATTGTTCGACTTTGAGTGCATCACAAGTAATGGACGCCGCTCCTTCGGGCAGTTCATCGGATTCGATGTGATCGGTCGCATGCAACACGGGACCGTAGACGACTTCCACGAAATCTTCAAAGGTAGTGAACCGCTCGCGAACGTTGCCTTTCATGCGGCCTTGAAAATCGATGCGAGAATAAGTCCAGTCGCGTGCCTTCTCGGGACGTGCCGCCGACTTGCCCGCTTTGCCGGCATTTGGCCGCGAGTCGCCTTGGGGCTGACCACGACGCCACTCCATGAGGTAACCGGGCCCCTGGGCCTCGGTCTTTCCTGTAATATTATTAATCTCGAATTGCCCCAGCTTCCCCGAACTGCGGCTGATGATGGTATTGCCCTGATACTCGTGAGAAGTCAGCTCGACCTTGTTCTCACAAACGATCTTGGCCAGCTGCATTTGGTTGGCCGCGATCTTTTGCAACTGCGGGTCATCAAACCGCAGCGGACTGGAAAGCGACACATGCATCACGTTGCAACGCATGACCATTTGCCGCAACGAGGCTTCCACTTTTTCGTAGAAGTCGGCAGTCTGGCCATTAAAGTGCAATCGCTCGGCCCATTTGACTTGGAGCAATTGCGGTCGATCCAGGGGCTGGCCATCCAACGCCGTGTTCACAGGGTATTGCAAGACTCCTGCGCCTGGGACGTGCAAGGTGTTACGTTCCCGGTCAAATTCAATGACGTTCCCTTCCAGCCGCGAGACGCCGGAGCGAATCTGGGCCGGAGATCCCGTGACCCATACCTGCTGTTGAGCGGGTAACGTACTTTTTACGTGCAGTTCGTTTCCGAGCGCTTGCACCGGTGGCTGGCCAGCCTTCATCGGCTGAGTGACCACGACCGCAGTATTCGCCCACAAATCAGCCAGCGCCATCCGAGTCGGCTCCTGCCGGTCGCGTGACACGAGAGCCCGGATGGAATCCGCCTGCACATCTAACGGTATGGTGGCCACTTCCTTCCGAGCAGCTCCGCGAGGGGCCGGGCGTCCTGCAGCGGGAGCGGCATTGGGATTCGTGGGGCTTTGCAGTCCAAACAAGCCTCCCCCTCCCCCTTCGCCCGGAACTTCCGGCGGCAGGTCGGCCGTCTGAAATTGAACGTCCAGCCATTTGGTGTGCGCGGTCGCTTGCGGACTTTTTAAAACCACCTGTCCGACACCAAGTACCCGTTCCACCTGTGGCGGCGGAGTCGCGTCTTTCCGCGGTGCGTTACCAGCAACGGGCGCCCCCAGATTGGCTCCCATAACAAGTGGAGTAATCCGAATCTGCAGCGAATCCCCCTTGAGCTCATATTCCTGATCCAAGGCCAGCGAGGCATCCCCCTGGACCTCGACAATGTCCAGCTGCAATTGGGGATCGAACGATTTGACCAGTTGTTTCTGCCATTTCGCGGAGACCGTGCGGCCATCGTTCATGCGGCTGGTAGCATTGCCAGCTCCACGAGCCACGGCCAGGCGGATATCCCGATTGTTCTCGTGGAACGCTAGCATGATCTCCGGAGCATGCATTTGTTGCGGCCCCTGCAGCACATCCACTGCGGCCGAATCCCGCAGATTCAACACCCGTTTGACGAGATCGTATTCGACTTGAGCCGTATTGCAGTGCAACTCGCGCGGCTGTGAAAACAACTCCACTCGCCGTTTCCCGGTACCATCAGCCAGCAATTTTTCCAGAGTCAGCGATTCGGGCAGCCAGCCCGCCATTCCCTCGACCGGGGCAGGGGCCTCATTCGAAGCCAAGGCAATTTCTTTCCCCGGCTCCGAAGGGTCCGCATTGATTGCGGGCTTTTGCTTCGCATCCGACAACACAAGTGTCAGCAGATCGCAATTGAGGCCTTCTTGCTGCTTGCCAGGCAGGGGGTGTCGCACACGGACATTGTGATCAAAGGTGATCAGATTGGCTTCCATGTCGAACTGCATGCGGCCATCGCTGGTCACATGCAACTGGTCGCCGGCCTTCAGCGGCGTGCGTTGCGGCTGGCCTTCTGGAGCGGCCTCACCCATCAGATTCACGACAACTTGCCGCAACACCGCGACGCTCCGCAAGCCCCCCAAACGGGGCTGACCGGGAAGAATCTGCTTCTCGCCGGCAGGCAGAAAGTCGACTTGCAATCCGTGTCCGGTGCCATGATGCGGGCCATAGTGAAACAGCACATCATTGTCGCTCCACAGCTTCAAGGATTGTTCGGAGAAGGTAAACCCACGGCCTACGATCAATAAGCCATTGGGCCCCTCAATTCGAACCGCCCCCTCGAGCGTCCCTCCGATGGGACGTCCTCGTTTTTCTCCCGACAAGAGCGACGCAGCAGCCGATCCAGATCCCGACGATTCAAACTCAATCAATGCGGAATCTGCGGTAATTCGCAGGGGTGGCTCCCCCGGTTTCGCATTCGGATTCTGCCAGACTAAAGCAAACGGCTTCAGCTGCATGGCCGAGTTGCTGGGCAGTCCGCCGTTCGCTCCGGAGTTCCCCGGAACTTGTCCGATCTCATTGGTATAGACCAGGATGTCGCCGAACTTCAGCTTGCTGTCGGCATCCTTCGCCCAGTCCTGACCGGGAAGGAATTGCGTCGCCGCCGCATGATGTTCGTCGTGGAGATCAGTACGCGTCCCTGCCTGCTCGGGCAGCTGCGCCAGCAGATTGGGCGTTTTTGTCGTCAACTGTTTTGGCTCGACAACTGGACTGACGAAGTGCGCGTACAACCAGTAGGCCCCGATAAGCCAGGCTGCTGCCGAGAACGTCAGTAAGAAGCGACGAGTCAAAAAATGGAGTCCACGTAAATTCAAAAACGGTAGATGAGTGACTAGGCAATCTGAATCTCAACACCTTGGAAATTCAGCGAAAATCAGCTCAATCCGATCATATCGGTGATATCCAGAATCCCCACGGGTCGTTCGTTTTCCAATACAGGAAGCTCGCTCAGATGATGAGTCGACATCATCTCGACCGCTTCCATCAACAGGGAATCAGGGCCAATCGTGAATGGCTTTCGCGTCATCACTTCGCAAACGGGGCGATCAATCTGGGCGTCGCGGCGGTTTTCCAACAACTTGGCGAGATCGCTGTCGGTAAAGAGTCCGGACAGGCGCCCCTCGGCATCGACGAGCATCACGGCCCCCGTTCGGCGGCCCGATTTCGCTAATCCCGAAAACACATCCCGCACCGACTTGGTATCCGCGGCGACTCGTAACAGCTCTTGCGTTCGCATCACCTGTCGCACAGTTTGCAGTTTCTGACCGAGATTTCCGCCAGGATGGAACAAGGCAAATTGCTGAGCAGTAAAGCCCTTCAAACGACTCGTCACCATAGCCAGAGCATCCCCCACCGCGAGCATCACCGTGGTGCTGGTGGTCGGAGCCAGACCAAATCCGACTTCGCGAATCCGCCCCAGGACAATCGTCACGTCCGCTTGTTGCGACAGTGTGCTTTGTTCGCGTCCGGTCAGAGCAATCACGCGATTGCCGCACCGTCGCACCAAGGGAAGCAGGCGACAGATTTCTTCCGTTTCGCCACTATTCGAAAGAATCAGCAGCACGTCTTCAGGATGGATGGCACCCAGGTCGCCGTGCACCGCATCGGCGGGGTGCAGAAAATGGGCTCGAGTTCCCGTCGACGACAGCGTCGCCGTAATCTTCTGGCCAATCAGGCCCGCTTTGCCCATGCCGGTCACGATGACGCAGCCACGACACTGCTGCAGGATCTCGACCGCGGCACAAAAGGAGCCATCCAGACGATGTGACACCGCCTGCAAAGCATCAGCTTCTTGCCGCAGTATCTCGCGTGCTTCCCGCAATTGCTCGAACTGCGAAAATGGAACGCTTTCCCGCTGTGGTAGCGCGGACATGATGACCTTCCCTGGTCGTTTTTCGATGCACTGTGAAGCGCCATGCATTGCGCGTTCACCACGACCGCCAATCCCGGCAGCCGACAAACGAGCGGGATACTACCACGAACCCCGCTTGGTGGTCAATTCGAAAATGCTCACCGCGATTTTACGCAACATCTTGATACGTAACAGGTTTGAATTCCGACTACAGAGACACCGTACAGGAAAGACGATGCCTGCACACCGAGGCTCGGATCCGACATGTTGAAACCAGCTCTGGGAAATAAAAAAACTCCCGAAATCGAGAAGATTTCGGGAGCCTGAAACAGAATGCCGACGACTGATTTCAGCCGGTTAGAAATCGTTCACGACTTCGCCGCCGTTCTTGGTTCCCAGGGCACCCCAGACACCATGCGGGCTCTTGCCCCCCAGTGTATTGGCCACACCCAAATTGCCGGTGTCGATGTTCTCCGAGACAAACCGGACGGCACCGTCGGCCATTAGGACTTGAGTACCGCCGGTGTGGTAGCTGCTGGCCGACATCAGGTTGATATCGCCGTCAGAGTTGACGTTACCATCATTGATGCAGGAGGGGGAGTTGGGTGCTAGCACCGCTAAGAATGCCACGTTTTCGGGTTGACCGTCACACCAAGTTGAACTGAATTTTCCCTTGATGTTGGCCCCCGTGGTATAGCGACTGCCGCTGCGGATTGAAGCAGCGGCGGCCAAACACGCTCCTGGATTCGTCTGGATCGCGGCAACCGACATAATGATCCCTTCGCGGACGTCGGCATTCGGCTTTCCGCCCGAAGCAAAACTCGCCTGAACCCGTTCGGCGAAGGCGAGCGTGTTGCTGGTTCCGTCCACGACATCACGCACACCATAGCAAGTGTTCGCCGCAAACAATCCGTTCACGTTGGTCGAATCGCGATTGGAGGCCCCCACATAATCCCCCATGCTGAACGCGTAGTTGCAGACGCCTTTGGTCACCTGAATTCCGGGGTCTGTCGGGCACCGGAAGGCGCCAATGGTCTGGTTGTACCCACCCCAGCTACTCCAGGGAGCTGCTCCACCCTTAACGACAACGGGACTTGTGGTCGTATCCCCAGCCTCAATCCGCTGAAACAGCGCCGTTTGATCAAGGTAGGGCAACAACGACACCAGCCCGGATCGGCGTTGGTAATTTCCGTCATTTCGGGAAGTATCGGTGCCGCCGCTGGTCGAATTTGTCCCCCCCTTGCGGAACACGAAAACATTAAACGCATCGTGATAGTTGTGCAGCGCGAGCCCGATCTGCTTCAGGTTATTCTTACACTGAGTCCGCCGTGCCGCCTCGCGCGCTTGTTGCACAGCGGGCAACAACAGGGCAATCAGGACCGCAATAATCGCGATCACCACTAGCAACTCAATTAGTGTAAATCCTCGATTCCGACGTACCATCGCCTCTCCTCCACCAAAATGAGAACTCGAAACAAATCAACAAAACAAACAAATTCGCGCGCGACAAATTCGCACGACTGGTAAAAACAACCGGCCCCACAGAACCGGCAAGAGTATGTTTATAGATAAATTAGATGGCATCAGCAGCCAATTGACAATTGACAAACCTAACGCCATAGTGCCAAGTGGATATATTATATTGGCACATTAGTGATTCTTCGAGTGTTGCAGTCTTTTACGCAACTTTCAACAGGCGTTTTTATTACAACCCCGTGATTTTCACAATTGGAGATTCAACATGCGAAATCTTTTATTTATTGGATTTTATGTGGCCTGCAGCGTGCTTTCCGCAGGATGTGGTGGAAAACAAGTAGCGCGTGAGCCGGTTTTTCCAGTAGCCGGAAAGATTGTATACAATGGACAACCCGTGGCTTCGGCGGACGTTACTTTTTTCTGTGCCGAGAAGGATCGAAGTGCTTTCGGGCGAACTAACGATAAAGGGGAATTCAAACTAACGACGTTTAATCCAAACGACGGCGCCGTCCCCGGCAAACACGTCGTCATCGTCACGAAGATTCAAATCACGCCTGCCGTGAAACTTGCTGAAACCAGCAACACGAACTACGTCCCTCCCGGGACGAATCGCTCTACAGACCTTGCCCCGCCAAAGAATTCTATTCCGGCCAAGTACGGCGACGCCAAAACCTCGGATCTAATTGCCATCATCAATGCCGATGGCAAAAATTCCGAGATGACCCTGGAACTGAAAGACTGATTCATCCAGTTTCGTAGGCGACGTCACTCACTCCGCGCAAAAGCATCTATACTTTAGCACAGACAAATATGAGACGTTTTGATCGCAGTCGCAATATTACGGTAAGGTCTCACGCTGTGGGCCGCGTCGAGAATAGTCCAATCGACAACGTTCGATATCATGCCTCATGACATCACATCGTACAGCGAGACAACGCGTCTGTCCAAGGTCTTGCTATTTAATTCCTGTATACAATGTAATGAGAAGCGGTGATTGCGCTGTATACAGAAATCAAAATACTGCCATGGACACTTGGGTGATCGCCGCGAATGAAAGACCTTCACCCAGATTCGTAACCCGACACTCATGGCCGCTTGTCCAAACGACGAACGGCGTTTTCAAGCCTGCCCAACACCAGACGTCGACTGTAGCAAGCCCTGACAGGGACGTCCCACATGGAGGAAGAAGCGGCGGTCGGAGCGCACGGGGCGTGATTGTACTTGGAACAATCGCGGGGATTACGACCTTCAAATTACCAAACGCGCGGGGCGCAAAAAAAGCCCGGGATGGTGATCCATCCCGGGCTCATTGAGAATTCTTCAGCTTGTTGCGAACAGCAACTCACTAGCGAATGCTTGCGACCTTCTTGTCGCTGTCGAATTTGAACTCGAATTCCTTGCTGTCGCCAGCGAACAACGAGATCTTCTTCGACTTGACGATGGTCTTGCCGTTCCGCTCAACTTCGACGCGGATTTCGTAGTCCTTCCATGCCTTGCCATTGGCGAGGTCATTGGTCACGAACTTCCGAACTTCGCCGACCGAGACAGTGTCGTCGCCGGCCAGGTACACCGAAGCATCTTCGGGAACCACGACGGTCAATTTCGTGTCGGGATATTCAGCAGAGACGTTCTGAACTGGTGCCACGGTGTCGGTGAAGTCGAAGCCGACTTCTTCCACACGCCCGGCCTTCAGGCTGACGCGTTCGGTGCGCACAATGTTGACACCGTTGCGAACCATCTCGGCACGGATTTCATAGTCGTACGTCTTACCGGCTTCCAAATTGCCCGAAGCAAACCGTCGAGCGGCCCCTGCCGTCTTCATCTTGTGGTTGTTGACGAAAACCTGAGCGGCTTCCGGCACATAGACCACGATTCCCGAACGGTTGTGGTTCGAGTCCTCTTCGTGACTCTGCAACGAGAACGGACGACTCGGAGTCCGGTAGGACTGACCTTGCGGAATCGGAGACGCCGCGGGCTGAGGCGCTACAGGAGCAGGCACTGGAGCGGGAGTGACGCCTTCCGGAGTCGGAGGCACACCCACGTCCGATGGAACGGATTGGGGAGTGAAACCACCCGGTTGCGGCGAAGTGTAGGTCGGCGATTGAGCCGGAGCCCAGTTCTGATTGGCATTGCCGGCGTCATAGGACGGATCAATATATCCGCCAGTGGAATAACCACCGTCGAATCCGTTGCCATAACCGCCGCCGTAGCCACCGCTAGCATAGCCGCCACTGGAACCACCCGAGCTACCGCCGCTGGAACCACCGCGGCGATAACGAATCTTAATCTTCATCCGGTACCGGCCGCGAGACCCGCCCGAGCTACCAGAACTGCCCCAGGAGCTACCGCCAGAGCTGCCCCCGGAACTTCCACCGAACAAACCGCCGCCAAAGAAGCCGCCCCCCGAGCTGCCGCCGGAACTTCCGCCAGAGCTACCACCGCTGGAGTGTCTCCATCGGCCGAAAGCTTCCGCTTGTTCGGGACTGAACAGCCCTGACGCGGCCCCCATACAAGCCACTAAGACCCAGAGATGAAATTGTTGACGACGCATCGACCTGGTTACCTCCCCGTAAGCGAATCTGTGAACCGCTGCGATCGTGGCTGCTCGTGATCAATCTGAAGTCGGTGCGAACCCGCATCTGGAATGGCACGGGCCAATCCCCAGACTACGAATTCCCGCGGCACTTCAGGTTTGTCGAACCATTCGATTCGAGCACACCGAGCCCACCACACGGATCGCTGAAATGTCCCATCAAAACGACCCCTCAGACTGAGCGAAATCGGGCTCAGTACGCGGGTCGAACTTGTCTTATGAATCTTGCTACAATGACGAACAGGCTTGGGGCCTGCTGCTTGCGACACCGCCAGCCACTCGTTGAAATACAACGTCTTACTCAGGATTTGACACCTCGACAGGCTCGCGCCGACGATGTGCAAATTGCCGAAGAAGATCACGAGTTCCAAGCGCATTCTTCACGACAAACCCACGCGGGAAGTGTCACCGGAGAAGGCAAGTGGTCAGCGAAAGCAGTCAGGAAACGGGCCGGCAATAGGTGTGACTGTGCGCCAGACGCGTCCGCAACGACATCCCCCAAGGAACGTTGAGCAGTCACATGCTGGAGACAAGCCGAGGTTGGTTCACGCTGCGTGAAACAACCACAATGTCGAGACTATCAACGCTGGCAACTCCAGTCAGCCGTGAGTTGTCCGTGAAGTCTCATACAGAACCGCAACCCTCCCTGAGGCGTACCGGCGCCACGAGCGACGGTACTCACGTTTTCGGAGTCGTGCGGAGTTGAAAATCAAAGATTGTTTTCTGGTGGAGGTCGTGATGGAGAACCCTGTGGTACTGTTTGAGGTCCGTCAACGGGTTGGCGTGGTGACTCTGAATCATCCGGAGAAACGCAATGCGCTGTCGCGCACGATGCTGGAAACTTTGCGGTCGACGCTCGCAAGGATCAGCGAAGATCGTCAGGTAAAAGTGGTCGTGCTGCGTGCCGCCGGCACCGTCTTTAGCTCTGGGCACGACTTGAAAGAGTTGGCCGCGGCTGACGAATCTACCGCTGCGGCGATCTTCTCGCTTTGTACCGAAGTGATGGAGGCAGTCCGTAAACTGCCGCAGCCGGTGATCGGCATGATCCAGGGATTGGCCACCGCAGCAGGCTGCCAACTGGCGGCAACCTGCGACTTGGTCCTGGCCGCCGAAACGGCTTACTTCGCCACTCCGGGAGTCAAAATCGGCCTGTTCTGCACGACCCCGTCGGTCGCGTTATGCCGCGCGGTCCCCACCAAGAAGTCGCTGGAAATGCTATTCACCGGCAACGCCATTTCGGCCGCTGAAGCCGAACGAGTGGGCCTGGTCAACCATGTCGTCCCCGCCGAGCAACTCGAAGCGGAAACGTTCAAACTGGCTGACCAGATTGCGGCCAGCAGTGCCCACACATTGCGTCTCGGCAAGCAAGCCTTCTACGAACAGCTGCCGCTGGAACGTTCCGCGGCCTACGCCTATGCGCAACGCTGCATGGTCGAAAACCTGGCGGCACCGGACGCGCAAGAAGGAATTCAAGCCTTCCTGGCGAAACGCCCACCGCAGTGGCAGGATTGACTTGAGCGGATGGGGCAGTGTCGTCGCGCTCACGTTGCTGACGATTGGCGCCACCGGTTATCTGTGGCTGGCGGGACTCAAGTCGAAGTCGATCAGTCTGGCCGTGTCGGTCGCAACGGCCAGTTCCGGGTCGGCCGTCTTCGGCGCCGAGCC
>JAZKFE010000113.1:0-7443 GCA_040386595.1 Planctomycetota bacterium | reverse complement strand
CTTCGCCTTTCCGCAGCTGGAAATTGACATCCTGCAGTCGCCATTTGCGGGCATGACCGCTCCACGGCAGCGACAGCCCGCGAGTCTCCAGAATGACTTCGCCGATTTGCCGCTCGGTCCCCAAGTGCATCGATTCGATTTCGCGGCCGACCATCAAGTGTGCGATTTCCTTCGCGTTCGTGGCCGACTTGGAAATCGTCTTCACGAACTGGCCGTCGCGGAGCACGGTGATGCGGTCGGCCAGTCGAAAGACTTCTTCCATCTTGTGCGAGATATAGATGATCGTCACGCCTCGAGCCCGCAGCCGTTCCAGCACACGATACAGCCGCGCGACCTCGGATTCGGTCAGGGCGCTGGTGGGTTCGTCCATGATCAGGATGTCGGTATCGAGCGACAGGGCCTTGGCAATTTCCACCAGTTGCTGGTCACCCACGCGGAGCGAGCCGACCGGGATCTGGGGGGAGATCTCGCATTCCAATTGAGTCAACAAGTCACCAGCGGCGCGTTCCATCGCGTGGTCATCGAGCAGCCCGAGACGCGTGCGTTTTTCCCGGCCAAGGAAAATATTCGCGGCTGCAGAGAGCCCTTCGACCAGGTTGAGTTCCTGGTGAATCATGCTGACCCCGGCCGCTTCGGCAGCGCGGGTTCCGGTGAAGCGGATCGGTTGCCCGCGCAGGATCAGTTCGCCTTCGAAATCGGTCTGCACGCCCGATAGGATCTTCATCAGCGTGCTTTTGCCCGCACCGTTCTCGCCCATCACCGCGTGACATTCCCCGCGGGTGACGTCAAACGAGACGTTCTGCAATGCAATCACACCGGGGAAACGTTTGGAGACCTGGCGGATAGAAATCAGGGGCTGGGGCTGCGTCATGAAAGAATCCGAATTGTCGGTGTCAGAAGTGCTGACACCAGTGATACCAGTCACCACGGAGGACGGCAAGCCGCAGTGGACGACGTGCTCGGTCACAACGATCTAAGAATAGTCTCACGCAAAGGCGCGAAGGCGCAAAGTTCTGATGATTGACCGAGTAAAATACTCTTTCATTTTTGCGCCTTGGCGCCTTTGCGTGAGATATTTTTAAAACTCTTATTTAGCTACGGCGGCTCGGCAGACACGCAGGATGTTTTCGCCGAGGATCTGGCGGATGTGGTCGTCGCTGTAGCCGCGTTGAACGAGGCCCACTGTGAATAACGGCCAGTTCGTCCAGCCTAGGCTGCCGGCACGTGGCCATTGGCCGCCGAGTGCGTTGGCCGGCCACAAGGATTCGAAGCGGTTGCGACGCTTGCCGCGGCCGGGGGCCTTGGCGGCTGGCGCGGAGGCGTGTTGCGACGTGTGCGAGACGTCGGTCCCAATGGCGACATGGTCGATGCCGAATTGCTTGACGACGTAATCGACATGATCCAACAGCGCGGCGATGTCTGCGGAGCGACCGAGGAAATTGGGGATACAGCAAATTCCTACCAGCCCGCCCGTGTCACAGATGGCACGAATGACCGCGTCGGGTTTGGCTCGGATGTGATGCTGCAAGGCGTCACAACTGGTATGGCTGGCAACCATCGGCTTCTGGGAAATTTTTGCCGCTTCCAAACTGGTTTGCCAACCGCTATGGGCCACGTCGACGATCACCCCCACCCGATTCATCTCGCCGATGGCGGCTCGTCCGAAATCGCTGAGCCCCCCGTTGGCCAGTTCGGCACACCCGTCGCCGAGCATGTTGCGGCGATTATAGGTGACGTGCATCATGCGAATGCCGAGCTGAAAAAATGTTCGCACGTATTGCAGTTCATCCTCGACGGTATTCCATTGTTGGGCGATGGGAACTCCGTTGCCGGTCAGATACAGGCAGCCTTTACCCGCCGCCTTGGCCGCGACGATATCCTCGGGCAACGTGGCCCGTTGCAGGACTTCACGCAGCATGTCGCTGAGGTAAGAAAACCGGGCCAGGCGTTTGAGTAACCGTTCGGGGGCTTGGCCTTCCTCACCGGCATTCTGAAAGATGCAGGTCATGCCCGCGCAGCGCCAGGCTTCTTGAAATTCCAATTTTTCGGCCGCATCGTTCACCGCGCGAATCATGCCCATCTCTTCTCGCAGGTCTTGCAGTTCCGCGTCGGAAGCCCCGGCGGCATCTGCAGCGACGAGGGCGGCTCCGTCGGGGGCAGCGCGGGGAGCAAAGCCGTACGAGTCAAACACCAGGCTCTGGCGATGGAGTTCCAGGCCATGCTCCAACTGTGCCCGCGTGGGTTTCAGCACATCGAGAGCCGCGTCTCGCGCTCGCACGATGACCGGGTTCTGGGTGATCAGCAACGGGTCCTTGCCGGGGGGCGGCTCGTTGGTGGGTTCGGCCGCGTCGGACCGCGCCACGGTGGTGCTGGCAGCCAGCACGCCGGCGGCGACCTTTAAAAAGCCTCGTCGAGGCAGCGGATGTTGATGGGGGTGACGTTCCTCAGGAGCACGCAGATCCATGGAGTATCAGTCCTGGTAAGGAATGGGAACACTGGAAACGAAAGCACCCCGGCAGTGGAACACGACCGGGGTGCTGATTCTCGAATCTCCGTTGAACGACAGTCTTTCAAGAATTACTTGACTGCGGCGGTCGTCGGGGCCTTGTAGCCGGGAGCAGCGACGAAGTCGAGCATTCCCTTGGCGTCTTCGGCGTTCCAAATGCGGACTTCACCTTCCCAGCTGCCGGTGGCCAGTTTCTTGGTCGCCGGGTTGAAGGCGACGGCGTAGACCCAGTCCTTGTGACCGGTGAAGACGCGAACCTGAGTTCCGTCCAGCTTGTGCTCACGAGCCGTCTGGTCAGCACTGCAGCTGAAGAGGCGACCGTCGGGAGTGATGATGATGCGGAAGACTTCGTTGCCGAAGCCGCCGATGGCTCGGACCTGTGTGGCATTGGTCGCGTTCCAGATGCGGATTTGCTTGTCGCGTCCGGCGGTGGCGATTTCGGTGCCGCTGGGCAGGAACTGCACGCCGAACACAGGCTCACCGTGGCCGGGGAACGTGATCAGCGAATCACCGGTCTTGGCGTCGAACACCTTGGAAGTCTTGTCGCGGCTGGCCGAGGCCAGTTTCGCTCCATCGGGTGACCAGGCAATTCCCATGACCCAGTCAGCGTGATCTTCAATCAGGAGTTCTTGAGCACCGGTTTCGACATTGAAGACGCGGATGGCACGGTCAGCACCACCAGCAGCCAGACGCTTGCCATCGGGGCTGAAGGCGACCGCGAACATGGCATCAGCGGTGGTGACGAGGTCCTTGACGAGAGTTCCATCAGCTGCCTTGAAGAGCTTGATTTCGCCATTCTGAGCCGGGGTTCCGGCAGCGACGGCGATCAGCGAGCCATCGGGGCTGTATTGAATTTCGTGCGTCCGTTCGGCCACGTTCGTGATGCGTCGCAGTTGAGCTCCATCGGCCACGTTCCAGATCAGGACTTCATGATAGCCCGAGCTGGCGAGTTGCGTTCCATCGGGGCTGAAGGCCAAACCGGTGATCGAGACCGGCACGCGGTACGATTCCGGAGCGGCGGGTTGCGGCAGCTTGGGCATGATCGACGTCAGCGGTGCATCAGCATCTTTACCGGCATCCAGCACGGCACCCAGCGTAATCCACTTCTTGATCCGTTCGATTTCTTCCTTCGTCAGCGGATCGGCATCCTTGGGCATCGAACCGTTATCGATCATCACACACAACACCGACAATTCACCGTCGGTTGGGATGATCGTATCGCCTTGCTCGCCACCCTTCATCACGGCGGTGAAGGTCTCCATGTTGTACCGGCCCTTGGCCGTCCGAGCGTTGTGGCAGGCCACGCAGCGTTTGACAAACACCGGAGCGATGTCTTTGGAGAAGTACACAAACTTGCCGATTTCGGCCAAGGCACCCTGGGCACCCTGCAGTTTTTCGACGTGTTCGGTGGTGACGGCAGCCAATCCGGCAACAGCCTTGTCGAGGTCCGGTTGGACGGCGGCGAGGCCGGCTTCAGCCTGCTTCGCTTCTTCGGCACCCTTGGCTTGAGCGGCCTTCTGGGTGGCGACCAGGTCTTGAACGACCTTGGCGGCGGCGGTCGAATCGGCAATCAACTTGACTTGAACGGCGAGCTTGTCGGCTTCGACTTTGGCCTTGGCGGCGGAATCCGCAACGGCTTTGTCGAGTTCCGGAATCTTCGCGGTGGCAGCTTTCGCCATGGCATCGGCGTCTGCGGCAAACTTATCAGCGGCAGCCTTGGCGGCGATGGCAGCGGCATCGGTGGGAGCCTTGTCCAGTGCTTCCTTCGCCTTGGCGGCGATCTCGGCAGAAGTCTTGGCAGCGACGGCGATTTCACCAGCCAGCTTGGCGTAAGCGTTCTTGGTTTCAACGCTGGCCTGAGCTACCGCGGCGGTGTCAGCGGCCAGCTTGTCGAGGGCCGGCTTATCAGCTTCGGCCTTCTTCACGACTTCGAGCTTGGGAGCCAGATCTTTTTCTGCCGCAGCCGCAGCAGCGCCGGCTTTGGTTTCTTCGCTCTTGGCTTTGGTCAGCGCTTCGCGGAAGGGTTTTGCTTTGGCCTGGAGTTCTTCCGCCAATTTTTGAGCAGCGGTCTTGCGCCCTAAGGCTTCATCCGCAGCCTGCTGGAGCATGGTGGCTTTCGCCTCGCCTGCAGCGGCGTCTTGCGCCGTGGCCCGTCGTGGCAGTCCGGTAATCGCCGTCACTGCGAGCCCACAAACGACGAGGCTCCAAGAAATTCGCCATCCACGCATAGTCGATACCTCTGAATCAGTGTTTCACAACACGGCAGGTGGGAAGCCAGGTGGCTGTTGCCGCATCATCAAACTTGTTGCCAATAACCATTCCTCGAGCAGGAAACAGAAAATGCCCTGACTGAGGTTGAGTAGACTACCTCATCGGCAGAGTTTCCCACTCCTAATTGGAATGATCTTTCAGAATAGCTTCACATCAAATTTACCAAATGTGAGGGTCGTTCCGCCAGACTTCGGGGGCAAAACGCGAGTGTCTGGCGAGAAGTTTCTTGAGCGAGAATTCGGCAGCAGGACCAGTCGGCACAAGCGTTACAGATGGTCCAATGAGCAGATCTGGCTACCGGACTTCGCCATCAAGAGGGCGAATTTCAAGGGAGCGAAATGTCAGTTTCGCGACCGGGATGTCGGCGAAGAAATCAGGCTGCAAACGAGCCGTGGGACGTCGTCCCACGATTCTGGGGAGGGACGCTCGTGCCGAACCGCTTGAGTCTACCGGGTGTCGAAAGAGTAGGAGGTTCGACAGGAGTCTCAACCCCTAGCCTCACCCTCACAATGATTCGCCGTGCGACGAGATTCAAGACATCTCAATGGGCCGGATTTTGCCGTGTCTCCCGATTTGGCGGTTGTCAGCGTCATGGAGAGAATCAGACTGGATTGTGAGGCGACACAAATGCCCCGCAGCGGCGGAGTCATCTGGCATCGACACCGTGAGCAATCACCAACGGGGGCAAAGAATTCAAAGAAGCGGTGAAAAGAAAACGCCCGGAATTGCTTCCGGAGATTTTCACCACGAATCACACCAATGACACGAATGAATCGGGGAAGAACCAGAGTGGGCCTCGAATTACGTCGCCGAATTCTCCACTGCTGCAGTCGGCGGTTCTTCATTATTCGTGTGATTTGTGTCATTCGTGGCTGCACCTCATTCTTGTCAGTTCATGCTCGGTGTTGCGGAGCGTCAAATCAAAGAGGGCAAAGAATTCAAAGAAGCGGTGAAAAGAAAACGCGTGGAATTGCTTCCGGAGATTTTCACCACGAATCACACCAATGACACGAATGAATCGGGGGAAGAACCGGAGTGGGCCTTGAATTACGTCGCCGAATTCCCAACTGCTGCAGTTGGCGGTTCTTCATTATTCGTGTGATTGGTGTCATTCGTGGTTTCACCTCTTCTTGTCAGTCCGTGGTTAAGCGTTCTAAATCAAAGAGGAGCAAACAAAACAACAACTTTGCAAGTTGCGTTTCAACTTGCTTCGATGGGAGTGGTTTGGCGTAACCCGCTATTTGTCAGGAAGATAGGAGATACGGACCCGTTGAGAGCAGGATGCGTCAAATCAAAGGGATCAAAGAATGCAAAGAAAAGCGGGATTGTGTGCGAATGTCGTGGGGTGACGCCGAAGGGGGCAAAGAGGGCACACCGGCGTGGCGTGAGGGGCGCAAGAAAACAGCGGAGTTCGCGAATGGAAGACGCGAACTCCGCTGAGTTGTGTTGGGGTTAGCACCACAGAGGCCCCGAGGGTGCAGAGTGTTCATGATCTGACTGCGATTAGGAAGCCAGCACGAAAAAACTCTGTATTCTCTGTGCCTCTGTGGAATTCTTGGCGAGTTCCGCTGAGGACTTAACGAGCGAGGACTTAACGGGGCAGCGCGGCTTAGCGGTCCTTACGATGGCGAATTTTCGCCTTCATGCGTCGCTTGCGGCTACCGATTTTACGTCGTCCTTTACCTGTCTTCTTCACTCCCACAGTCGTCGGTCTCCTTCCTCAAAAACACGTAATTCCGGGACAAAACATGTCCGAAGCGTGCGAGCATATCGACCCGGGGGCAAACTATCAAGAGCCAGTCCCCGAGGATTTCCAGAACAGCCGCAACCGGCAGACGTTACATCGGACGAGTCAATAGATATGATCGTCAACGCATCAACAACCACTGAGGAGAATGCCCGGTTTACAGGTCCGATTACATGGAATGCCCGTTTTAGCCGGTAGCGATCGGATGGGAAGAGGATGCTTTCACCCAGCCGTTGTTTCGTAGTGGGTTTTCACCCCAAAGGCAATACGGCGCAGTCGGCTGCCCTACCCTTCCGTGACCCTGAATTGGACCGCTGGCTTCGGAATTACCAACACACCTTTTGAATCACGACGGATCCCCGATCATGGAATATCGCAATCTCGGTTCGGCTGGTATCAAGGTTTCGCCTATTTGTCTCGGCACGATGATGTTCGGCGGTCAGGCCAACGAGGCTGATTCGATCCAGATCCTGCACAAAGCGATCGATCAGGGGATCAACTTCATCGACACCGCGAACATGTATAGCCTCGGGCAATCGGAAATTGTTGTCGGAAAGGGATTGGCCGGGAAGCGGGATAAGGTGATCCTGGCGACGAAGGGGCGTCAGGTCATGGGGCCCGGACCGAACGAAAGCGGCGCCAGTCGGCGGCATCTGACGAACGAATGTAACGCGAGCCTCAAACGACTAGGGACCGACTACATTGATCTCTACTATGTACATGCTCCCGATGACACGACCCGGATCGAAGAGACACTGAGGGCGCTGGACGATCTGATCCATCAGGGCAAGATCATGTATATCGCCTGCTCGAACTTCCGTGCCTGGAAGGTGTGCGAAGCCCTCTGGACCAGCGACAAGTTGAACCTCAACAAATTCGTGTGTGTGCAGCCGCTCTATAACATCGTGAACCGCGACAT
>JAZKFE010000112.1:0-23570 GCA_040386595.1 Planctomycetota bacterium | reverse complement strand
GCAGCGTGAAGGCTACATTTGGGAGCACGAGATCATCGACAGCAAGCCGGCTGCTACCTTGCGTCTGGTGTTGAAGTACGGCCCCAATGGTGAGCGCGTCATTCAGCACATCAGCCGCGACAGCAAGCCTGGTCGTCGCAGCTACTGCAACGTTGACAGCCTGCCGGTTGTGTTGCAGGGGCTGGGAATCAAGGTTCTGTCGACGAACAAGGGTTTGTTGAGCAATCGCGAAGCCAAGGCCCAGGGCGTGGGCGGCGAAGTGTTGTGTACCGTATATTAAATGGCCGTTGCGGTCGTTTTGTGTGATATAGCTTTTTGGTTTAACGGGAGAAACGCGGTCTTTCGAGTTCAGTGACTGAAGTTGCTGAGAACGGTAAGGCCAGCGGATAACATCCCCAGCATTGGGCGCGATTTAATATGTCCAGGATTGGTAAGAAACCGATCGCAGTCCCTGCCGCCGTTGACGTTCGCGTCGCGGGTGGTGAGGTGGTTGTGAAAGGCAAGAACGGCGAATTGAAGCTGACGTATCATCCGAATATGAACGTCGAATTCGATGCTGCAACCCGCAATTTGAATGTGACTCGTCCCAACGACGATAAGGCGAATCGTGCTCTGCACGGTTTGACTCGCAGTCTGATCAATAACATGGTCGTCGGCGTCACCACCTACTTCGAAAAGAAGTTGGAAATTCAGGGTGTCGGTTACCAGGCTGCAATCAAAGGCAAGAACGTCGAATTACAAGTCGGTTTCGCCAACATTGTGAAGTTGCCGATCCCCGCTGGTGTGATCGTCGAGATTCCCGATGCAACCCACGTGAACATGAAGAGTGCCGATAAGCAGGCAGTCGGTCAGTTCGCAGCGGTGGTGCGTGGCGTTAAGCCGCCCGAGCCGTACAAGGGTAAGGGAATTCGATACGCTGGCGAGTATGTCCGTCGTAAGGCTGGTAAGGCATTCGGCAGTAGCTGATCGTCGTCCGGCTTTACGCGGTGGATTGCCGCAAGTTGGTTTGTGTTTCTTTCGGTATGGCGTCAGCGGTTTAGGGTAAAGAGATGAAACTGTCAGCTCGGATCGGTTTGCAGCGCCAGAATCGGCGGTTTCGAGTCCGTAATCGGATTCGCGCCACGGCGACGCGCCCCAGATTGACCGTATTTCGCAGCAACAAACATATTTACGTGCAGATCATCAACGACGCAGACGGCAAGACACTCGCCTCGGCGAGCACCGTTGAGAAGCAAGCGTTGACCGAAGGTGCGAACGGTGGCAATAAAGCTGCCGCCGTAGCGATCGGGACGCTGATTGCTTCACGAGCGATCGAAAAAGGTGTCAAGGAAGTCGTGTTCGACCGTGGCCAATATCGCTATCATGGTCGGATTGCGGCCTTGGCTGATGCAGCTCGGGCGGGTGGTTTGGAATTCTAATTGAGATTCAGTTGTGGCAGGGGAGTCGAAGAGCCCTGCCCCACAGACCGGTAATGACCGGGGAGTAATCAAGCCGTGGCGTCAGTATCCGAAGCACGATCCGATGGAAAAGAAAAAGTTGTCCAAATTCGTCGGTGCGCCTGCGTAGTCAAGGGCGGCCGACGATTTAGCTTTACCGCATTAGTGGTAACGGGCGACGAAAAGGGCAAGACCAGCTACGGCTACGGCAAGGGTATCGAAGTCCCATTGGCTGTAGATAAAGCTGTTCGCTCTTCGATTCGTAATACGATTCGAGTGCCGATTGCCGGCAAAACAATTCCGCACATGGTTGAGGGTCGCTTCGGTTCGTCGCGTGTCCTCTTGATTCCCGCAGCCCCCGGTACTGGCGTTATCGCCGGTGCCAGCGTGCGTGCTGTGTTGGAGTCAGCTGGTGTGCACGACATTCTGACCAAGGCCCGTGGTTCGACGAATCCGTTGAACATGGTCAAGGCCACGATGAATGCCTTGTCGAAGCTGCGGACTCGCGAAAGCATCGCTCGTCTGCGTGGCGTCGAGCTGTAGATTCAAGCAACAAAGCCTCTGCGGACTGACCATTTCTAGCAGAAGCAAGATAGTAGCGTTGTCCACAACTGGCTTTGTTAAAAGCGTTAAGTAAATTGCTCGTGGTGCGAATATCCCTGCGAGTCGAACATAGGTGTCGAAATGATTCTTGAAGACGTACACAAGGGCATCAAGACCAACACCCTGCGGAAACGCGTCGGTCGTGGTCCTGGTTCTGGTCACGGTAAGACGTCAGGCCGCGGGCACAAGGGTGCTGGTAGCCGTGCGGGTAACTCTCGCCGTCTGAGCCACGAAGGTGGCCAGGTGCCGATGGCTCGGCGTATTGCCAAGCGCGGTTTCAACAACAAGTACTTCGCGGTCAATGTCGCGATCGTCAACTTGTCTGATATTGAAAACGTGTTCCAAGCTGGCGCCGTGGTTGACCCGGACATGCTGAAGATCACTCGCCTGGTTCAAGGGCGACATGACGTCATCAAGATCCTGGGCGATGGCGACATCACCAAGGCACTGACGGTTAAGGCGCACCGTTTCTCCAAGTCGGCAACAGAAAAGATCGTTGCGGCTGGCGGGACGACTGAAGTTTTGATGGGCTAATCGGACCAGCTGTGCTGTGTCTGTGATTGAGTAATGTGGACTGGACCATTTTGTCCAACGATGGTCGTTGGTGTGGTGAGTTCGACAGCAGGTGTTGAGAGTCCCCGCGACAGTTAGCCCCACGGAATGGGCAAGCTGTGAATAGGATAAGTCGCGATGATTGAAAAGCTGCTGACGGTCTTCCGCATCCCGGAACTGAGATACAAGATCATCTTGACTCTCGGTTTGCTGGCTGTGTATCGCCTGGGGTATTACATTCCCCTGCCGATCATTGACCAAACGGCATTGAAGCAGGCTCTGGAGAGCCAGGCTAATGATCAAAGCGGTCTGGGACGTGCGATGCAAGTCGTGCAATTGTTCTCGGCTGCTAGCATCGGTATGAGCACGATCTTCGGATTGGGCATCATGCCGTATATTTCCGCTTCAATTATCTTCCAGCTGTTCGCCACGGTGTATCCGCCGTTGGAGAAACTGCAGAAGGAAGGCGAGGCGGGACGTAAGAAGATTAACGAATACACACGCTACGCCACTGTGATTCTGGCTTTTGCCCAGAGTTTCATGTGGGTGCGGTATTTGTCGTATAACATGCAGCCCAGTCCGGTCTTAAACGACTTCGACACTTTCCCGTTCCATCTCGCGGCAGCGCTGACGATGACGGCCGGAACGGTGTTGTTAATGTGGATTGGTGAGCAGATCGACGAGTATGGAATTGGCAACGGGATCAGCTTGCTGATTATGGCCGGTATTTTGTGCCGGATGCCTGAAGCCTTGCAATCGTTGCTGAAGCCCGCCTTCAAGGATGGTTTCAAGTTGGGTTCGGGAGCAGGTATCGACAAGTTGTTGATTCTGTCTATGTTGTTCGTGGCGGTCATCATCGGTGTGGTGGCGATCACTCAAGGGCAACGTAAGATTCCGACGCAGAGTGCCAAACACGTTCGTGGCCGCCGCACTTGGGGTGGTCAGAAGCAATATTTACCACTGCGGGTCAATCAGTCGGGCGTGATGCCAATCATCTTCGCTTCGAGCCTGTTGTTGATTCCGTCGTTCTTGTTCAGTTCGCTCGGAAACGCTTTGGGAATTGAGTTCCTGAAGAATCTGGGGGCCGCGTTCATCTCCGATAAGGGGGTGTTGTACAATGTGTGTTACATCGGTTTGATTTACTTCTTCTGCTACTTCTGGACAGCGATCACGTTCAATCCGAAGGACATTGCTAATAATCTGAAAGATTATGGCAGTTTTATTCCGGGTTATCGTCCTGGTCGCCGGACTGCAGAATACCTGGAAAAAGTCATGGTTCGTATCACCTATGTGGGTGCTGCGTTCCTGAGTGTCGTCGCTGTGATACCGACGATGATTGCGTCTTTCCTGCAAGTTGATATGCTGGTGGCCAGCTTCTTCGGTGGGACCGGACTGTTGATCGCCGTATCTGTGGCTCTCGACGTTGTGCAGAAGATTGACAGCCATATCGTGATGCGAAATTACAGTGGGCTTCTGGAAAGTGATCAGTAGTCTGCTGGTTGCGAATCAGTTTGAGAAAGTGACGGGTAGGGACATGAAAGTCCGAGCAAGTGTCCGCCGGATTTGTGAAAAGTGTAAGATGGTGCGTCGCAAGGGTCGCGTGTACGTGATCTGTTCAGCCAACCCACGCCACAAGCAGCGTCAAGGGTAGGTCGGGCTTATCTCGACGATCAGTACCGCACGCGTCGGAAGTCAGGCATCGTCCTGACGGACAAGACAAGACTTTTACGAACGAACCAGCAACGAATCGGAGCAAGGGCTCATGCCGCGTATTCAAGGTGTGGACATTCCCAACGACCGTCCCACATACATTTCGTTGACGTACTTGTACGGGATCGGCCGAACCACGGCCATCAATATTTGCCGTCAATTGGGGATTGATCTCCATAAGAAGGGCAAAGAGCTCACGGAAGACGAAGTCGCCCGCATTGCGAACTTGCTCGATAAGGAATACCTGATCGAAGGCCAGTTGCGGCGTAAGATCGCTCAGGATATCGCCCGATTGCGTGATATCCAGTGCTATCGCGGACTGCGTCATCGCCGTGGGTTGCCCGTTCGCGGTCAACGTACTCGCACAAATGCTCGCTCTCGGAAGGGTGTCCGTAAGACGGTCGCCGGTAAGAAGGGCGTCAAGGATATGCGCTAATCGGCCGGTGGCCGGTGGTGCTCCAGCAAAGTTATCTGGCCCAAGTGCTCAGTTTTTAGTGGGTGCTTAGTTATTTAGAACGGGTCACAGAATTGCCGTTCTGGGAGAGTTGTTGTGGGGAAGGCGAAAAAGAAGAAAATCCGTCGCAATGTGTCACGGGGCGTTGCCCATATCAAGGCGACGTTCAATAACACATTGGTGACCATCACTGACGTCAATGGCGACGTATTGTGCTGGGCCTCCGCAGGAACGTCTGGCTTCAAGGGCAGCCGCAAGAGCACTCCGTTCGCCGCACAACGTGCTGCTGAAACGTGTGCTGAGCGGGCGTCGAAGTTCGGCGTGAAAGAAATCGAAGTCAAGGTCAAGGGGCCGGGCTCGGGACGTGAAAGTGCGATCACCGGTTTGCAGAGTTCAGGTCTGGTCGTCAAGATCATTGAAGACGTGACTCCGCTGCCGCACAACGGTTGCCGTCCCCCGAAGCGACGCCGCGTCTGATTTGGATGTTGTGGCCGGGCGCAAGCCGGCTGCAACTACCAGGCCACGCTACAGAGTTTGCTGGTGGGTTGGTACAGCAGTATTGCTAGTTGACTGATGTTTTCCACGGCCGCGTCTTGCACGCGGCCCGAGTTTTCTGAGTGAGATCATGGGACGCTATACCGGACCTGTCTGCCGCCTCTGTCGCCGCGAAGGCGTCAAGTTGTTTCTCAAGAGCTTGCGTTGCGATTCGCCGAAGTGCGCGATCGAGCGACGTGAGTACGGCCCCGGTATGCACGGGGAAAAGAAGTCGAAGCCGACTGAGTACGGCAAGCGACTCCGTGAGAAGCAAAAAGTGAAGCGCTATTATGGCCTTTACGAGCGGCAGTTCCGCCGGATGCTGGAGATCGCATTGCGATCACACGGTAATACCGGGGACTCGCTGATGAGCTTGCTCGAGCGTCGTCTGGACAACATCGTGCATCGCCTGGGCTTTGCTGGCTCGCGTGCCAGTGCTCGGCAGCTGGTCGGTCATGGTCACATCCGTGTGAATGGCCGCAAGGTCACGATCTCCAGCTACCTGATCAAGGCTGGCGATTCGATCACTGTGAAGAACCGTCCCAAAAGCTTGGGTGCCGTTCGAAACAATTTGGAAGAGGGCCGGATTTCGGCTCCCGACTTTTTGACTGTGATTCCGGGCGAAATTCCGGAAGGCAAGGTTTTGCGGTTGCCTGAACTGGGTGACGTTTCGCTGCCGGTCCAGCCACAGTTGATCATCGAGTTGTGCTCGCGTTAAACTATCGGTCTTCGCAGTCGTGCGGCGTCGGGGCAGTTGTGCTTCGGGCGGGTCGCAGACTACGGGCGGCACAGCATGCGGGCTTCGCGCCCTTACTCGGCTGACAACAGCCGAAACTGAAAACACTGGGGGAAACACAGATGCGTATTCGTTGGCGGGGATTAGAGTTGCCCAGCCGGTTGATCCCGGAATTGGCTACGCTGACACCGACCTATGGCAAGTTCGTTGCCGAGCCGTTCGAACGAGGGTTCGGGGCGACAATCGGCAATAGCTTGCGTCGAATTCTGCTCTCCAGCTTGGAAGGCAGTTCGATCACCCGCGTGAAGATGCAGGGTGTGCAACACGAATTCACTACGATTCCCGGTATCGTGGAAGACGTCACCGACGTCATCCTGAATATCAAGTCGTTGGTGGTGAAGAACCACAGTGCCTCGGCCAAAACCATTCGTATCGATCGCCACGAACGTGGTGTGGTGACGGGTGCTGACATCATCACTGACGATCAAGTTGAGATCATCAACAAGGATCTCGTGATTGCCACGATGACCGACGACGTCCCCTTCCTCGTCGAATTGACGGTGGAAAATGGCCGCGGTTATATGCCGGTCAGCGAGCACTACAAGGCCGATCACGAAGTGGGTGTGATTCCGGTGGACGCGATTTATTCGCCCGTCACCCGTGTCCGCTACAAGATTGAAGATACCCGCGTCGGTCAGCGTACTAACTACGATAAGCTGACGTTGGAAATTTGGACAAACGGAACGATTACGCCCGATATGGCGTTGGTCGAATCGGCCAAGATTCTGCGAAAGCACCTGACTCCGTTCGTGACCTATCGCGAACCGGGCCCGGAATTGCCGCCAGAACAAGGTCTCAAGGGTCTGATGGAAGCCACTGGCTACTCGCCGGTTGACTTGGAGCTCGAAGAGAAGCTCAATCAGAGCCTGGCCGAATTGAATTTGTCAGTCCGTGCCACGAACTGTTTGGAATCCGAAGGGATCAATACAGTTCGCGACTTGGTTCGCCGCAGCGACGAGCAATTGTTGCAAGTTCGCAATTTCGGTGAGACCACGTTGCTGGAAGTGAAAGAGCGTCTGCAAGTGATTGGATTGCGACTCGGAATGCGAGTGGCTCCTCAATCGGGTAGCGGCGCCGCGAAGTAGTTGGGATTGTTCTTGACGAGTTAAGTAACGCCCAGGGAAGATGCTAGCCGGTTGATTGCGAGTTGTTCGCCGCCGACTGCAGATGGTCTTCCCGGGCGATTTGATACAGCAGCCTTTAGAGCGAGATAGTAGATCAGCCATGCGTCACAGAATTGCCGGCCGGACGTTGAACCGTACTGCGTCACACCGTAAGGCGATGTTCCGCAATATGGCAGCCAGTCTGATCAAGACGCTGCGTAGTGTGGAAGGTGCGGAAAATAATCCCGCGGTTCCCGGCCGGATCACCACCACGGTGCCCAAGGCTAAGGAAATTCGTCCGTTTGTTGAGAAGCTGATCACTCTCGCGAAGAAGGGTATTATCGCTGACACGGTTGCAGTGCAGTACGCAACCAAGGCTGCGAAAGATACCGCTGAATGGAAGGCTTGGCGGGAATCCCCCACTTGGTCGCAATGGGCTCAGGCTCGTTCACCCGGTGTGGAAGCTCGTCGTCGTGCCTTCGCTGCTCTGCGAGACATCGCTGCGGTCGAGATCCTCTTCAGCGAATTGGCCCCGCGGTTTGCTGATCGTAACGGCGGTTATACCCGCATCTTGAAATTGGCGAAGTTCCGGATTGGCGATGCCACCCGTCACGCCATCCTTGAGTTCGTGGGAGAGAACGATCGCGTGAAGCGAGTTCGTCATAAGAAGAACGAATCATTGCAGGTAACTGCACCGAAGACGCCCGCTGCAGCGGAAGAAACCGCCAGCGCTTAGTTTGTGGTAACGGGTTTGAAGCCCGTACTGCGAAGATGAATTGCAGGGTGACCTCTGTTGGACAGAGTGTCACCCGTCATGGCGTCCCGATGCGTAGCGTTGTTGAAGAAAGGATTCTTTCACAACATGACCGCCTCCCGGACGCCGTTTGACTTTAGTGCCGCGATGTATCGCCTCTGCGATGACATCACTCAGCGTCTGCCCGATCTTGGGCATGTACGCATGGCAGAAGTCGCCGTGACGTTTGCTCAAGCACGCCGGCGAGTCTCTTACGGCATTCAGGCGAAGCTCACCCCGTTACGTTTTGAAGACGGGTCGTTGTTCACCGAGCGATATGGCCGTCAATGGACAGTGCCCCGCATCTATCACGGGCGGCAAGAGCTGTTGTATATCCTGACGTTCTACTTGCCGCGGTTCTTTGACCATTGCTTCCGCGAGAAGCTGATTACGGTCATTCACGAACTGTTTCATATCAGCCCGGATTTCAACGGGGATATCCGTCGATTTGGCGGTCGCTATCACGCTCATTCGCACAGTCAGAAAGAGTATGACGAGTGCATGGGGCAGCTGGTGGACGTCTATATGGCGAAGCGACCACCGCGTGAGTTGTACGCGTTTCTGGAGACGGGCTTCACTCAACTGCAGGCTCAGTATGGGGGCGTGGTGGGTTTGAAGGTACCAATCCCGAAGCTGATTCCTCTGTCGAAGTCGGCGTGATGGAATGCTTGGGGCGATGTGTTTCGCCGTAGGATGGGCATTCTTGCCCGTCTCTTTCCTTTGTTTGAAATACAAATACCGACGCAAGAGTGCCCATCCTCCGGATCCGGTTGCTCACCCCAGTTCGAGAGCCTGGGCTATCCGTTTGCGAGTTGTTTCGCGTGCGAGGTCGCGGCTGCTTCAGGCGACTTTCTTCTTCGCCAGGCGGCGGGCTTCGCGGTCGCCGGGGGCGGTTTTCCAGCGTTTGTGCAGCCAGAAGTATTGCTCGGGGGACCGACGCACGGCTCGCTCGAGAGCTGCGGTGTACTTTTGAGTGATCTCGACCACTGGGTTCTCGCTGTTGAGCTCGCGAGGGTCGATCACTTCTTCGACGGCCAGTTCGAAGCGTTCCCAGTGCTCACCCCGTTCCGGCAGGCGTCGTGAACAGCCGACGCAGATCAACGCGTTGTATTGCTGGGCCAGTAACGCAATCGTCTTGAGGGTGGAGGCAGGCTTGCCGAAGAACTCGACGAAGACCCCGCCGCGGCCGGCATCCTGGTCGCCCAGGAGTGCGAAGCGCCCCCCCTGCTCTAGTAGCTCTAGCATGCCGTCAAAGCAGCTTTTCTTCGCGATTAAACGGTGTCCGGTCTGTTGCCGAAAACGGGCGAACCAGTTTTGCAGGTAGGGATTGTCGAGCTCGCGGGCCACGACTCCCATCTGGAAACCGAAGAGGCCGAAGACGGAAATGGCCATCTCCCAATTGCCATAATGGCCGCTCAGTAACAGCACGGGCCGATCGGTCAGCAGGATACGGACGGCGTCCTGCCGGTTGCGAAATTGGAAGATGTCGTGGACGTTGTGCAGGTGGAGTTTGCGAGGTAAATGAGCGATTTCCGATAGCAATCGGAAGAGATGGCCCCACATCTTGTAGATGATTTGATCGATCTCGGAGTCGGATTTTTCGGTGCCGAACGCCTGTCGCAGGTTGTCTTTGGCAATTTGATAACGGGTCAGCTTGCGTGGCAAGAGAGTACAGATTACCCAGGCCAGATTGTGAGCCAGACGAGCACAACCGCGGGGAGAGAGGATTTGCCAGACGCACAGCAGCAACCGGAAGGCCAGGTATTCGAAGCGGTATCTCAGGTTGCGCCAGATCGTCATAGTTCGCTGCTGGGTTGTGTGTGTTTGTGAGCGGCACGGCGCTAGCCGCCGGTTCTTCAATATTTTCTCGACACAAGAATCCGGTGGCTAGCGCCATTCCGCTCACCACGTGAGTACCGTTTGGCTGAGTGAGCTGGGCCTCTTGTTCGCTGCGCTCACCCAGGTTCGAGAACCTGGGCTACCCATTTTTTGGGGGGGCCTGGACTGCGCCGATTCTGAGGCTTAGCAAAAATTTCCGTTAGCTTAAAGGGTTGGGGCTTCCATCAAGTCGACGATTTCTCGTGCCATGCGGTCCATCACTTGTTGATAGGCTGTGGCAAGGGACTGCCCGACTTCCGGGGCGAATTCGGCGTTCTGGATGAGCTGGATTTCGGTTTGAGAAATGGGCATCCGTTTCTCGGCCAGGACTTCACCCGTTTTGAGATTCTCCCAGCGGACCTCGACGGTCAGCGACATCTGCAGTTCACGCGGGTCGTCGTTGCGGGTTTCGCCGAGGACTCGCTTACGCGTGTTGACGATTTTGCCAATCAACTGCGTGTCGGCCGACGGCTGGTCGACCACACGGAAAGGCGTCCGCAGCTGGATCTCTTTCTGGACGGCCTCGGTGAGTTGAAACTCGAGACCGCGGCGATCTGATTGCGATTTGAAGATTGGGACGTAAACCGATTGGATTTCGGGTTCGAACCCTTGTCCCATCCGATAGCCGCAGCCGGTCATCAACAAGGCCAGGCTGGCCAGAAGGCCGAGCCCGAACAGAGACCTGGGGTGAGGGGCAACAGGCCGTTGCAGCGAACGCGTCGGCTGAGTTTCCGCGCGCGACTGCCGCGCGGGATTGTACTCAGGATTTGGCGATCGGTGCCCCATGGTGGTTCTCAAACGGCTGCGTCAGTCTCGATCTGCCGGTTACGGCTTGGCACGTCCTGAAGGCGGTTCAAACGCCGTTCGTTCGATTTCTTCGTCCGACGGGCCGTCGACCAATTCTGGCGGGTCGACCGTGGTCTTGGCGGGCGGCAATTCCTCGTAGGATTCGCCCGAATCGTCATAGTTAGGGGCAGTTCGCGGTTTGGTCGGAGGCAGCTCTTCGTCAGCCGGGGCTTCCTGCGTCTGCGGTGCTGACTTGGCGGGCCGTTTCCTGGGGAATTGCGGGCCTTCCGGCGTCTTTGTGGACGCTGGCGGCTTGGCTTTAGACGACGACTTCGGTGTCGTGTCGGAGTTCGGATCGGGGTAATGGTCGAGCATTCCCGTCCAGTATTTCGGACCCAGCTCTTTCAATCGTTTGGCCGCTTTTTCCGCGACCGGACTCTCTGGAAAATCTTTCAGAATCGATTCCAGGTAGATGACTTCCGACTGTGGCTTCATGCGTCGGTTGTAGTACTCGACCCGCGACCACAGGCGTTCCGCACCTTGATCCTTGATCTTGACGAGCTCACCCTGCAAGCCTTCGCGATCGGGCAGATCGGGGTACAGATTGAGCGTACTGTGGATCAGATCGTCGGCATCGACCAGGTCTCGTCCGTCGTAACGTGGCCCTTGGTAGGACGCCAGCTTGATGTGAGATCCGACGACAAATGCCGCTTGAGTGTGTTCGCTCTTGGGGTATTCGCGCCGCAGCACATCAAGGTAGTGATCGGCGTCTCGGAGCTGGCCTTTGCGGATGTGATACACGGCCGTCATCATCAACGCGTCGTCGGCCAAGGGCCCCAGCGGATCATGCAGCCAGACTGATTTCAACGCCTTGCGAGCATTTCCCGGGGTGTCGAACAGGGGCCGGGTTTTGTCGAAGAAATTCGGGACCAGCGGCATCGAATGCGGGATCGGTTTGCGTTCGACTTTCTCGGGCGTGGTGACGTCCGTCGAACTCACCTGGATCAGCTCGTCGGTCTTCGTCGACCCGTCACCGTTCAGCCAGATCGCTGCGATGGTATAGAGTCGTCGGGTGGATTTTTCGAGGTAGCGGCTGGACGGGAATTTTTTAATCATCCCATCGTAGTCGTCTTGAGCATGTGCGTAGCGTTGTTGGGCGAAGTGACATTCGCCAACCATGAACATCGCATCTTCTTCGACCGGGTAGTCGTAGAACTTCTTCGCGATGACCTTAAATTCTTTGGCCGCAGCGTCGTATTCTTTTTTGTTGAACTTCGCCATCGCGACGTCGTATTCGTCGAAGCCCGCATCGGGGTCGATGACTTCGCGAGCCGGCTTCTTACCGAACGGATTCCGGAAGACCGAATTGGAAGTGACTTGTGAGCCCGTCGCTTTGGAGCCCGTACCAGCACAACCCGCGCTCCAGGAGAGGGCGCAGATTAGCAGCCAGCACGCGATGTCGCGGGCGGCAATGCAGTGGCCAGGTTGTTGAGACGACGCATCCATGCGTCGGTATCCTTCGGGTGAAGTGACGGCTGCGACGGGTGTCGCGAAGGGAAATTGCTGTGCTCTGCGTCTCACTGAAATCCCAAGCAGCCCACCGTGTGGTCGGTTGCTAGGGATTCATAAATTTCAGGTAGCCCATCATCCGCGGCCGTTTGCCGAGGACATGGCAGATTGTAGGAGTCATGATTCTCCGGAGTTCTCGTTGCTGCGGGGCGGAGACGACCAGGCGTTGCCAGGTCGCTTCTTGCCCTGTCAGCAGTTGATTCAAGATCGCGAGAGTTCCGGGCTGAATGGGACGGGCATGATCAGCCTCGGGGTGGCATGCAGGGCAGATCAGACCTCCTTGTCCGACGCTAAAATCAAACCACATGTCGGGAGCCACCGGCTGGCCGCACTCGGCACAACCTTCCAACATCGGCAACTGACCTATTTCTTCCAACAGAACCAATTCCCAACGCAATATGGCCAATTCCAATGGCCCGTCGCCGGCGAATCGTTCCAGTGATTTCACGGCTTCCACATACAAATCAGGATGCGGATCATCCAGTTCCGTCAGGCTGTCGAGCAATTCCGCGAGGTAATATCCTGCGTACAAGCTTTCCAGACTGCCGGGCTTGGCGGTAAATCGTTTCTGAAGTTTAGCCTCAGTCAAAATGTCTAAACTTCCGCTCGACTTACGGATGAGGACTATATTGCAAATCGTCAATAGGTCAATAGCAGACTCGAAAGCGCTCTTTAGCCGCTTGGCCCCTTTCGCTACGGCCGCCAGCTTGCCCATGTTATTGGAAAACATGGTGACAACCTTGCTGCTTTCGCTCCAGTCGGCGAGTCGGATGATCAGCGCTTCGGTCTTTTCCATCGACACGTGGAGAGGCTCCCTTGGGGAATGACGAAGTTCGAATGACGAAAGAATGACCAATGACCAAATGCGATTGCACCACGGAGAACACTGAGGGGGAGTTACGAAGAAGAGTTTTTAGCCACGGATTGACACGGAGCAAACACGGATTTTGTCAGCGTTTGTCGGTGTTTTCTGTGGTTGCAAAAACTTTTCTTTCGTAGCCTGACTCTCTGAGTCGGGTGTTTTTCTTTGGAGGGAGACCCGACTCGGAGAGTCAGGCTACGGCTGCAATCTCCCTCCGGGGAAATGCACCCAACATCGAGAGCCGACCTTACCACTTCCAGCCGGATTTGCCCTTCAGGTTGCGGATGCATTCAGCTGGCCAGCCCCCTTGGGACAGGGTGATGATGGTCTCGGCGAAACGGACGGCGATGTCGTGATTGCTCTCGAGATCCAGACCCGCGACGTGGCCGCTGAGCAACAGGTTGTCCTGCTTCAGCAAGGGGCTGGTCAGCGGCAGCGGCTCTTGATGGAACACGTCCAAGCCCGCGGCGGCGACTTTGCCCGATTGCAGAGCGGCACATAGGTCGTCTTCCTGAACCAGTTGGCCGCGGCCGGTGTTGATCACGATCACGCCGGGCTTCATCTTGGCAATGGTCGTGGCATTGATCAAATTGAACGTTTCCGGGGACATCGCCAGGTGCAGAGAAATGAAGTCACTGCGTGCCCAGAGCTCTTCGAGAGTGACGTACTCAATGTTCCATTCAGCGGCAAATGCGGCATTGGGGAACGGGTCGTAAGCGATGACCTTGATGCCGAGCCCGAGGGCTTTGGGCACGACCGCCTGCCCGATCCGTCCGAGCCCGACGATACCCAGCGTCTTGCCGGCAGCGCGAGCGAACGGAACGCGTAGCCAGCGGCCTTCGCGGACATTGCGATCAAGTCCCGGGAAGCCGCGAGCACAGGCCAGCAGCATGGTGATGGTGTGTTCGGCGACTGATTCATCGAGGACGCCGGGGGTGGTGGCGACAGCGATGTTGTGGTCGTCGGCGGCGGCCAGGTCGACGGCATCGAAGCCGACGCCACGGCGAGCAATCACCCGCAGCTTAGGCAACGCGGCGATGACGCGACGGGTATAGGGCTCCGAACCAGCCACGACCGCATCGCAGTCTTGCAGGACGGAAATCAAATGGTCTTCGTTGAACATATTCGTGCCCGCGGGGGGCAGGATGACCTCGAAGCCTGCGCGGCTGAACATTTCGAGGTGTGGGCCTTCATCGGTATTGAGCGCAGTACAAGCAACCTTGGGCATCGAGTTCAGACTCCCCTGAAGACAATCGAGATACGATCGACCGAGAGACGATTGAGCGTCCTCGACGGAGAAAGGCTCGTCAATCGTGAATGATCAGAAACCGTTCAACAACAATGTGAACGGTCGAATTGCAGGGTAAGAGAAACGCGGCGTGGCCGCAACAGAGGTTCGGTGGGAGAGCTGATTGCCGAAATCAGACTTTCACGCGGCCCCATGTCGGGTAGCCCAGATTCTCGAATCTGGGTGAGCGCAGCGACCAAGAGGCTACGGCTCCTTCGACTCCCATGAAACGATCGTCTTGGCGAGCCGGGCGACGTCAGTCCCCGGGCTCTTCGTCGATGGGAATGAATGCGGTATGCACCACGGAGACACGGAGAACACGGAGAAAGAAATTCACGAAAAGAAGAGTTTTTAGCCACGGATTGGATCATCCTCTGTTTGTATTATTTCAGGACGCCAACCGACTACTCCAGGACTGATTACGATCGTCGGACAATGTCTGTAGTACGATGATCTAATCCGTGTTTGCTCCGTGTCAATCCGTGGCTAAAAACTCTTCTTCATGACTTAAAAGACTCCGTGCACTCCGTGTCTCCGTGGTGCAATATCCCTCCTAGGAAATACACCCGAATCGGAGAGTCAGGCTACGGCTGCGCTCACACTGATTCTCGAATCGGGGTCATCCGTCTTATTTCTGGGCTGCGAGATCCAGGCACAGCATGTGGTCTTCGCACCGCAGGTAGAGCCGCTTGCGGGACAGGACGGGGGCGGCCCAGCTGGGGTATTTCATGCCGCGAAATTTGACGCGGGAGATCTCTTTGAATTCTTTCGGATTGACCTCGACTAGGGCCAGGAGGCCTCGTTCGCCGAGGACGATGAATTTGCCTTCGGCCATGATCGCCGAACCGCGACCGTAATAGCGCGACGAACTGGCTTCCACATCGTTCGGATCGTCTGTCAGGTTGGTGGGCAGGCCGTCGGTTTCCCAGACCATGTCGCCCGATTTCAGGTCGATGCATTTCAACTTAGCTTCGCCCTCATGCCGGCCGCTGAAGCCGTATAAAAAACCCTCGTGATGGATGGTGGTCGACCAGTGTGTTTGCAGATTGCGGCTCTTCCAGAGTTCGATCGCACCTTTGCCATCGGGCTTGATCTTCAATAACGCCGCTCCCGCCTTATAGGCTGCGGAGAGCAAGACTTCATCACCGATGACGACCGGGCGTGCGGCGTTTACGGATTCGAAGGAATCCGAACGGAAGAAGTAGTTGAAGCGGATCTGGCCGTCGGTGGGATTCAACGACACCAGGCCGTCTCGCATCAGAGCCAGCACATGATCGTGGCCGTTGATTTTGGTCGCAATGAGCGAGGAATAGCTGGCCAGTTTGTTGTCGAGCTGCGAACCGTCGGGTGAGGTCCAAGTCTTCTTGTTGACGCTGTGCCAGACGGTTTTTCCGGTGTCCGAATCAAACGCGACGACACCCGCGTCGGGTTCGCCACCGACCATGACAATCAGCAATTTCCCATGCAGAATGGGGGTACTGCCTACGCCGAAGAAGGCGTCCGCGATCTTCCAATCGGCGGCCGTGTCCCGCAGCCAGACCTGTTTGCCGGTCTCCAGATTGAGGCACAGTAGTTTGCCTTCCGCACCAAACGTGTAGCAACGGTCGGCGGTCAATAACGGACTGCAGCGAGGGCCATTGTTATAGCCATAGGGATCGGAGAAATTGCTCTCGTAGGTGTGACTCCAGATTGGTTTTCCGGTGTCTGCGGCAAAGCAGTCGACGATCTCTTCATCGCGGACGCGGTGATGCAGGACGACGCGATTGCCGCGCACCGATGGCGCGCTGTATCCGGTGCCGACTCGTTTCTCCCACAGCACTGGGGGCCCCTGCTCCGGCCATTTGGCGAGCAGCCCTGTTTCGATAGAAGTCCCGTCGTCTCGCGGACCGAGGAACTTCGGCCAATCTTCGCCGTCGCGCAACTTGGCATCCGCCGTAGTTGCGGGGGCTTCATCGTCGTTCGCATCGACTGCCACGCGAACGGCAGGCGATTCTGTAACGGACGGTGTGTCGGTTGTTGCGGTGTCGGTGGTTTTGGCCGTAGCGGCATCAGAGGCCTGGGCTGCGTCTTGCGCGTTCGCACAGCCGCACGACAGCACACCGCACAGGACCAGCAGCATCGCGTACCAAGAATTCTTCAGGCGATTCACAAAACCCTCGCAGACAATTGGTGGACTTTTCAAAGCGTTTCGTTGATCGAGACGACATTCCGGTTCAACTTTCGACGAACTCATCAACAGGAGTGGATTGAACTCCGAAACGGTTGGCGATGCAACCTCAGTCGGAATACGGCAGAGATTGCACCACAGAGACACGGAGAGCACGGAGTTTTGAGTGTGATTTTACGAAGAGTTTTTTTAGCCACGGATTGACACGGATCAAACACGGATTGGGTCAGTGTTTGTCGGCGTTTTCGTGACTTAAAAAACTCTTCTTCCGTGGCCTGACTCTCTGAGTCGGGTTCCTTTTTCCCTTAATACGAAATCCTACGAATACCAATACGAAGAAGACCCGACTCAGAGAGTCAGGCTACGATGGGGACGTAGTTGGAGACTTCGATCAGGTTCAGATCGGGGTCTCGAAAGTAGATTGATTCGATGGGGCCCAGAGCACCGGTGCGGCGGACCGGGCCTTCGAGGGGGTTGATCTGGCAGGCCTGCAAGTGCGCGATGACGTCGCTCAACGGCATGTGGGAAATGAAGCACAGATCGGCCGAGCCGGGCGTGGGTTGATGGGCCTTCGGTTCGAATTCTTGCCCCGCTTGATGCAGATTGATTTTTCCTTGGCCAAACGTCAGAGCTCGGCGACCAGCCCCGAATGTCACGACTTGCAGGCCCAGGACCTGGCGGTAGAAGTCGCAGGTGGCGTCAATATCGCGGACAGTCAGTACCAGGTGGTCGAGTCGGTCGATGAGCATGATGGACCTCGTGGGGAGGAGGATAATGACGAATGACTAAGCCCGAATGACGAAAGAATGTCGAATGTCGAAATCCCAATGCTTTGTGCTAGGTCTGGTGGCGGTGCTTGTCTCGTCCTGAAAAGTTTTACTCTTGGGGAGTGTCGTCGGTTGTGGTTTGGATTTTTCGGACGACGTCTCGGCTGAGACGGTCGGCCCAGTGGGTGGGGTTGGGTAGGCGGTGTGTCGTGTTGAGGCGGCAGACAAGTTCGGTGGCCGTTTGCAGGTCCATGCGATGACCGGGGGAAAAATAGAGTGGCTTGCTACTGCTGAAGGGGCGGAGGGCTGTGCCGATGAGTTGGCCTTCATGTGTGATCGGACGCGTTTCACCCGGCTTGATCTCTTCCAGATCGACTTGACCGAATGGCAGTGTCTTACCGACTCCGATGGTGGAGAGTCCCGTGACCAGGCCCAAGTGCGAAGCGATCCCCAGACGGCGTCGGTGTAACGTGCCGTGACCATCCACAAAAAGGATCGAGGCGAGTTTGCCTGCCGCCTTGACGGTCTCCAGCAACGGTAAGATCACCGGGATTTCGCGCAGTGCCAAATACCCTGAGATATAGGGAAAACCGATCTCATGTTCGTGCGTACTGGACCAGACCAATTCCCCCGTATTAAGGTCAATCAGGACATACGCGGCAACGGCGCGGGTGGGCGAGATGTAGGAGACATCCACCCCGCCGACCAGTTGATTGAGTTCACCACCGGGTTGATTTTGGGGGCTCACCAATTGAGTCCGGACTGCCGCGGGAAGCTCAAGGGAAACGTGTTCCGCGACCGATGTTTGCCAGTCGGCCAGCACTTGCAGCGGGGCATTCGGCGCGGGCGTGGGCAGGTCGCAGTGATACTGGAGCAGGTTGATTTTCCCGCCGATCACGGCGATCCCTTCCGCTTCCAGTGCGGCCGTTTGGTCCGCGATTGAGCGGCCTCGGTATTCGCCGAGGGAGCCATCGGTTCGAACGACGCGATGCGTAGGACAGGTGGCGGTGGGGGGCTCGGCGATCAGCCAACTGGCGACCCACATGGCTGCGTGCGAACTTCCCAATATCTGGGCGAGCTGCCCGTATGTCGCCACTTGACCCGGCGGAATTTGTTCGACGAGTGTTCTTAATACCCCGGTCAGATCGGGGATCTCGGGCATCGTGACGACGAATGGTGGTTGGGGTTTGGCCACGTTACGGGGTTGTCCTGAAGAGGCAGATCTCATACACAGACCATAGTCGTTGTTCGCTCCGCGAACTGAACGTGCTCGCAGCAGCGAGCTTGAATTTGTACTGAGGTTCGATTCTTAACCCACCCGGCTACTCCGAATGCGTTCAGTTCGCGGAGCGAACAACGACTATCATGCCAACATCCTTGCCTGACAGCCAGCTTTGTCTTCGTCCGATGGTCGCTGCGGACGTGCCATCGGCCCTCCAGTTGAGCATGCAAGCCGGCTGGAACCAGACTCCGGGTGACTGGTCGCGAATGCTGAACTTAGAGCCGCACGGCTGCCTGGTCGCTGAGGTTGCGGGGGCGGTGGTCGGCACAACCGTCTGCTGCACGTTTGAAGAAATTGCCTGGCTGGCGATGGTGTTGGTCGATGTTTCGTTTCGCGATCGGGGGATCGGGCGGCGTCTGGTGCAGGCGGGATTGAAGTACGCCGACGACGCTGGCGTTCGCACCGTTCGCTTGGATGCGACCCCGCTGGGGCGGCCCGTTTATGAGCGTCTCGGATTTCAACCGCAGTTTGAATTGTCTCGGTGGGGCGGGATTTCAGCCGGCTGCGACCTTGCCGCGACTACAGGCCGCGAAGCGACTGCGGATGATCTGCAATCGATCTTCGAATTCGATCAACGAGGGACCCGTACCCGCCGGACGAAGCTCGTGCGGCGGTTGTGTGCGGAGTCCACTCCCACTGTTGCGATCAATGACAAGGGACATGTTGCCGGTTTCATTACGCGTCGTCTGGGGCGGTTGTCGACGCAGATTGGTCCGTGCATTGGATCGCTGGCGGATGCCGTCTCGCTGTTGCGGCGCGAGCTGGAAGCTCATCGCGGTCAGCCGGTGATTATTGATATTCCCGTCGATCGGATCCACCTCAACGCCGTCGCGGAACAAGCGGGGCTGACGGTCCAGAGGTCGCTGCTGCGAATGTATCGCGGTGAGCCGGTTCTCGAGAATTCTGCCCTGTTCCAAATCAGTTCAGGGGCCGAACTCGGTTGATCTGTCGGGCGTCTGATCTAGTGAGTTTGATGTTCCAACAGAGTTCAATCACGAGGATGTATGTCACGGCGTCGCAAACGAAAAATCAAGTTCGCCCCCAAACGCATCGGCCGGTCGCTCCGACGAGCACAACGGCGAAAGGTCCCTTCTTGGGCCATTCCTTTTTCGCTGGTGTTGTTGCTCGTTGCCATTGTGATGTTCGGGATTGGGTTCGTACGCGGTTAAAGTACCCTGAAAGACACTGGGAGGGTGAGGCTCCTGCCGAACCGCTTGGTCTTTCGGGCTCCGATAGACTTTGCGGTTCGGCAGGAGCCTCACCCTCCCAAGGAGTTGAATCACGACGAATTCCAGATCCCTTACGGAGTCGCCGCTGGCTGGGGTGTGGGTGGCTGATCGCGGAGTTCGGACATATCGCGTTTGCTCTCCCAGCGTTTAGGCAGACCCTCGGGGGTATAGCGGATCAGGATGAACTCCCAGCGTTCGTAGGGAGTCAGGTCGAGATGTTGCTTGGCCAGCGCGATGGCGTCCTGTTCCATGCCGGAACGCAGCTTCTGGTTCTCGGGTGTTTCTAACGACGGATCAAACTGGACTGTGAGCACGATTCGCAGTTTACTGGCCCCGCGGCCGCGTTCTTTTCCCCCCTCGACTCGTGGGGATGTTTCGCGTTTGAATCGCTGGACCAATGCATGCCGTAGCGGAATGAACGGCCGGTTATTCAGGTAGGTGTAGATCCACATGAATGCCGTGGTGAAGATGCCGAAACTGAGCATCGCGATGACGACATATTTGCCCGGAATGCCAGGTTCTCTGATCGGTTCTGCGGGGGCGGTTGACATAACGTGTAGCAGATTTCTGTAATCTTAAGGCCATGAAGACAATCACGCGGCTCACGATGCACGTTCACCTATGAGGCTGGGCGAACCCAAGAGCCGGTCTTGCCGGCTGCCACAATGGCCTCGATCACGTGCATGTTACCAACGGCGTCATCAATGGGTGTGGGGACAGCGGTGTTGTGCAGAATCGCTTGCGACATCAGGTCTCCCTGAATTGTATATTGGTCGCAGGTAGTCAGGACAATTTCTGACGTGCTGGTCGCCGTCGCATGCCACATCTTACAGGGGCGATCGGGGGGCGCATTGAAGGGAATTTCAATCTCAATACGGCCGTCGGTCCCGACGATGTGGACTCGTTGATAGGGGAATGACTGCGTGCTGCAGGTGAAGGTGGCGGTCCCCGTACCAAAATCCATGATGGCCGAGGCGATGCGGTCGGTCTGGAACTGCGGATCGTATTCCACGTGCCCGATGACGCGTGCGGGTTCCTGGCCGAAAATGAACCGCGATAGCGAAATGGGGTAGCAGCCAATATCCATCAAGCTGCCGCCGCCAAGTTCGGGCATGTTGCGGATGTTGCCGCCGTCATTGTTGAAGTAGGAGAAGAACGACTGAATCGTTCTTAATGTTCCAATCTGGCCAGCGTCCACCAGTTTTTTCGCGGTCACCCATTGCGGGTGGTGGCGATACATGAAGGCTTCCATCAGCTTCAACTGAGGGAACCGTCGGCCGGCATCCACCAGCAGTTGGCCTTCCTGGGCGGTCAGCGCGATGGGCTTTTCGCACAACACATGTTTGCCCGCTTCCAAGGCGGCAATCGACAGCGGCACATGCAGATGGTTCGGCAGCGGATTGTAGATGGCGTCGATATCGGGGTCGGCAAGGAGTGCCTCGTACGAACCGTACGCTTTCGGGAGTCCGAGGCGTTGGGCCGCGGCGGTGGCTTTATCGAGCGAGCGCGAGGCAATCCCAACGATCTCGGAAAATTGTCCGCGTTGCATCGCCGGAATGACCTTTTCGGTCGCAATTTTGGCCACGCCAAGCACGCCCCATCGCACCTTGTTCTGACTCATGTCCCGACATCTCTTTGCTGAATGGCTGAAATTGTTGTGAACGCTGGCTTGGACTCTATCTCAAAATCCACGGAGGGAATAGTGCAGCGGATAGCCGCGGTTTTGAAGATTTGCACCACGGAGACACGGAGAGCACTGAGTTTAAAAGTGATTTTACGAAGAGTTTTTAGCCACAGATTGACACATATCAAACACGGATTGGGTCAGCGTTTGCCGGTGTTTTCGTGACTAAAAAACTCTTCTTCCGTAGCCTGACTCTCTGGGTCGGGTTCTTTTTCCTCTTATGCGAAATCCCACGAATACCAATACGAAGAAGACCCGACTCGGAGAGTCAGGCTACGGGGGAGCTGCGCTCGCCTCTTGATCTCACGCTTGTTCGATGTGCCGGGCCTGGCGTTTGGGGAGCGAGCGGGAGGTGACGTTCCGCGGAGGCAACGGTTCGTGGATGTAGTCGCGCAGGTACTGAGGACGATCGTTGCGGCCGCCGCGTTGGTAGTCGCGCCAGAGTGGCAGTGCCACGATTTCGGGAGGGCGGCCGGCGACTTCCGTCAGGTAGCGGAAGAGTAGCTCGGACAGCTGCGTCAGTGCGATGCCGTTGGTCCGTTGCGTCTGAGCGAACAGCCAATCGGCCCAGTTTAGGAAACCCCAGAACGGCGAGCCGTCGCCCCAGATCAGCGGCGTCGATTCGATGAAATTGCCGCTGTTGGCAACCAGGTCCCAGTAGCGGGACAGCCGCCGCAGCCGCTGCATTGTGTCGAAATTGATCAGGCTGTTGGAGAGGATTTCATAAGGGGCATACGAGCTGTACCGCAGCTGCCATTCGTCATCGTGACGGATGATCGGCGTGCCGCGCAGACGCTTTAGCATGCCGATTTGAATTTCCTGCGGGTGTAGATTCACCAGACGATCAAACCCGACGCCGAAGCTGTCGAGATCTTCGCCGGGTAACCCGACGATCAGGTCGGCATGCACGTGGACGCCGGTGTTTTCTCGCAGCCACGTCAGATTGGTGTGAACCTTGGCGTTGTCTTGCCGGCGGCTGATGAGCTCGCAGACCGTTTCATTGAAGGTCTGAATTCCCACCTCAAACTGCAGCATGCCCGGTGGGAAGAGAGCGATGATCGCGCGTAGTTGTTCCGGCAGGCGATCGGGGATCATTTCGAAGTGCAGAAATAGATCGGGCTGCAGCCGAGCGAGAAAGAACTCGAGGATCGAGCGGCCGACATGCAGATTGAGATTGAACGTGCGATCGACAAATTTGAACTGCCGGACGCCCCGCTGGAGCAAGCGGTCCATGGCTTGGAGAAAGTCGTCCAAGCCGGTTTGACGTACGGGAATATCCAGTGCCGATAGGCAGAACTCGCAGGTAAAGGGACAGCCGCGGGAGGCTTCGACGTAGATCACGCGTTGGGTGATGTCTTCATCGGTATAGAGTTCGTACGGGAGCGCCAGCCGTGAGAACTGCGGCAGCTCGGCGGGAATCACTTTTTCTGCGGGTAGCAGGCCCGACAGGATTTGTTCGCACACACGCGGCAGGGTCAGGTCGGCTTCACCGGTGATGACGTAGTCGGCTTGGTCGACGATGGGTTGGCCGTGGGTTTCGTAGCTGACCTCGGGGCCACCGAGAATGATGGTGATGTCGGGGCGAATCCGCTTGATGTCGCTGACCAGCCGTGTGGCTTGGTCAATGTTCCAGATGTAGACGCCCAGGCCGATGATTCGCGGTTGCAGAGCCAGCAAGGTCTCCATGATGTCGATGGGACGCTGGCTGATTTCGAATTCCACGATCGTGGCCCGGTCCTGCAAGGGGCCCAGGTTGGCCATTAAATATCTCAGCCCGAACGCGCAGTGAGCGTATTTGGCGTTCAAAGTCGTCAGGACGATATCGGGCATGAAACTGGCTGGACCGTGTTGAGGATCACATCGTGGTGGTAGGTGGAATCGATCACTCAGCATACCGGATGAGCATGGTCGCTGACCACATCATCCGGTTGGCGCCTGTGTGGCGGGGGTATCGGGCATGATTGGATTGAGGGTTCTCATTGAGAAGGCGAGGATTTATTACTTGATCTTCAGTTAGTGGGCTCGCAAATGTCTGTTCCCCGAAGGGGATACACAACATAGCCCAGGGTCGCCGAGT
>JAZKFE010000111.1:0-51800 GCA_040386595.1 Planctomycetota bacterium | reverse complement strand
CGTCACGGGCTCCGCACCGGTCGAGCCCCCGGTTCATCCGTGTGATCTGTTGGCGACGATTTACCCCAGTGTCGGCATCGACCCGCGGACGATCGTCTTCAACCACTTGGGCCAACCGCGAGATCTCGTGAAGGGTGACGCGGTGATGAGCATTCTGTCGTAGTCATCAATTACGAACAGAACAAAAATAAAACGCCGGCCGAAAGCAATTTCGGCCGGCGTTTTTTGTTGACTGCCATAGAATTCAGATTTTTTAAGCTACGGATTAAGGCAGTGTCAAAGGCAAGCTGTCCGGTACTCTGAACTCCCAGGGCAATGATCGAGTTGGCACTCTCAAGTCAGCTCAACACACGCTGACCCAATCCGTGTCGATCTGTGTTAATCCGTGGCTAAAAATTCTTCTCCTACGAACTCTTGCCGAGTTCAATCGCTCGCAGGGTGGCGGCTTCGACGGCGTTCATCAGGCTGGCTCGCAGGCCGCCGCGTTCCAGGGCGTGTAAGCCGGCGATCGTGGTGCCGCCGGGACTGGTGACGGCGTCTTTGAGTTCACCCGGATGTTGGGCGGTCTCCAGTACCATTTTTGAGGCTCCGAGTAACGTTTGGGCCGCGAGTTTTGTCGCCACGTCGCGGGGCAATCCCATCCGCACGCCGCCATCGCTGAGGGCCTCGATCATCATGTAGACGAATGCCGGGCCACTGCCTGATAGTCCAGTGACAGCGTTCAGCAGATGCTCGGGGACTTTGAAAGCCAGACCGACGGAAGAGAGCAGCCGTTCGACCGTCTGGGCATCTTCTGCTGTCGCGGTCGATCCCATAGCATAGCCCGACGCGGACGCGTTCACCAGACAGGGAGTGTTTGGCATCACACGAACGACTCGTCGCCCATTGCCGAGGCCGTTTTCTAACGTGGTCAGGGTGATGCCGGCCGCGATGGAAATCACGAGATGTTCAGGCTTGAGTAGTGGCTTGAGCTCGGCCAACACCGCCGCCATGTTTTGGGGTTTTACTGCGAGGAACAGGATCTCGGATCGAGTCACGACGTCCGAATTTCCAATGACCGCGGGAGCGTGTGTTTCGGCCGTGAAATAGTCTCGCGCGGCAGGCACAACGTCACTGGCGATAATCGCCTCGGCCGTGCAGCAGCCGGCAGTGATGAAACCTTTGGCCAAGGCTGTCGCCATCTTGCCGGCACCGATAAATCCAATATGTCGCGTCGACATGTTATTCGCTGATCCTTTTGTTGTGACGGTCTGACCTGCGTAGCCTGACTCTCTGAGTCGGGAGTATTTCCAATTCCAGGGATCTTCGACTTAGAGAGTCAGGCTACGGGCTTCATGTTATCGCGTAAAATTCTCGGTACCATTCGACAAATCGTCGGACTCCTTCTTCAATCGGTGTCGACGGTTGAAAACCGGTATCGCGTACTAAATCGTCGATGTCGGCATACGTCGCGGGGACATCGCCCGGTTGCATCGGCAGCAGATTCTTGACGGCCTGGCGACCGAGGTTTTGTTCCAGTAACTCGATCATATACAGCAGCTGGACCGGTTCGTGATGGCCGATGTTATACAGCCGGTAGGGGGCCAGGCTGGTGGCTGGGTCGGGAGCGGTGGCGTCCCAGTCGGGATTGGGTCTCGCGGGCTGGTCGGCCAGGCGCACGACCCCTTCGGCGATATCCTCAACGTACGTAAAATCGCGTCGCATCTGCCCGTTGTTGAACACATCAATCGGACGGTTTTCGAGAATCGCTTTGGTGAACAGGAACAGAGCCATGTCAGGCCGTCCCCAGGGACCGTAGACGGTAAAGAACCGCAGCCCCGTAACCGGCAGCCGATAGAGGTGCGCGTAGGTATGGGCCATCAGTTCATTGGCCTTCTTCGTCGCTGCGTACAAGCTCAGGGGGTGATCGACATTGTGATGGACCGAAAACGGCAGCGTCGCGTTGGCGCCGTAGACGGAACTCGATGAGGCATAAACCAGATGTTTGACGCCGCGTTGCCGGCAGCCCTCCAGAACGTTGGAAAACCCTTGGAGGTTGCTGTCGATATAGGCTTGCGGGTTGGTTAGCGAATACCGCACCCCCGCCTGCGCCGCCAGATGGATCACGACGTCAGGCGACGTTTCCGCGAACAGTTGCTCGGCCGCGGTGCGCTGCGACAGGTCCAGCTTTTGGAAGGTGAACCCGGGCGACACGGCTAAGCGGTCGAGCCGAGCCTGTTTCAAACCGACATCGTAGTAGGCGTTGAGGCTATCCACACCGATGACGGTTTGCCCGCGCGCCAGCAATTTCTGGCTCACGTGAAAGCCGATAAAGCCGGCCGCTCCAGTGACCAGGTACCGTGTCATGCCATCCTAGGGGGTTGAGATTTTTGCTTGCGTTTTGCCGTTGTCAGGTAGCGGCTGCTTCATGAACTGACTGAGACGTTCTGTTTCCCGCATGATATAGAGCAGGGCACTATAGTGACCAGCGTCTTCCAACCAGATCAGTTCGGGCTTTTCATCCATCGACTTCCACAGGGCCATTGTGCTGGAAACGGGGAAGATCTCATCTTTGCGAGCCGCCAGCATCAAAACCTGGCGAGTTTTCAAGAGATGCCCGTAGGTGGTGGGTTCGATGGGCTCGACCGCTTTGATAAAGGATTCGCGGGTTCCCCCTTTTGACAGCCAGTCCTCGCGGAAACCGGCCGTTTCCTTTTGTTCTCCGTCCCAGATGGCTTGGGCCAAATTGCCCCCGGCGAGTTGAATGCCGACCTTGCGAATTCGTGGTTCGGCGGCGGCACTTAAGGCCGACATCAAGCCCCCCAGGCTGATTCCGGTAACGCCTAAGTCGGTGTCATCCACTTCGGGCCGGTCGCGCATCCAGGCGACAGAGCGACGAATATCGAGCACAGCTTGAGTCATCCCCGAGATCGATTCCTCAATATTTCGAGAGAGCATGCGTCGCGGGTTTCCTGGACGACGGCGTTCGGCATAGTACGGCATCTTGATGGCCAACGCGGCCACACCGTTTCGCGCCAGGGCATTCGCGACCGTCTGGGATAAAATAAAGTCACCCCCCAGAATGTGCAGCACGACCACGCCGGGGAAGGGCCCCTTGCCCGAGGGCTGAAAATACAGCCCGTGGACCGTGTTGTTTTCTTCAAACTCAGTCGTGACCGGTGAGGGGAACGTGACTTTGGTCACTTGGACATCACCGCTCAATCGCTCGAGCTTCGCGGTGTAGGGAAACTGGTGATCTTGCAGACGGAAGCGCTCGGCAACTTGGGTTTCGTCGGGAGTGATCTTGAAATCGATCGATCCGGTGGCCGGAATGGCGAGGTGTTCCGGTTTCGTTTCCGCCGGTTCTTCGGCGACCGTGATCGTCGCATTCCAGGCCACAACACAGAGGGCCAAGGATGCGATCAGCGTTCTGATCGTACGGAATTGCAGCCCTAGAGAACGGCGCATAGAGTCAGTTCCAAGATGAATGGGTGATCAATTGGGAGTTTTTTAATGACGGAAGTCTTTTTAAGTCAAGATATTATGGAAGTTTAATGGCGATGGCATGCCACTGTTCAGGGCGGCAATCTGGTTTTCGAGATGTGAGACTGATTACAGAGTGGCCGTTTTGAGCAGTTGTTGTTGCAACTTCCTCGAAGGAATACCACGAACGACACCGATCCGTTTATCTTCTCCGCGACGAAGAGCGAGATTTCCGTAGAATATTTACTTTTGGGGGCTAAACGTCTCATTTCTTCGCCGGAGGATGTGCGGCATTCACCGCATCTCGTCGTTCCCATCTGCAAGCCCTATGCCAGATGGCAGGGAGTGAGAGTCCTGAAAAGAGCTTTTTTCGCTGAAATCGACAGCTTTCCCCTTTTTTTCTCAACTGCTTTTAATCATTTGCGATTGGCGCCGTACCGAAGTTCGCTAAAGTGCTCGTTGTAACCTCTATATACCGTCTGGAATTGGGCGTGCCGTAGTGGTTGATCTTGAACTTTGGCTAGCGTGCATCTTTGGGCCAAACGGAATCTGCGTTCCAAGGAGGGAACCATGCTGCGTTATCGCATGGCACGTCTGCTATGTGCGATTGCTTTCGCGACGCTGAATTGCGTTGCGCTGCAGGCAGCCGAACCCTCACGCCCTCTGCAACAGCAAATCCGCGAGTTCGACATCATTGTCGACGGTGCGCGGGTCGGCACCAGTCGCCTGGAAATCACGGACCATTCCGACGAGAAAACCATTGCGACGGTGGATGCTCATATCCGCATTAGCGTGCTGTTCTTCACCTACGTTCATCGCTACCACGGCTCTGAAGCCTGGGAAGCTGGCCAGCCACGAAAAGTGGATGGTTTGACCCATGCCGGAACAGATCGCCGTGCTGTCCGGGCGAAGATTGAAGCGACGCGGACGGAAATCTCTGTCGACGAGACCCCTCAGCCGGCCGGCCCGTTAGTCCATCTGACGACCAGCTATTGGTACTGGCCAGCGGAACTCGACAAGCTCAAGGCGATTATGTTGCTCGATGTGGATAGCGGCCGGACGATCAAGGCCGAATGCGAGAGGATTGGGGAAGAACCTGTCGTGGTTGGTGGCCAGACAATCAACTGCACCCATTATCGATTGAAGGGAGCATCTGAGACGGATCTGTGGTTTGACGCAGATCGCCAGTTAATCAGTAGAAAAAGCATTGAAGAGGGCCACCGCACTGAGTTGCGTTTACAGAGTATCAAGCGAATCGATCTCACCCAGCCGATCACGGCAGGTAAAGAAGCGTTACCCAAGCTGTAGCTTGGGCAGCGAGTTCTGAAACGCATCTCAATTTATCGATCAACAGATCACCCACAGGGGATTTTCCGTGCCCGAGTGCTCAAACTCTACTCATGATGCGCGAACGCATCTCAACTTCCGCTGCGAATTGGCAGCGTGGACGGTGGTTCGCATCGGGTTGCCCGAACTCGCGGCAGTGCGCCAGCAGCCGGGGCTTCGATTTCCCCCGCAAGTGACGCCGCAGTTTTTGAAAAACAGCGACGATCAGACCATCACGACGCTGATGGCCGTCCATGAAACGATCCGTTCCATGGACCGGTCGCCAGAAGACTTTCGGGAATGGGGCGTCGTCTCCTCTTCGCGTTACGTCGGACGAGGTGCCTTCGCCGCGACACTGCACAAATATGGCAACGACGGCCCTTGGGGGGTCTCGGTGCAAATCGTTCCGCACAATCTGCTGCACTCCGTTTCCAGTACCATCAGCCTGTCTCTGCCGTGCCAGGGGCCGTGCCTGGGCGCCGGTGGTGGAGCTCAGGGTGAAGTAGATGCGCTATTGGCGGCGGCAAATTTGTTGGCCGACCCGTCGCGGCCTGGAGTCTGGGTCACCTGGAGTTCTTGGGACCCAGAGCTGCAAATTGACGCTCGCGGCAAGCCGACGTCCGAATCCCACTGCATCGCGACTGTACTGGCGCTGCAACCGATTCGGGATGATCATCCTCGTGCGCAACTCGAAATCCGTGCGGCACACGGCCATACAGCGCGGAGTGTCGCGCCGACCGAATCCAAGTCGCCCCTGCACACGCTCGCCAGCGTATTGTTGGACGTCAATCGCCTGCGTCCCAAAGCCTTTGACGTCGTTTGCCAGTTGCAAGGCGGCCTAGAGCTGGAAATGACTTGGCGAACTCCAGTCAATGAAATCTTGGAGATGCCCGCACACAGTTCCGTGCAGACAGGGATACGGCAACCGTTCGTCCTGGCTCGGGCAGGGTAGTGAGAGATCAGCCATGATCGGATCGATAGATAGCACTTCTTCGCCCAGATATGTTCGACCAGGCAAATCTCAATTATGACTCGTGACGCTGCGGTGTGGATGACCGGATTAGGGGCTGTGACCCCCATCGGAAATCGCTTCGATGAGATTTCCCGGAATCTGCTCGCAGGGAAGTCCGGAGTGCGGCGCGTCTCGGGGTTTGAGAATTCAGAACATCCCTGTCGCATTGCCGGGCAGTTGGATGAGATCACCTGTCCCGCTGATTTCGATCCCCTCATCTTCAACAAGTTGTTGCCGTTAGAGCGCAGCGTGATCCGGTGTTGTGTCGACGCCCTGCACGATTCTGGATTGTGGCAACAACGTCAGGAGCTGCGAATTGGCATCGTGATGGGCCTGGGTGCCGAGCGGATGCAGCTCTGGGACAATGACTATCGTCGTGCCGGGGTGCAGTTGTTTGAACCCGAACGGGACGCCGGTTCTATCGCCGATCGCACTAAAAAGTGGCTGGGTCTAAGTGGCCCCGTGATGACGGTCTCGGCCGCGTGTGCCAGTGGCAATCAGGCGATTTCCCAAGGCTGTCGCTGGCTGGAACTCGGCTGGGTCGACGTCTGTTTGGCCGGGGCTTGTGATATGGGGGTGACTCCGTATTCGATGGCCAGCTTCGGAAACCTGCGGGCGTTATCTCGGCGGAATGAAATCCCCGAACAGGCTTTGCGGCCGTTTGATAAAGCGCGCGACGGCATGATTCTGGGCGAAGGGGGCGCGTTCTTTATGTTGGAACCCTCCGGCAGCGCCCGTCGTCGAAGCAGTAAAGTCTACGCGGAAATTGCCGGGTTTGGCGCTTCCAGTGATGCTTCGCACATGGTGATTCCTTGCCCCGATCCAGCTCGAGGCATTATCGCCATGCAACAGGCATTGGCGATGGCCAACGTGCAGCCGTCGGAGATTGACTACGTCAACGCCCACGCCACCGGCACGCCTCTGGGTGATCTGTGCGAGACGCGAATTCTGCACGGTGCATTGGGTGCCGCTTGTGCTTCAATTCCGGTGAGTTCGACAAAAAGCATGACCGGGCACTTGTTAAGTGCTGCGGCTGCGGTGGAAGCGATTGCCTGCCTGACCGCCATTCAAGTCGGGGCGATTCCCCCCACGGTGAATCTCGACAATCCCGATCCCGAATGCAACTTGTGTCACGTTCCGAATCAGCCTCGTGAGCAGCAAGTCCGGATTGCCGTGTCGAACTCTTTCGGCTTCGGCGGCAACAACACGTCTCTGGTTCTACGCTCCGTCGGGTAGGATTTCCGGCGCGATCACCGAATCGAGTCGCCAACATCGACGCAGTCGATGGGTAGCCCCGATTCTTGAATCTGGGTGAGCGGAGCGAACAAGAGGTGACAGCTCCTTCGACTCTCGAATGTCACCGTTCGCCCCGAATTCGGCCGCTGGACGCCACCCGTTCCAGACATGTAAACTTCCAACTTGTTGCATCATTGATTGTGGACTCGGGAAGAAGGCCGTTGACATGCTGAATCGCCGCGACGTTTTGACCAGCCTGGGGGCGTGTGCCGCCGCCATTCCCGCCATTGGCTGGGCTGCTGAGCCACCCGTCCCGGTTGCTCCGTCGAAAGAGCCGTTTGGTTACTGCCTGAATACGGCCACGATTCGCGGCCAGGAACTGGGGATCGTCCGTGAAGTCGAGATCGCCGCCGAGGCCGGATATCGCGGTATCGAGCCTTGGATGGGGACGCTCGAAAAATACGTGCAAGGGGGCGGATCGCTCAAGGATTTGGGGAAGAAGATCGCCGATCTCGGCCTGACGGTGGAGAGCGCGATTGGCTTTGCCCAATGGATCGTCGACGATGAAGCGGCCCGACAGAAGGGGCTGGAAAATGCCAAGCGGGATATGGACCTCCTGGCACAGATCGGCGGCAAACGCATTGCAGCCCCTCCCACTGGCGCGACCAACGAGCAACTACACGATCTATCAAAAATCGCCGAACGCTATCACGCACTGTGCGAAGTCGGACGGCAAGTAGGGATCGTTCCGCAATTGGAAGTCTGGGGATTTTCCAAGACGCTTAGCAAACTGGCCGAGACCATGTATGTCGTGGTGGCGAGTGGGCACCCGGACGCCTGCGTCCTACCCGACATCTATCATCTGTTTCGCGGCGGCTCCGCATTCGACAGTTTGAAGTTGCTCGGGGGGCAAGGGGTCCATGTCTTCCATGTGAATGATTATCCGGCACAAATTGATCACGCCAAGATCACCGATGCCGACCGAATCTACTTGGGTGACGGTGTGGCACCCTCGAAAATGATTCTGCAAACTCTCTATAAAAACGGGTTCCGCGGCATGCTGTCGCTGGAACTCTTCAATCGCGAATACTGGAAACAAGACCCGTTGGTTGTGGCGAAAACCGGATTAGAGAAGATCCGGGAATCGGTGTTGAAAAGTTGGGATGCATAGCTCGTTCTCGCGACGATCTCCCACTATTTCGGTTTTCCCGTGAAGACGGCTCTTGCATCAAGAGCCGTCGGTGACCGCATGGAATTTCAGTCGGAATTCAGCGAGAGTCTCTGTGTGGTCTCGACATAAGTAAACAATTCCCCATAGTGTGCCCAACGGAGGAATGTTATGAACATTCGTTCGTAGTTTTCGTTGGGCATCCGTGTGACGATGACCTCTTTCACATAGTCGGTATCAATCGTGTGGTCGGGCTGTCGTTGCAGCAACTTGTGAATATCGCGGAACAGCTGCAGGTGCAGCAGTTGGTTGCACCACAATGCAGGGCGTTCGGTGGAGCTCGCTTTAACGAACATTTGTCCGATCCGCGTTAACGTGACGCGATGCTGGTACGTCGTAATAAAGCCGAGGATTTCGGCGGCATGGACCTCGACCACGATGCGTTCAAACGCCCGGTTCATTTCGTCAACGACCTGGAAGACTTCGGCCTCGCCGTCATGTGCAGCCAAGTATTCCAGCAGGCCCACGACCTCTTCCACGCCAACGTCGGGCAGACGTTCGATGAACCGTGAGGGATCTGCTTCGACGGGAGTTGCGGACTCCGGTAGGGCCGGAACGAAGACTCGATAGCAGACCGGCACGACGAACAGGGTTAATAGTGTTGAACTGAATAAGCCCCAGACAATTACGGTGGCCAGGGGACGTTGTACATCAGAACCCAGCCCAGAGGCCAGCGACGCCGGCAGCAGGCCGAAAATAGCGACAATGGCCGTCATCAAGATGGGCCGCAGCCGTTGCTGGGCCCCCAGCAAGATGGCCTTCCCTAATTCTGTTCCCTGTTCACGAAGCACCGTGATACTGCGGACCATCAGCACCCCGTCCATGATGGCAATTCCGAACAAGGCGGCGAAACCGACACCCGTCGAGACATTGATGTGCATGCCGCGAACCCACAACGCAACCAGGCCGCCAATGCACGAAAACGGAATTCCCGTAAGTACGAGTAGCGCGGCCCGGATGGACCTGAACGTGATAAGCAACAGCACGAAAATCAGCGCAATGGTGATCGGAATCAGCAGTAAAAAGTGATTGAACGCACGTTGCAGATTTTCAAACATTCCCAGCCAGTCGACTCGGTATCCATCCGGGACCCGCTGTTGGAGCTCCGCCTGGAATCGCCGCTTGGCCTCCTCCACGAAACCTCCTTGATCACGTCCGACAATGTCGCAACGCACGGTAATTCGGCGGCGGCCGTTCTGCCGGGCAATAATGGTCTGACCGTCCACAATGTCGATCGTGGCCACCTGATCGAGCGGGACGGGAATGCCATTCGTAGTATGCACGGGCAGCCGCCCGATCGCCGACGGTGAAGTAAGGATGTCCCGGTCGAGCTTGGCCACAATGTCGAAGCGTTTCTCGCCTTCGTACAAGGTACCGATTGGCTCGCCCCCCAGGGCCGTATTGATCAGCCGGGTGACGTCTTCGATTCGCACGTTATAGCGTGCACAGAGCTGGCGGTCGGGTTGGATGACCAGCTGCGGCTGCGGGCCTTCCTGCTCGATGTTCACATCCTGGGCACCTGGAATCGACCGCAGCAGATCGACTGTCCGCCGTCCCAGATCGAGCAATACTTCCGATTTAGGGCCGGTAAATTCGACCGCCAGATTGGCCGAGGTACCGTTGGTATCTTCCGTAACGCTATCGATAATCGGCTGCGTGAAGTTAAACCGAGTCGTGGGGAACTCTTGGCGGAGCTTGGAACTGAGCGCGGTGATCATCTCCCGCTTATCGTGGAACTGTTTCCAGTGTTCGCGAGGTTTCGGGCCGATCATGATTTCGAGCCGACTGGACGGAAACGGATCAGTTCCCGCATCGCTACGTCCGGCTTGAACCGAACAGAATTTGATGTCCTGAAACTCCAGCGCGATCTCGCGGATGCGACGGCCGAACTGGCTTGTTTGCTGCAGTGCGGTGCCTTCGGGAAAGTTGGCTCGCACCCAGACGACGCCTTCATCCATATAGGGCAGGAACTCAATCCCCAGCCGGGGGACGACGCGCAGGCAGACGACCGCTCCGGAACATAGTACTGCCGCAATCACCAGCCAGCGCATGGCCAGCAAACCACTCAACACGAATGTGTAGGCCGGCCGCAGTAGCTTCAAGAGTGGATTCTCCCACTCTTGATAGCCATTGCGAAAAATGATGGTCGCCAACACTGGCACGACCAGCAGGGCGAACAACAGAGCACCGCCCAGGGCGTACACCATAGTGAGTGCCATGGGGCGGAAGAGCAGACCTTCGATACTGGTCAGCGACAGCAAGGGAAGATAGGCGACAACGATCATGATGATCGAAAAGAAGACCGGTCGTTCCACTTCCAATGCTGCGGACAAGACCGCTTTAAATACGTTCGGGCGTTTCTCGCGTTGAGTCGCGGCTCCCAGTCGGTGGGCAATGTTTTCCGCCATGATGACGGCACCGTCGACGATGATGCCGAAATCGATTGCGCCGATCGACAACAGCCCAATCGGGATGTTGGTCAAGTACATCAGCAGCAGTGCGAATAGCAATGAGAACGGAATCGTCAGGGCCACGAGCGCCGCCATTGACGGGCGTCCCAGAAATAGCAGCAGTACCAACACGACCAGCGTGATCCCCAGCAGCACACTATGAGCCACCGTATGCAACGTGTTGTCGACTAGATGCTGACGGTCGTAGAAGGGCGCGATCAGCACGCCATCGGGCAATTCCGACTCGTTCAGCTCGGCGACTGCTTCTTTTACATTAGCGAGGACTCGCGATGGATTCTCGCCCCGACGCATTAGCGTGATCCCCTCGACAGATTCGTCGGTCAGATCCTTGCTGTAAATGCCGGAAGGATTCATGGCGTCCAAACCGACTGACGCCACATCCTTGATATAGATCGGAGTGCCACCCACCGACTTGACGAAGATGTTTTGGATCTGCTGTTCGGTCTCCAGCGAACCACTACCGCGGATGACGAAGGACATGCTGCCGCGCCGCAGCACACTGCCTCCGGCTACGGCATTGTTCGTTTTGATGGCATCGACAATGTCGGTCAATGTCAGCCCGTGACGCGCCAGTTGCGCCGGCAGAAACGTGATGGTGTATTGCTTGGCCAAGCCTCCGAAATTTGCGACATCGGCGACTCCGGGGGCTCGCAGGAGACGTGGAATGACGACCCAGTCGTTCAGGGTCCGCAGTTCCATCAAATCATGAGTACCATCTGAAATCAGCTCATAGCGGAAGATCTCGCCGTAAGCGGTGGCGAGGGGGCCCATTTCGGCTTCGGCCCCGGCGGGAAGCGGCAGACTGGCGAGCTTCTCCTGAACCCGTTGCCGAGCCCAGTAATTCTCCGTCCCTTCCTCAAAGATCATCTGCACGACTGACAGGCCGAAGATCGTTCGTGAGCGGATCACGCTGACCCGCGGCACGTTGCGCATGGCGATTTCTACCGGGATGGTCACCTGTCGTTCGACTTCTTCTGGCGCGCGGCCCGGATAGACCGTGATGACCTGCACCATTTGCGACGAAATGTCGGGATAGGCATCAATCGGCTGCTGTTGGAAGGCGTACACACCGCATCCCATAATCGCGATGGCAAATGCGACGACCAGCCAACGCTGCTGCATGGCGGTGCGAATGAGATTGGCGATCATCGACGAACCTCCGCATCGGAGACGTCTGCATCCATCTTGTTCGCAGGTTTCACGGTTTCGGGGAGGGCGGTTTTGCTTGGACTGGACTGAGGTTGTTCAGTCGGCTTGGTTGGTTCTTGTGGTATCGGAGTCGCATCTGCGGCTGCCAGGAGAGATCGAGCAATGGCGGGCTTCAACAGGATCGCCCCCTGTCCAATCACCGTTTCCCCATGCGACAGACCGCTCAGGACTTCGAAGTTCGCACCAATGGGTTCTCCGACCCGAATCGGGGCGACTCGCCACAAATTGGTGGAGCCTGCTGATACCAGCATATAGTCCATCCGGCCGACATGCACGATGCCGGCCGCGGGGACCAGCAGTGCCTGTCTGGGATCCGTCCCCAGGCCAATGTCTCCGAACATTCCCGGGCGAAGTTGATCTTTCGGATCATGAATGACAAACAACACTCGCAGGGAGTGACGTTCCTTTGACAGCACGGGGGCGATTTTGTTGACTTTTCCGCAAAAGATCTCGTTGGGCAGGCCAAAGAACTTCACGCGGCACCCCTGACCGACTTGCACGCGGGACAGGACTCCCTCGGGGACATCAGCCATCACGATATCGGTGTCTGCGGTGGCCGATTGCAGCATCTCCGCATCCAGCCCCGCTTGCTGGAGTTGTCGGGACAATGTGGCTTCCCCACGTTTTGCCAGGCGAACGGCACTCTCTGCTTCGTAGACTTCCTTCTGGCCCTGGATCTGATATTGCAACAGAGTAGTTTGTTCTGCGGCCAGATCCTTCGGGGCATCCGAGCCACCGGTCACCAGCTTTTTCAGGCGTTCCACCACCTTCTGTTGTGCATCAAGGCGAGTCTCTGCCAGCTCCCGCGAACGGGTCAATTGCGTCTCGTTGAACGTGACATCCGCCACGGCTTTCTGCCAGTCGGCATACGCGGTGAGGATTTCTGACGAGTTAAATTGCCAATAGTCCGGTCCCTTTTTGTAGCCCGGCCGAATACTGGCCGCCACGGTTCCCGTCACCGTCAGAGTTGGGGAATCGATCGTATTCTGCTGGAGCGTGACCGTTTCGAGCTTCTTTTCCAGAGATGTTCCGGTGTGGATGCGGATCAGATCGGGGCCGGCAACCTCGACGATATCGATATTTCGGGCGGTATCTTCACCATCCGTATGCGATCCGCCCGGGTTGATTAGCAGGTATGCCATCAGTGCGGACGTCACAATTAACGCGACGATTAACTGGACCGTGGACCAGAAACCGGACGGCTGCAGCTCACCGCTACCGTGCGTCTGATGCGCAGCAGGCTTCGCCGCCGCAGCCTCGGCCGCTGGTGAGGACTGGCTGGGGGCAGGAGGAACCTGAGGCGGTTGTTGAGGCAATATTGGCTGGCTCATGCGTCTGTTCTTATCCGTCTCAGATAGTCACGCGGGACGCCCAAACGTCTGCGGTCCGGCAATCGGAGGGCGGATCGTTCCAGGGTTCAAGGGAGGTTTCTGCTGGCCCAGTGTTGTTCGGGATTCGCAAACATCGTTCGCGCGGCTGGTGATAAATTATGGCGACGTTTCACGATCGTTACGCGGTATGTAACGGTCGTTCCTAACCTTCGTTGGCTGTATTGCCGCTGTCTTGCATCAGTTTAGCACTCAATTCCATGGACGCTGGGCGACGGCTCGAGCATTCCCGCAGATTTGTTGAGATCCTGAGTCACTCACACGACTTCTTCGCGTCAAGCCGTGGATGGGGTTTGTCGCGGACCTCCACTTTCGCCTGGTTTTCCCGATTGCGATCACACCAAGGGACCGGCATCGTGAGGTCTGGAACGCTCGGAGTTGAATGTTAGCGAGGGAACTGAAGTCTGGGGTGGGGCCATGAGCGGGCGTACCAAATTCAATAGTCACAATTCGAAACCCGATCCCGCCGGTTGTGTTTAAGACAATTAGTCATGGCGAGAGGGGGTAACAATTTCAAAAGCGCTGTGATAACCCGGTACCGAGGGATATTTATTCCCGCACCGCGGTTTCAGGAACAGGAAACCGCGAGTGTTAATCATTCTAATAGATCGCCTGCCTGCGAATCAGCATGCAATTGATTTCACGGTAAGAGCAATCCGTGTTCCAGAATTCTCGCAAGGTAATCACACCCGTCGGCGACGTTAGTGGACGCCGTCTTGTGCGTCAGCGTGCTCCATGTCTATGAGAGATCGCGATCGGCCCGCAGCAACATCAATAGCCGCCGTCCGACCTATCTCAGATTGTAGCGCACTCCCACCCGCCTGCAAGTTGTAACTAGTTTGTGAATACAAAGGTTGCGCCTTTGTAATTTGGCCCTGAGACTCGTTGAACGGCTCGATTTTTTGAGCCCCAAGAAGGACCTGCGAATCCAAGTTCGAAACGCCAGCGAATGTATTCCGATCCGTTTGGGGGAATACACTCGCTGGCGTTTTGAGCTGCGACGATTGGCCAAATTCTGGCAATCACTGAGTCATTTGTTGGCCGAGTGTGGCACTGTATTGGATCGAGGCACGAGCATAATTCGCGCGGCTGGTGATGTAGAGTCGATATGTTTCGCGATAGTTGCGTTGCGCGTCGAGGGCATCGAGTAACGGACGACCTCCCGCTTCGTAGGCCGAGTTGATGCTGTCTCGGACCTGCTGGGCAATCTCAAGTTGCTCTTGAGCGACCGCTTGAGCGTTCGCGGCGGACGTGTTGAGATCTTGAGTCGCCTTCACCACTTCGCCGCGTAATGCCACTCGCCGGGCTTGCAGTTGATATCCCACTTGGGCGGCCACGGAGGACGCTTTGGCCTGGTTTCCCTGGTTGCGATCAAATAGCGGTACCGACATTGACACATTCGCCAGCCACGAATTGGCATCGGGGAATCCGATGGCTCGATTTTGATACTGGCGGGTATATCCAAATCCGGGAACGATGGTCGGATAGGCTTTGCGGCGTTCGGACTCGGTGACGGCATCCGCTTGGGCGATTTTCCAGCGAGCGGCTTCCATGTCGGGACGATTTTGCTCGGCCGTTTGAACGGCTTCGTCCAAGGGAAGCGGCACGATCAGATTCGATGATTCCAGGCTGCCCACGACATCAAATGTGATATCGGTGTCGTCTCGTCCTAGTAAGACACGAAGTCGTGCCATCGCGGCCACGAGCGAATTCTCTGCATCGCGCAAGGACTGTTCGCTTCTCAATCGATCGAGCCGGATGCGGTTCAATTCCACTTTGGCCCGGCCGCCGTTGTCCACTGCCGAACTGGTGAGGGTCTCGATGCGACGAAAGTTCTCGACATCTTGCCGGGCGACATCACGCAGAGCTTTAGCCTCGAGGACTCCGTAGTAGCTGACGGCGGCTTCCAGCACCCGCACGCGGATCAAATCTTGATATTCCGACTGACTGACCCGGATACCCAAGTCGGTGGCTCGCATCATCGCGGCACGCTTACCGAACAGGAACCAGTCAATCGGGTAGGACATGATCGCGTCGAACTGCGGAGGTCCACCTTGCCGTGTGGGCGTAAAATTATTCGTCAGCGGCAGCAATTGAATGTCGGTAAAGAATTCCGGGTTGGGGGCCAACGATGCGGTCAGTGCATCCGCGTTGGATTGATTGATCGATTCCAACCCGGCACGGATGACGGGGTCCGCAACCAGGCAGAAGTTGATGGTCTGGTTGAGGTTAATGCCCGAAGCCCCCGCGGGTGACTCCAGTTCCACAGAGTTGTCCATCGCGGGAATCTCGGTGGTCGCCGGCAAGCTCAACGAGGAGGTGCCTGGCTTTTGTGAGTCGCCGCCGTCGGCATCGGGGACGGCGATACCATCCGCAGCAGCTTGTCCGGCTGGATCCTTCTGAGAAAACGCGACTTGGTGGATATGGGATTTCGTGGTGATCGTTACCCGCGAACCCGCTGCAGTGGTGATGATCGGCTTGAGAGTTGTTTGTGTGGTTCCGGCCGCTGACTGGTCCTCACCAATTGCCGCCCGTCGCTTCGCCGCCTTCTGCCGGGCGCTTTTCCCAATGGCAGTCGAGATCAGATCCGGAGTCGTGATCTTCGAGCCAGATGATGCTCCGGCTTCCTGATATTTGCTGTTGAACGTCGCACATCCGGCGAGTCCCATGAGACCCCAGGACAAGCAGCAAGCCCAGGCCTGAGCCTGATGGCGTCGGCGTCGAGCAGCACGTTCTTCTCGTGATGGCACAAGGAGAATATCATCAAAACTCAAGAGGTCTTGTGACACGATAGAGGCTTCTTTTACCGAATGGGAAGATCCGTGGCCGGTGATGGATGCGTCGTAGTTTGAGACAACAAAACGGTAGACTCGCGACTCTGCAATCGCCGGTTTGACGCGTGTTGATGCCACTTTGATGCTGTGTTGATAGGGCGCGCAAATATACAGTACGAGCCAATTCAGCAGTGCAGAATTGCAGTGAGAATTAGTCGCGTTAGTAAATGTTATCTGTGATCAGTGGGAAGTTTGCCTGCGCGATTGGCGAGGGCATATTCCAAAGGTGGGAGTCTGAGGATGACGATCAGTGCAGCGAGAAAGGATCGGTCTTATCGCACAAGCTCGAAAGTCGGGCAAGACGAGTTTTGCGATTGATCACGAGATGAAGAAATGGTAATGCGCGGAGCAGACCATAGTCGTTGTTCGCTCTGCGAACATAACGCGCTCGCAGTAGCGAGGTGGAATCTTGTCTTAAGATTGAATGCTGATTCCAGCCGACTACTGCGAATCCGTTATGTTCGCGGAGCGAACAACGACTATGGTTCGGCAAAGCTTCACGTTCTTATTCGCCCGCTTCTTCCTGCGATGGCGGTGCGAACCCGCGGCGCAAGGTGTTTTCGGTCACATTGATCGGAATCAGGAACTGCAGCAGATAATCGGGGCCACCAGCCTTGCTGCCAATGCCCGACATCCTGAAGCCGCCAAACGGCTGGCGTTCGACCATGGCACCGGTGATGCCGCGGTTGAGGTACAAGTTGCCCGTGATGAACTCCGCCCGGGCCCGCTTCAAGTTGACTGGGCTGCGGCTGTAAACGCCACCCGTCAACGCGTACCGTGTGCCATTCGCAATCTGCAGGGCTTCGTCGAAGTTCTTAGCCGGGATCACCGCCAGTACCGGCCCGAAGATTTCTTCCTGAGCAATCCGTGCCGTCGGTGAGACGTCCGAGAAAATGTGTGGGCCGATAAAGTAGCCGTCTGTCGGCAGAGTGCCGGGCTCATCACACAGTTCGACGCGGCCTTCTTCACGGCCGATCTCGATGTAGGACTGGATGCGGTCAAACGCTTCTTCGTCGATGACCGGTCCGATGCTTGTCCCGGCATCCAGGGCGGGGCCGATCTTGAGACTCTTCACCGCCGGGATCAGGCGTTTCAGAAACTCTTCGTAGACCGATTGCAGGACAATCGCGCGGGAACAGGCCGAGCATTTCTGGCCGGAATAGGCGAAGGCACTTTGCATCACGCCCAGCACGGCTTCGTCCAGATCGGCGTCATCATCGATGATGATCGCATTCTTGCCGCCCATTTCAGCGACCACTTTTTTCACCGACTCTTGCCGGTCGTCGGTGACTGCCGCCTGCTGATTGATGGCCAGGCCGACGGTCAGCGAACCGGTGAAGGTGATGACATCGACATCCGGGCTACCGACCAGCTCGGGGCCGATTTCTTCTCCCACACCCGGCAGGTAATTCAGCACGCCGGCGGGCAAGCCCACCGATTCGAAGATCTCCATCAACTTGGCAGCGATCACCGGCGATTGCTCGGCCGGCTTCATCACGACGGTGTTGCCCGAAACCAAGGCGGCGGCCGTCATGCCGGTCAGGATCGCGAGCGGGAAATTCCAGGGGGCGATGACCACAGCCACACCGCGCGGGCGGTAGGTCAGAGTGTTTTCTTCACCTGGCAGGTCGAGGTGTCGCGGCACCGACAGGCGTCGCATTTCTCCGGCATAGTACATGCAGAAATCGATGGCTTCAGCGACGTCTGCGTCTGCTTCCGCCCACGGCTTACCGCATTCGTAGACCATCCACGCGGCCAGTTCGAACTTCCGATTCCGCATTTCTGCGGCAGCCAGTTCCAGGTACTCGGCGCGGTACTGAGTTTCCATCCGCGCCCAGGCGGGGAAGGCTTGCCGGGCAGCAGCGATCGCTTGCACGGCTTCTTCCGGAGTCGCTGCATACACATGTCCGACGACCTGGCTGCGCTGCGAAGGATTCCGTGAGACGATGCGTCCCTTGGTCTCGACCGGGCGTCCGTTGATGATCAATTGCAGGTCGCGGCCCAGTGATTTGCGGACCCATTCCAGCGATTCCTGCATCGACTTGCGGTTGGCAGCGATGGAGAAATCGGTGAGCGGTTCGTTCTCGAACCGGGGCAGGGGGGCGGGGCGAACAGGGTGCGGCTTGCGAGCCACGTCAGCAGGTTTCATCAGTAAGTCCTCCACCGCGACATGCTCGGTAAAGCTGGCGCGCAGGAATGATTCATTCGAGGTATTTTCAAGCAACCGGCGTACGAAATAGGCCATACCAGGGATCAGTTCCCCGAACGGCGTGTAGATCCGCACGCGGTGTCCCATTTCGGCAAACAATTGCGCCTGTTCGGTTCCCATGCCATACAGCATCTGGATTTCGAACTCGGAATTGGGAATGTCATAATGACGGGCCCAAGCCAAACCATGAGCCAGACTGCGCAGGTTATGGCTGGCAAGTGCCGGACGGAGCCAGCGATGATTCTCTAAGAGGTATCGCGACAGGCGTTCGTAATTGTCGTCCGATTGCCATTTCTGCAAATACACAGGGGTGGGCCAACCACGCGATTCAGCGGCGACCGTTTCGTAGTCCCAATAAGCCCCCTTCACCAGACGGATCCAGATGGGCGTTCCGCGTTTTTCGGCCCATTCCCGCAGCGCGTGCAAATCTCGCTCGGCTTCGGGCAGGTACGCCTGAATCACAATACCGATATCGGCAAAGTCGCGGAATTCATCTTCCATCAGGATGTCACGGAAGATCTCTAGCGTCAGATCTTTGTACGCGTAGTGTTCCATATCAATATGGAGACACGTCTCGCATTCCCGGGCTGTCCGAATCAAAGGCCGCAGCCGAGCTTTCACCCCTGCGGCGGTTCCCACCGGGTCGATAGGCCGGAATTGGCTATACAAGGCGGACAGCTTCAGCGACGTGTTGACGCGCGGCACATTCCCTTGCAAGTCTTGGTCGAGCTTCGGGTTTTCGACCCATTCGTGAGCTTTGGGGGCCAATTCGCGGATCAAATTGAGGTAGGATTCGTGGTAGCGTTCCGCTTCGGTCTCACTGATCACCGCTTCGCCCAGTAGATCCAACGTAAACGCGAATCCCTGCTGACGAATTTTGGATACCGATTCAAAAACCTCATCGACGGTGGTGCCGGCGATAAAGCGTTTGGCCATGCGTTCTGCGTTGCGGCGGGCATTCAGGGCCAGCGCTTTGCCGAGAATCGTGTTCGGCTGGCTGACATCCAGGCCCATCCGCACGGCCCACGGCAGGTGGGCACGCACTTCGTCGAAGTACTCTTGGAGATGTTGTGTGACCGATGTCGCGGAACGCAGCATCGGCAGCACATCAACGAATCGAAACATCTGGACTTTGACTGATTCATCAGCCATCGCCCAGGAGAGGATTCGATCATCCCACCAGCGCCGTTCGAACACGCTTGGCGTACGACGATGCAGCTGTGAAAACAGGCTTTTGCCGATTTCCTGAGTGGCGGCTTCCACCGCCGCAGTGGGATCGGTCTTAGAACTGGGTACGATGGGATTCGCCACGCTTCGGTCTGTTTCCTGGTGAGATTTCGGCAGACCGACTCATTCGCAGATTCGCAGAATGAACTTTTCCAGACGGTCTCCTCCTGAACAACCCGCACATTATCAAAAACGGCTCCCAATCGCGAGCGGAGAGGACCACGATCAGGGCTTGAGGCACCCGTTAATTGGTGAGCCCCGCTCGAAACGGCTGATTCGTCTCCCCTCGCCTCGGTATTTCCGGGGAGAGGGGTTGGGGGTGAGGGGCTTGAGATGCCTCACGATTCCCTTGTTTTTCAGACTTTTCAGCCAGGAATCTCCCAACGCCAACTTGATCTGTGCAGGATCTCCAGAAAAACCCCTCACCTAAGCCCCTCTCCCCGGAAATACCGGGGCGAGGGGAGGCAGTATCCATAGACTTCACCTAGTCGGATTGCCGCCCCTCATTAGGATCAAGCCGTGCTACTTTCTGATGCTGCGCCCTTCGGGAGCACGCGTAACTCGTGGTGGAGCCAAACGCCGCATCGGGCCGTAGGCTTCCGCGAGGCGCCGTGCGTAATCATGTTCGCGGGTACGAGGATCGGCGATCTGATAGTCACGCTGGACATCCTGGACATCCCACACGCTGCCGTCCGGACGGAGGTAGAGCTTCTGTTGCTCGGCCAGATTCAACGGACGGGCCCCCACCCGTCCGAAGACCGCCAACTGATTCCCCGACTCATCGACAGCCCGGTCTCGGTCAATGCCCTTGGAAATGGCCAGTGCGTGTCCGTCCTTCGGTAATTTGAAGGTGGCCACCAATCCGGGAGTCGGCCGTGGAGTAAAGCCGTCGTTTCCTGGTGTCTGGGGAGACGTCAGCTGGACCACGCGCAAGCCATTCACACCGTCTGCCAGATAGGCAAATTCACTCACGTAGGTGATGCCCAATTTCACGTCGTGCAGATCGTTGATGCAGCCCCCTGCGTTAAACACTTGATCGATCTTCGGATCTGCCGGGTTCTTCACATCCAGAATCACCAGGCCTTGCGATCCGGCCGCCACATAGGCGTAGGTGCGGGCGACATAAATATTATGGGCCTCGGCTAACTCTACCCCGGCCACATAAAACGGCTGAGCGAGATTCGTCGTATCGATGACCTTGACGCCCTGTTCGTCACAGACAAATCCGTATCGAAACTGCACCTGCACGGCATGCGGATGATGGAGATTCTGATCGTTTCCCAATACCGCCGTGATCCGCGGGTGCAACGGGTCGTCCAACGCGACCACGACCAGGCCCGCATCGCAGCAGATATAGGCAAACGTGCCGGCAATCGTAATGTTCTTCGCACCGTTCAGAATGCCGTTGGGATTATAAGTCAGAGCCCGTTCGAGGAAATTGTTCATCGGATTTCCATCGAGCAACGTTGCCGCTCCCACCAGAATTAATCCTTCACATTTATCAGTGACATAAATGTAAGCATATAAAGGATGCACCGACTGTTCTTTGTTCTCCGGCCGATGGGTACGCGTCGGGTCGGGAGCAATCGTCGACGGCGCGGCGACCGCCGTGGCGTACTTCATGGGCACATAAAATCGCTGGCCGGCCGGGGATACCGGGGCTGTCACAATCCGTTCCGAGAATCCCTTATGGTCAATAAAGGCAACGTCAAACACCCGGAAACCGCCGGTGCCACACGCCGCGTAAAGGTACTCACCGCGGATCTGACTGTTTAAGATCTCGATCTTGGATTTAGGCCGTCGGAGTTTGTCTCCGATGTCAATTCCCGGATGTTCGTGCTCATGCTCCAGTTGGCTGCCACGCTGCACATGTTTGGCATATCGATCGGGGAACGCCAGACGATGCAAATTGCTACCGATGACGGCCTGCGGCTCATCGCGTTCGGTCACTTCGACAGCATGCAAACCATGCTCACCTGCCGCAACCCAGCAGTAACGGCCAATGAAATTGAGATAGTTCGTCCCGTGCATCAAGAGCTGTGCCAGTACCGCATTGTTGTCATTCTCTCGCGAGACATGGCAGTCGACGCAGGTTTTCGTTTCCCCTTTGCCACGCACGGTATGCGGGACGTTCGTGCTAAACGAAATACCGCTCATGCCTTCGCCGGAGATCGTTTGCTGTTGCACATAGATCGATTCGCGATTGGCGTTATAAGATCCCACGTGGACGGCACAAGATGAACGCGACGGGCCGATGCGATTGCCAGTCACATCACCATCTCGCCCCAGCATGTAAACGTCGTCTCGTAGCGTTTGAAAGTTATAAGAAACATAGTTGCGAGTGACGTCGCCTTCATTATGCAAGTCAGGCATTTTCTTATTCGCCTTCTGCGGCAGATGGCAGCCGTAGCAACTGGGGTTCCAGGCCGAATGACAGGCAATGCAGCTCATGTTGTCATTAGCGTGGGCACAGCCTTGCCCTTCCGGCGGGACATCGCCCCACGTCATTTGCGTCTTGGAATTGTCGGTGAATCGCACGGTTTTGGCGAGTGCGGCAAGAGCGTTGTAAGCCGGATGTGTGGGGTTAATCGTGTCCGCGACTTGCTTCACTTCCCAGCTCAGATTCGGCTCGACCATGGAGTTCTGGACGATGTGATCCGCTTGGACTTCGAAGCGTCGTTTGCCGAATGGAGTTCGCATTCCCGACAGGTTGCGGCCCTTAGGAGCCGGGGCTGGCCGTTCGGTTGCCGCGGGGCCCGAGGTTCTTAAATTGGCCCGTTGGCTGGTCGTTCCATGGCAGTCGATGCATTGGATCTCAACCGCCGCACGCACTTCGCCATACAGCTTCGTATTGCCGTGCACGTCCTGAACGAAATGGCAATCAATGCAGTGCATCCCTTTCTCCAGATGAATATCCATCAGATGTACCGGAGTTTGATGCTGGCACTGCTCGAGATTTTTCTTGGCCGCATTCAGGTCCGCCATCTCGCGGTCATTAAAATGGAGCCCCTTATGCTGCAACGGCAACTTCATTGCCTGCTGGAGTTGCGCGTTCGTCACATTCTCAATGGGGTTATTAAAATGGTCGAGGAGCGTCCCTTCGCGATTTTTCTTATAGACGGCGCGGAAGACCCAGCCGTGGCCGTTGAAGTCGGCAAATTGAGTGTGCTTCAGGCTGCCATTTAAATCTCGCACATTCTCCAGGAAGTCCGGCTCGGACCATTTTCCGCGTGCCGCTGCTTCGTCGGGGTTTGACATCTGCGACTGAGTCATTTCCTCGGAAGTGGGGTGCTTCGCCTGTTCCGGGTACATCAGCTCGCCGTCGGTTTCGTTATCCCACCACATATAACCCAGATAGCTGTTCATCACCGTTGTACCGGGATGGATATGGCAGACGATGCACTGACTGGTGGGAATCGACAGCGTGAATTTGTGTTCGATAGGATGCCCCGATTCTCCCTTGGGAATCATCGGGTCGACGGTTTTCACCAAATCATCGGGCTCGGACGCAGCTTGCCCGAGATGACCGTACTTCGCATACGGGCCGGAATGAATTTCGGACCGATCATTGGCATAGATCATATGGCAGGCGGTGCAGCCGCTGGAACGAAAATCGCCGGGATGATCGTTGGTGCCCAAGAAGTTGAGCGTGGGGTCCATGAGCCGCGTTTTTTGCAGCCCGATGAAGACCGGGTCTGTGCGGTTCTGAGTTCCCAGTCCACGGACGCCGACCTTAGAACGTGGCCGGCCGGGTTCTTCTTTGGGCTCCGGGATGCCGGTTTCGCTGAAGAACCGGCCACCGCGTTCAAAGATCCGCAGCACGTTCGCGGGTTGTGTAATCTGAAAGCGGGGCAGGGGATCCAAGAATGGTAGGACTCCCTTTTTCTCCATCTCATAACGAGTTGGCGGCGGGACGGTCTGCAAGCGTTGTGGGGTGCCAAACATGCTATAGCTTTCGCCATAGCGAGCATGCTTGTCAGGAACGGCTCCATTGTTATAGAGAGCGGCTCCCCACAGCATGCAGCCATGGGTCATCATGCTCTTTTTGACCGCCAGGGTTTCTTGCGGATGACAACCCGACAGGCCACAACTTAGATGAGCGACACGCAGGTCTCCGGGGTTCACAAACTGAATGAATGAGGGAGATTCTTTATTTAATAAGGTATAAGAACGCACGGGATTGGCCGAGGACGTCCAGGCGTTGTTATAGACGGGATTGATATGCGCCTGCTCCTTCGTCTGGCATTGCGCATTGCCTCCGTGACAGTCCGTGCAGCCGAGACGTACTGTTCCCTTCGCATGGGGATCGTGCGAACCTTCGTGACAAGCAACGCAGCCCCAGCTTTTGTTCCAGGCTTCTTCAGTTGTTTGTTGTGTCAGGTCGACTTCACGCAGTTCGGTTGGGACGGGAAAGGGTTCGGAAGGAGCATTTAAAGGCGTACCTGGGGCAGTGGAAATCCGAGAAAAGCCGGCACGCGCCACGCGCGGCTGCTGGGCCACCGCGGCAGGCTCAGAGCCTCCTCGCGATAGTCCGCACAGCCAGCCAGCAACCAGAACTCCCAAGAGTCCGGTCACTGGCAATAGGCGTTGAAATGATGAAGGCATACTGCGCATCCTTGCGCTAAGTTAAATTGCAAATTTAGTAGGTGAAGTCGAGCTCAACAAAGCTGGAGTACAGCGGGTCAACATGCGAGTTGGGGTTGCGGTACAGGTCCTGGAACCCGGCACCGGGGAGCAATGTCGCAGCTCCCGCTGTGATAATAATGTTGTTGTTGAGCAACGGGCGATATTCAAAACCCATACTGAGGTCGGTCCCGATTGTGCGGGAAATATTGTTCTGATACACGAACTGTTCCAATACCTTCGTGGTGTCGAAGTAGAGGAAGTTGGTGTTGTGAATCAAACGCAGTTGCGGTGTGACGTCGACATCGAAGCCGACATTAAACAATTGCAAACCGGGGTTCACGAAATTGCTTTGCCCTTGGAATTTGCTGGAGCGTAGATCGGGAACCAGGCTCATGCGGTTTTTGAGGCTGGTGCCGAACAAACCGATTTGTTGCCGTTGCCAATAGCTGAAGCCGCCTCCCGCGAAATTCGGTTGATCCAGGATCGAATCAAAACCGGTCGCGTCACGGTCTTTAATGTTCGTATCGCCCGAGGCATAAAAATATGAGCCTCGGAACCGGATCCAGTCACGGTCGTAGGATAGCTCGATAGCGGCCATTTTGGCGTTAATGTCGACGCGTTGACCGGCGAGTGGATTAAAGCTGTCGTTGCCAACGACCCAGTAGAACGCGTGCGACAAATTGATGCGGCCAATGTGCCCATCACCGGCGTGGCCAAAGTAGTACGCTTCCACCTGATGCGGCTTATACACGCCCACAGGATCGGGGCGAACGAGAAAATCGTTGGTGTCGAACTTAAAGCTGGGCTGATCGCGGTTGTAGTGAAAACTCCACTGGGACGTGTAGCCAGGGAAGACGAAGTCCTGGATATAGTAGTTGGCGATAATCGTGTTCTGATGACGGTCGTCGAACGTATTCAGCTGGCTGTTGGTATCTTTTTCGGTCTGGTCAAAGAATACCAAATTGTATTGATGCCGATTGGCCTGAGCTGTTCCGAACAACCGTACGCCGCGGTTCGTATCCGAGAAAATGAAGCCGCGGAAATCGCTGATGAAGGGCTGTGATCCGGCGCGGACTGAAACGAAATCGTAGTCCGAACTGATGTCCGCGATCTTGCGTTCGACGAACCACTCTTCCAATGCGCCACGATTCCGGAAGCGGGTCGTACCTTGTCGCACGTCCGGGTTGACGATTCCCAGTTCGTTCGAATCGAGATAGTTCATATTGAACACCGGCGTCAGCCGCACTTGCCAGTCGGGCGGCTTGAAGGACGCACTGCCATGCGACAGATTGAACGAGAAACGCATGAAGTTCGAGACGAACAGCTGATTCGGGTTCCCAAAAAAGTTGGGACTGTCGGGATTGTTGGTGCTTTCGAAGGGGGTGGTCGGCGTGGGAACGGCGCGCGGCTCGAAGATCAAAAAATTCGTCGCGGTGACGTTCAGAAAGGTGTGCTGGCCAACAATGGGGTAGTCCCCTTTGAGCACGTTCTGATTGAAGGGATCCCACAGATGGCCGACTTCATACGGAACGTCATCCACACCGACGTAACCACTCCCGTACCGATCCCACTCGGGAAATCCGGAACGCCAGCGGTCTTCCACCGGGACGAAGTGCCCACTGGTTTGTGATTCGCGAGGGACGATGCCTGAATTTCCGGTATACCCAGAAGGGGCATCGAAATTGGGCTCCACCCATTCGTCCAGATTCGGTTGGTCGTCGGGCAGGGGCTCGGAGTCGCGTGGCAGCAACGGGCGTCGCAGAACCTTCGGCTGCAGATCCAGTTCGGGAGATTCGGTCAGAGCTTCAGAGTCTTCCGCGGGGATCGTCGGAGATTCTTCCGGATCGAGTTCCGGGCCCTCATCATTCAGAGTCGCCACGCCGGGTGAACCACCTTCAGCGTGGGCTCGGGAGATATCGAAGTTTGCACCGAGTACCAGCACCAGGATGATTCCAGCCCAACGCAGCATTCCCGCATGTACGTACCGGGTCCGCCTTCGGAGGGTGTTTAGTCCCTCCGGCTTCATTTGCAGGCACAGGTATAAGTAGTGAGAACTCAAGAACACTCGGAAACTCGGCTACTTGGCGTGGAACAAGTTGTCGGTAATAGCGGAACTCATGAAAGTTGAGAAACTTTGGTGGTCTTCCTCCGGAATTAAGATTCGATGTTTGATCAGTATCGGATCGGTAGTTCAGGAAACTTTTCCGGATTAAACCGCGTCTGCGGAATAAGTCGTAACAATTCGCCGTGGTCGAGTTTGAGGCGTAATACTGTACCGTTTCCTGAACGAGATCACGGTGAGAATGATTTGTCGTAACTATCTGAAATAAATTGAGTTGCGGAGTTTGTTTTCGCCTGTTTTCCGTCTGGAACATCGACATGTTGAAATGGGGTGTTTGGATTGACGGTAGTGATTGTTCTGATTTTTTTTGCTGTGACGATTGTTTTTTGGAAGTTGATGACGTGGAGTCCTATCCTGCTTGGACGACTGAGTAACTGTATGGAATGTTGAAATGAGTGCTGGGAACGCGCCTGGAGTTGCCGCCGTCTGTATTACGTGCGGCTCAATTGAGCCGACACCAACGGACGGTCTTGATTGCCCGTGATTTCCGCAACTTAAATCAATGAAATCATTTACGACTCGCGGGCCAGCGACGGAGAAAACAGAATGTCTGTAGACGGTTGGACAAGCTGGCTGCGACGCTGGGGGGCCGCCCCTACCCGACGAGTGTCATCGTTTCGAACGGCCGGGCGTAAGACGGAATGTTTCGAGGAGCGATTGCTGCTGGGGCAGCTGACCCCTGCTGAACTGCCCGCTGAACCGTCGGAGTTGGCTCAGGTTGAAGTCGCGTTGGCTGCGGCTGAAGCGATGCACTCGGGTTTTGAAGTTTCGCCGTCCGCGTATAGTATTCTGCAGACCGCAGGAATTGTGGCGATGGCCGAACCAACGCCCGTTGCGGAAGACGTGGTCCTCGCATTTGCGGAAACCCCCATTCCCACGACTCCGGTGCCGACCACGACGGACACTATTGGCGGTACCGTGAAGGGGGACGATCCTGTCAGTTCGAAAGTGGAATTGACCGCATTCAAAGCCGAACAAAGAGAGGCTCTGCGCACCGCGCGAAAAGCCTCACGAGCGGCTTCCGCTTCCAACAAAGCTTCGAGTGGGAGCAATGTCACTTCCAGTGCCAGTGTCGAAACGACAGGTGCGACTGATGCCAATATTGGCTCGGGAGTGGGAGGCACCTCCGGCGGCAACGATGCATCAGGGGCTGCGACGACGAATGCGAGCGCTGCCGGATCCGTTTTGGGTATGAATTTGTTTGCCGGGGCGAGCGGCGGAGAGGTGAGCACCTCGACCAGCGGGCCCTCTCAATCCTCATACAAGCCGGAAGCTTTGGCGAACCTGATCGGTGATCCTCAGCTGAAATCGGCGGAAGTCCAGCAACTGCTCGATCGAGCTTCGGCGGCAACCCCCAGTCAAGATGCCATTATTGTGGTCGTCGACCGGCAGGGGATTATTTTGGGAGTGCGGACGGAAGCGGGGGTTTCCACGGCTGATCTGGCGACGCTGGTGTTCTCGATCGACGGAGCCGTGGCCGAAGCCCGCACTGCGGCCTACTTCTCGAACAATCAGGGTGTGCTGACGTCACGCACGGTGCGGTTCATTAGCCAGACGACGATTACCGAGCGTGAGGTCGATTCCAACCCCAGCATCACCGATATGAATTCGACGATTGCTGGACCTGGATTCGTCGCCCCGATTGGTCTGGGGGGGCACTTCCCACCCGGTGTCGCCCACACGCCGCCGGTCGATTTGTTCGGCATCGAGCATACCAACCGTGATAGCATCGACGAGTATCCCGGCGGGGAAGGGCGGTTCAACGCTGACTATATTTCCGCCGCCAAGGAGATTAACGCTCCGGGGTCTTATGGCTTGCAGTCGGGGCTCATGCCTGATGCCTTACCCCGCGGTATTGCCACGCTACCGGGGGGAATTCCGCTGTATCGGGACACCGACGGAAATGGGATCGGCGATACCTTAATTGGTGGAATCGGCGTCTTCTTCCCGGGCCCGGATGGGTATGCGTCGTACGAACAGGGCTTCGTTCACGGAGATGGCAACTCCACGACCTCCCGCACCAATGCTCCTCTGGTGTTAGAAGCCGAAGCGATCGCGTTAGCGGCAATTGGCAGCAGTCGTCAGGCCGGAGTGACTGCCGGGCCGGTGGGTGGGGTCGCGCCGGTGATGGGCATTGATCTGCCGTTCCCGCGGATCGATCTCGTGGGAATTACGCTGGAAGCGGTGGGACCGACAGCGGGTATTGAAGGTGTCCGACAGATCAAGCAGTTGCTGGCGCGACTGGGGCCAGGGGTGGTCAACGGCACCGATCAACTGGTCACGCCGGCGATGACTTTGCAGGATGGAAAAGCGGTCCCCACCGGTTGGTTGGTGGCCGCGCATGATGGCGTAGGGCTGACGGCTGCGGATGTGACCAAGATCATCAACCAAGGCATCACCGAGGCCAACCGAGTTCGCGCGGCGATCCGTGGACCACTGGGCACGCGGACCAAAATGGTGTTCGCGGTGACCGACACGACGGGTGAAGTCCTGGGGCTGTACCGCATGGACGATGCCACCTATTTCTCGTTCGATGTGGCCGTGGCCAAGGCGCGTAACATGGCTTACTACAACAACCCGGCCACGCTGCAGCCGCAAGATCGAGTTCTCGCGAAGCAAGACCCCGCAGTGAATCCCAAGGGGGTCGCCTTTACCAGCCGCACGTTCCGCTTCTTGGTCGAGCCGCGTTATCCGTCGGGTGTCGATGGCACCAAGGCGGGACCATTCTCGATCCTGAACGAAACGAGTATCAACCCGAAGAACGGGGAGAACATCGGGGCACCCGCTCCGGCCAACACGTTCCAGACCGCACAGGGTTATGACTCGTTCAACATTGGGACGAACTTCCATGACACCAGCACCTCGCCCGACAATCAAAACGGCGTAGTCTTCTTCCCAGGCAGTACGGGGATTTATAAGAACGGCGTGCTCGTCGGGGGGCTGGGAGTCAGCGGCGACGGCGTGGATCAGGACGACGTGGTCACCACGGCGGCGATTAAGGGATTTGCGGCACCTTCCGGGATTCGAGCCGATCAATACACGTATCGCAATGTTCGACTGCCGTACAACAAATTCCTGCGGAATCCCTACGGTTAAGTGGCCGTTAAGTCGCTTGGCGGTGTGCATTTTGTCGTCCGACTTTCTAGGTCGGGGGGCGTGATTCGGAGCAAGAAACCCGACTCGGAGAGTCAGGCTGCGGCATTCATGAGAAATGGATTTTGTGATGCAGGGATGTTTTAAAATGTCCGATCGCCGTCCGGCTCTGGTGGCCTTAGCCTGCGCCGCGCTGATGGCCGCGACGGCCAGTGCTCAAGACATTGGGATTCCCACCCAACCGCGAGCAATCTCGGGGAACTTCGCGCGGGCAGGAAATCCGCAGTGTGTCGCCCGGTGGGCCAAACCGTCCTGGGAGCGGCATTCCGTCGGCTACTATGTCGGCGGTGGCCAAGCTCATGGTGGCGAAGGGCGTTGTGTGAACGAGGGGACTTGGGGCAATGACTATGCTCCATGGTACACTCGGGTTTCATTGGGCTGGAGCCATGGTCGTGCGTACCAGGATGGCGGAGGCCAGTATGAACCCGATCGCCGCAATAACCCTCTAAGATTGCGAGCTCCATGAGCGATTGCTTGTCTGAGGGGCGAGATCCTCGCGAAGCTCAAGAATTTTGGATGTTGCCAGTCCGCGGTCAGTGCTAGTTCTGTTAATATATAGAGACTGCGGGTGTCAGGTAGATCGGGTTGCGGCTGGGGGATTTGCAATGCCTTGCCCTCCCCCAATCCCTCGTGGCGATGTCCGTTTGGGGGAACGTGTTACTGCCTGCGATCTCGCAATACAAACCTCCTGCAAACGCTCTTGTTCCTCTTATTACGTCTTCGTGACGTCGCCGTGTTTCGATGATTCTGCTGTTGGATAACTACGATAGCTTCGTCTTCAATCTCGCTCGTTACCTTCAAGAGCTGGGGGCCGAGACTCAAGTTGTCCGTAGCGACGCGCTGAATGTCGCCGAGATCGAGCGTCTGCGGCCTCAGGGAATTGTCATTTCTCCCGGACCGTGTACCCCCCTGGAAGCGGGGATCAGTCTGGAGGTCATTCGCCAGTTGGGGCCGAAGGTGCCCATTCTGGGGGTTTGCCTCGGTCATCAGGCCATTGCTGCAGCTCTAGGAGGAGAAGTGGTTCGGGCCCCTGAGCCTGTCCATGGAAGAACCGCCTGGATCACTCATCATCAGCAGAATGTCCTGGCCGGTCTGCCGAATCCTTTCCGTGCGATGCGCTACCATTCGCTGATCGTTCGCGAGGCCTCGCTGCCGTCGACATTGCGGGTTGTTGCTCACACTGCGGATGGGATTCCGATGGCGTTAGAGCATGTCGTGTGGCCCCTTTACGGTGTCCAGTTTCATCCCGAGTCGGTGCTGACCGAGGGAGGGCATCAGATGCTGGCCAACTTTTTGCGGATTGCCGGGATCTCGCCCTGTGCTCCCCCCGCGAGCGAAGTTCAACTCGAGGTGCCGGTCTCGCTCGAGGCCGATTGGCATGCGAGCGAAATTGAACCGATCCCGTCACGGCCGCTGTAGCCTTCCGCGGCACATGAGTTCTGGATGGGGTCACGAAGGAGGCTTTTGCAGCAAGACCCTCGCGATCAAGCCGTCTCGTTGATGACCGTCCAGGCGATAACCGCTGAACGCTCCTGTCCCAATTCGAACAACGAGACTCTTCGTCAAACCCCCTCTTCTGCCCCGGCCCCGCGAGATGTGATTATCCGGTTCGCAAGCTAATGGTTAAGTCATAAATTTTCCAATAGCGACCCAACTTGGCGGGTGTTTTGGGCCGATAATTAACTTTAGCATCAAGCAAATCACGTCTTCCCCGTCAAGGGGTGTGTTTGGGCAGTCTGGCGACTTTTTTCCGCGTTCGCTGGAGAAATCGATTGCGAAGGCTATGATGGTCGACTTCTTCCCCGAGCGGGCAGCAGCGCGGCTGCGTCGCCCCTTGCAACCGCGTGGATGACGCGGCATCGCAGTGATGTTGGGATACGAAGTTCATGGATGACTGCCATAACGGGCGAAACCTGGTGGTATGGGCCAATCAGGTTGAGTTGTCAGTTTGGATAACGTCGAGGTGTTGGACATGATTTCCGACCGCTTACCATTACGGGCCGCTGGAGTGATCTTCAGCTTCCTGCTTGTCACTCAGATTTGGGCGTTTCCCGCCAAAGACAAATTCTGGAGGGCTAACTTCACAGAAGCAGAGGCTGAAGCCCGTCAAACGGGCCGCCCTTTGCTGCTGCACTTCCACGCCTCGTGGTGTCCCCCTTGCCGCCAGATGGAATCGGATGTTTTGAATACGCCCGATGTCAAACGTGCTCTGGTGGAGCGGGTTGTCGGGGTGAAGGTTGATCTGGATCAACATCCCGAGATCGCCGAAAAGTATGGCGTGAGCTCGATCCCGGCGGACGTGCTGATCAGTCCGAGCGGAAAAGTGATCGGGAAGACCGTCGGCTTTCAGCCGCGTGACGTTTATCTCGCCAGCCTAACCGCGGCGGAGAAGAAGACGGCAGATGAACGCGTACTCGTTCAAAAGGCCCCCACGCCTCCGCCGAAGATGGAAGTCCTCGAACCACAGAAGCTGGACGTTGTTGAAGAACCGGCGCTGCCGGCCAAGCTGATTGTGGGTTTGGATGGATATTGCCCGGTGACATTGTGGCGAACCCGCGAGTGGAACAAAGGTAAGCAGGCATTTGGTGCCGATTACCAAGGGGTGCGGTTCTACTTTGGGACGCTCGCGGACCGTGATGACTTCATCGCCGAACCCGCGAAGTATGCTCCCCAGTTGCTGGGTTGCGACCCGGTGGCTTTGTGGGAAACCGAGCGAGCCATCGCCGGGACGGCCAAGTTTGCGGCCTACTTCGACGGCGAATTGTACTTGTTCAATGCGGTTGCAAACCGCGATCGGTTCAAACAGAGCCCGCCGCAATTTACCAAAACCCGCCATGTCAAATTGCACGACATCGAACGGGCCGATACTCGAATCGGCATGAAGGACTGATTTCAGTCCCCGTTGCTGGCCACACGATTCAAACAACACCCCGATTACCAACTGGTCATCGGGGTGTTGTCGTTAGAATCGAAGTGCGATGCGTGTATTGTGAACAGAACGCGGTTGTCGTGTTTTGAATCATTGGGAGGGTGAGGCTCCTGCCGAAACCGCTTGGTCTTTTGGCTCCCGGTAGACTGAGCGGTTCGGCAGGAGCCTCACCCTCCCAAAAGTTCTGATTCGATCCGAATGCTGCCATTGGGCCGGGTACTGCGGTTGCGTTATGTTCGCGGAGCGAACAACGACTATTGCGAATGACATTGTTGGAGAGGTTCAGCGTATGAATTCTACACCTATTCGGATTGGTTTGGTCACGGTCTCGGATCGAGCCAGTCGGGGCGAGTATGTCGATTTGGGTGGCCCGGCGATGCAGGATTGTTTGACCGATATCCTGTCCTGCCCTTGGGAGCCGGTCGCGCGGCTGATTCCCGATGAGCAAGCCTTGATTGAGCAGACGCTGATCGAATTGGCCGATCAGGAGCAATGTTGCCTGATCGTGACCACCGGCGGCACTGGTCCGGCCCTGCGCGATGTGACTCCGGAAGCCACCGCGGCGGTCTGTCCGAAGATCCTGGACGGCTTCGCCGAACAGATGCGAGCGGTGTCGTTGAAAGTCGTGCCGACCGCCATTTTGTCGCGTCAGATTGCCGGGATTCGAGGCCGCTCGTTGATTGTCAATCTGCCCGGCAAGCCGAGTGCCATTCGCGAGTGCCTGATGGCTGTGTTCCCCGCAATTCCTTATTGCATCGATCTGATCGAAGGGCCGTTTTTGACGACAAACACCGAGGTGGTGACGGCGTTTCGACCGAAGAAGTCGTAGGTTGCCTTGCAGGGATGTCTGATCGACATCGTTCTGGATAACGCGCAATAAAAAGGACTGCGGTGAAGGCTCACCGCAGTCCAACTGAAATCTTGCTGCTGCGACTTGGCTTATTCGCGGCGGAGTTGCGTGGTGAGGCTGTATTCCAGGGGGCCCGACTGGAAGTGCAATTCGCCATACAGGGCGACGTGCCCCGACTGGGGCTTCGGAACGGTTCCTAGGAACTCGCCCTCTTTCGCTTCCAGAACGAGCGGCTTCCATTCGGCTTCACGAAAGTCCTTCGTGGCTGAGGAAGCGACCCACAGCTTGACGGTCGTGGGGGCCACGTCCGCCTTCATCTTCAGTTGCAGCGAGTCCGCCTGCGTCACGTGTTCCCACTGGAGCACGGGAAGCGATTTGTTCGACGCGACATGCTGGAAGAATACCGCCATCGTGGTCATGGCGGCCTCGCGGCCACCCTTCAAATTGTGACCCGCGTTGGGGACATAGCGGATGTATTTGGTTCCGGGCAGGTCGTCCCAATAGTTGTTGAGTGCGTCGACGGTCCAGTATTGATCGTTGGTGCCATTCACGAGCAATTTCGGAATCGTCAGTTCGCTGCGATAGGTGTAGGGGTCGACCCATTTCCACAGGGGTTCTCCCTTTTCGTCATGCATTCGCTGGACCAAGCCCTTCCGGGTGTAGTCTTCAATTTGCTCACTGTATTTGCCCCAGGTCGCAATCTGGTAATCCATCTGCTTTTGGAAGTTGAGCGTATCAATCACCATGGGGGCGATGCCGACGACGCGTTTGTCGGTGGCTCCGGTCAGCCAGGTGGTCCAGCCGCGTTTCGAGGCTCCCGTCAGAACGAACCCTTTCACAGGCTGCTTCCATTCCTGAGCCGCAATTTGTTCGACGGCATCCATGGCCTTCACGGCACTCTTCACCATGGGGAAGAGCAGGGGCCAGCGTTTGTCGCCGGTCGCCAGATAGAAGAGGAAGGTGTCGGTGATCAGGTCATCTTCCGTCCGTCCGCCCAGCAGCGGTTGGTTCGGCACTTGATGCAACATGGCGATTCGAGCGCCGGTCAGGGTGGCCAACATCAAGCCGAGTTGTCGGCTCTCTTCGTTCGGTTTGCTCTGATGCCCACCGCCGGTGATAAACAACAAGACGTGCTCTTGGTGCACAACTTTCTTGGGTTCGTAAATCATGAAGACATGCTTCCAGGGCATGTCCATCCAGGTTTGCGAGATCAGCTCAATGTCGTAGATGCGACCTAGTGCTTGCTCCGATTTCCCGTTCAGCTTCCAGGAAAAGCTGTTATCAGTCAGCTTGACGTAGTCCGCTAACGCCGTCGGAATCGATTCCGCGACGACCGTTGTGGTGGATTGAGCTTGAACCAGTTGGGGTGTCAGGCTGACACAGAAACCCAGCAATAGGGCGAGCGCGCGAACCATCTTCATAGAGTTCCTTCAACGGACATCAAGGGAACGACAGCACCCCAATGTCCAAGCCAGTACGGCTCGGATCGTGCTGCCACATACTGGTCATACTGATCTGCCACCCGTTTAGGTTTCACTTTGTCGTGAGTTTAATCTGGCCAAGATCGGTTGGCTGCCCGGAGACAACCGTGAACTTGACTTCTGACTTCTTCTCATCTTCGTAACGCTTGTTGAGTTTGTCAGGGCCATCATACCGCATACTGATGAATCGCCCCCAAAAAAAGGTCAACACGTAGTCGCCAGGAGGGACTCCGTCACCTTTCTCGTAAGTCGACAAGGCAAATTTCCCATCCTTGTCAGTAAAGCAGGCTGAATAAGTGGGCTCAGCGATGTCAACGCCTGCGGTATTGTGGCACTGGACGGCCAGCATGTCGGCGGGTTTATCGTCCACGAGAATCTGGCCGGTGACCTTGGAAGTCTCCTTCCGATCAGGGCCCTCTTTTGTGCAACCACAACACATTAACCCCAGCAGAATGGGGATCCAAACCTTCGACATATCAACTTCCTTCGACATCCAATTTTGGAGGATTGAGATCCGGGTCTTGGGCGAATTTTCCTGAAGGGTGATGGATATGCCGGCGCAGACTTTTGGCTCCGGCCGACCATGTTGGCTTCTCCAGGGCGTGACGCATTTCCTAGGAGAACACCGCCATGAATCATCGCTATTTGCAAGCAAAGACGCAGAACCAAGGTGGCTGCGTCTTTGCTCGTTAGTATCAGATAGATTCGACGGTGTTCAGCACCATCGACGATTTAATGGCTGCAATCCCTGAGGAAATCGTGAGGACGAGTCAGAACCGCAGTAATGGAAGCGGTTCTGGGCTGTCCCGCAGGTGGCGTTGCGGTTTTTAGAATTCCCCGACAACTTCACCGCCAGCCCGTGTGATCAAAGCAACGAACGTCTGGCCGGAGACATTGGAACTGATAAATCTGATGGCACCATCGCCCAGGAGAAAATGAGCCCCGCCGTCATGGAAGCTATAGTAACCAGTGGCGCGAGCATTGGTGCAGTTAATAATACAGGGGCCTCCTGTCGACGGCACACTACCGTCATACAGTGATCCCGTGGGCCACTGCTCGCCATTCAGGAAATCGCCCCACCCGCCGCCATTGACTGACGACACACTGGCTGGAATTCCCTGGTCCTGGCGTCGCGAGTTGTAAATCGTGATGCCCCCAACTCGCTCACCCAGCATAATCGTATTCGACAGTCCATCGGTAAAATTCTGCACTTTATTGCTTCCGCCCGAGGCCGACATGGCTGCCAGTGCCCCGGCCCTACTTCCTGTCCCAGAGGGATAGGCCAAACTAAAGTAGGGATTTCTAATGCCGGAAGAAACACAGTAATCAGACTGAGCAGCCGACCAGGACAGTGCAGGCAGCGAAGCGTCAACGACACCATTTACATTGTAAACCTTCGTTGCGCTAGGTGTTGAGGGGCACTGGAACACCGTCAACGGAGTCGAGATGACGGCAATATTGGCCGCAATTGTCGTCGCTGAGTGACCGAAACCGGAAGCTTCCGTAATCGGCGGTACTTTAGAATCATACTTGTTGTACAGGGGAGCTTGATCAAGGAAGGGCAATAGCATCACCCCCATGCCTTGGACGTTGAATCCAGGACTGGTCACGACCAGATAGGCGGGGGGAAAAGTGCTATGTGTGTCCAGATAGTTGTGAAGCCCCAGCCCCAGTTGCTTCAGATTGTTTTTGCACTGCGACCGGCGGGCGGCTTCTCGGGCTTGCTGGACTGCCGGCAACAGCAGGGCGATCAACACAGCGATAATCGCAATCACAACCAGCAGTTCAATCAGTGTAAAGCCACGTTGAGCAGCAGGGCGACGATGAGGCAGCATCGCTTCTCCTTTAAGAGGTTTCCGAACTTTGGACTTTTAACAGAAATAAAAAACCAAACAGTTAATTTTTACGACGAGCCGAATCGAAAGGAAAGACGCTGAACTCGAGAGAAGTCGCCGGAAGTTCCGGCATTTCAGCCCCAGGAGACGGCCGCCAAGTCCTTGACTACAATTTGGAAACAGTTCCACTTCAGAATGAAATTATTGGGAGAATCCCGCGAGCCAGATCCTTTTGGAGAGATACCAAAAGGGATCGTAGCCTGCGGCCACGTTCCGTCTCTTCTCAGATTAGATCGATGCGGGTAAGCCTTTTCAAGAGAATAATGCGGAATATATATATTATTTCGAACGGTTTCTTCAAATATTTTTATTGGCAGATAAGCAGACAGGCGGTCATATACTTATGCACGATGTAATTGTGGTAGGAGCAGGCGCCGCGGGCTTGCTGGCTGCCTGCCGTGCGGCTGAACAGGGACGCAAGACGCTGCTCCTGGAAAAGAACCGCAAACCCGCGGTGAAGATCCTGATGTCTGGGGGGACTCGTTGTAACATTACTCACAACACAGACTTACGGGGAATTGTTGCGGCGTACGGAACGAGCGGAAAATTTCTCCACTCGGCGTTGGCGAGCTTAGATCCCCAGGCGGTGATCGAGCTGTTTCATGCTGAAGGCGTGCTGACTAAGGTGGAATCGACCGGCAAGATCTTTCCTGTCAGCGACAAGGCCCTGGATGTTCAGCAAGCATTACTTGACAGACTCGCTAGAAGTAGTGCGCTAATGAATACTGAAACGCCTGTTGTCAGTATTCGCCGCTCGGAGGCTGCCTTTGAGGTTGTCGGCCAGCAGCAAACGTGGTTAGGGCGTAAACTTGTGTTAACAACCGGCGGGCTGTCGTATCCTGGTTGTGGCACGACGGGGGATGGTTACGCGTGGGCGGCGGCGTTCGGACACAGTATTATACCACCTCGGCCAGCCCTGGTGCCGATCACGAGTGCCGCCGAGTGGGTTCGCGGTTTAAGTGGTGTGACACTTTCGGATGTCTCTGTGCGGGTAGTGGAGCCAGGGCAGCGCAAACCGTTGGCGCAGCAGCAAGGTTCTTTATTGTTTACGCATTTTGGATTCTCGGGCCCGGCCATTCTGAACTTAAGTCGTGTGGTGAGTGGGCATTCCCAACCCACAAATTTGGCGTTGGAATGCGATTTTTTGCCTGGACACTCTGTCGACCAACTGTTGGCAGATCTCCAGCACGCGGCCCAGGCGATGGGAAATCAGCTGGTTTTGACTCGCTGGATGGAGTATCTCCCGCGGCGGGTGGTGGAGGCCCTGTTGGGCGTCGCCCAGATTGAACCGACCCGGAAGTGCGCGGAGCTCAGCAAGTTGGAGCGAGGCAGACTTCTCAATGCCACCAAGTGCGTGCCGATTCCCATCACCGGCACCTTGGGCTTTGAGAAGGCCGAAGTGACGGCAGGGGGCGTGGCGCTGAGTGAAGTTGATTCGCGCACCATGCAAAGCAAGTTGGTGCCCGGTCTGTACTTTGCTGGGGAGATCCTGGACCTGGACGGCCCGATTGGCGGCTACAATTTTCAGGCCGCCTTCAGCACGGGATGGTTGGCCGGCTCCAGTGCCGCGACTTCGTGCTGAAATTGCTGTGTTTGGGAACCTTACAGGTCGATCTCCAAGTCTTCGATCTTGCGATAAAGGCTTGATAGGCCAAGTCTTAGGCGTTTTGCCGCTTCGCGTTTGTCGGGCCATTGCTGCAGCACACGACGGATGTGGAGACGTTCGTAGTGCCGTAGGGCGGATCGCAGGTCGTCGGTGGCCGGGATGGGGGTTTCGATTCCCAGGATATCGCTGGGTAGGTCTTGGGGCTGAATCTGTGGCCCCTCGCACATGATCACGGCACGTTGCAAGGCATTATCCAGCTGGCGGACGTTGCCTTTCCAGCGGGCCGACATCAACAGCCGCATGGTTTCGCCGCTGACACCGGTGACTCGTTTACCGATCGCCTGCGTATGTTTCGAGAGGAAGAACTCGACGAGTTCAGGGATATCGTCGAGGCGTTCGCGGAGCGGCGGGATCCGGATTTTGACGCCGTTAAGCCGATAAAACAGATCTTCCTGGAAACGCTCTTCGGCCACTTCACGCAGCAGATCTCGCGTGGTGGAGGCAATGATGCGTGGTGAAACTCGGACGGCTTCCGCGCTCCCCAGTGGCAGAATTTCTTGGTACTCGATGGCGCGCAAGACCTTGGCCTGACAGCTGACTGGCAGTTGGGCCACATCGTCCAGAAACACGGTTCCTTCGCCGGCCAATAAGAAGATACCGGGTTGATCGGAGTCGGCTCCGGCGGTTCCTTTGCGGCAGCCAAATAGTTGGGCTTCGAGCAAATCGACCGGCATGGTGCCGCAATTCACCGGCAGGAATTTTTCCTGCTTCTTGGGGCCCGCACGATGAATGGCCCGGGCAAACAGTTCTTTGCCGGTGCCGGATTCGCCTTCCAACAGCACATGACAGTTGGTGACGGCAACTTTGCGAATTGAATCCTGGACCGATCGCAGCGCCTGGCTGGAGCCAACCAGTTCGTCAAACATTTCATGTCGCGCGAGTTCCCGGCGCAGGGCCAGATTCTCGAGGAACACTTCTCGATACTGGAACAGGCGATTGAGCTTGAAGGCTAGATCATCAAAAATGACCGGCTTCATCAAGTAGTCGTAGGCGCCCGCCTTAAAAGCTTCGACGGCACTTTCGACAGTGGCGTATGCCGTGATGATCAGGACACAGATCTGCGACTGCAATTGCTGCAGTTTTCGCAGCAGTGCGACGCCATCACCATCCGGCAACTGCACATCGCAGATCGCCACCTGGAATTCCCGCGACCGCGCGAACTGCAACGCTTGCCCCACATTGGCCGCGCTGACGACGTCGAAGCCCTCGCTGAGCAAAAACTCGTGCAGCGTGGTGCGGATAATCTCTTCATCTTCGACGATCAACACCGAGCGGCGGGATGTGGCCATGCTGAATTACCTGTAGTTTCGCAGTGCTTGTGTGACACGGATCAGAAACGAGTTGCTCTCGATGCGGCCGGGACTGAGACTGTTATTCTCTGACTCCCGCGATCAAAACGTCTCGTTCTGGGGCAGGCACGGTGTCGAAGGATCCGGGCAGCGTTGGCCCCCAGATCCCTCGCTGAAATCGATCATGGCCCACAACCAGGAATCCCGGGGCTGATGCCACCGGGCTTGCCTGTTTGTGTTCTCTGGGGAACTTCTTTTAAGTCGTGTAATCGGCGTTCAATCGAACATACTCCGCGGTCAGGTCGGACGTCCAATAACGCACGGCGGCCGTCCCCAGTGTCAGATCCAGTTCGATGTGTGTGTCGCGGTTTTCGCGAATGCTTTTCGAGGCCGCAGTGGGATCGAAGGGCAGGGGGACTCCCGCTTGATACAACGGAATCCCATTCACCTTCAACGAAATCTGTTCTTCGTTAAGGTCGACTCCCGAGTATCCTGCGGCCGACACGATACGTCCCCAGTTGGGATCGGCACCGTGAATCGCCGTCTTGACCAGTGCCGAATCGGCGACCGTCTTGGCGATGCGAAACGCTTCTTCTCGAGTCCGGCAGCCAGCGACATCGATCGTGACGATGTGCGTGGCGCCTTCGGCGTCCGAGATGATGGCCATCGCCAGCTCGGCGGCGACTTCATCCAGTGCCTGCTGAAATGTAGCCAACTCGGTTGGGTTGAGTGGCGTGGCGTTCCCACCCACTGCGGCTCCGTTGGCGAGCAGGATTACCGTGTCGCTGGTGCTGGTATGGCCTTCGACACTGATACTATTAAAACTGCGATCGACAGCATGTCGTAGCGTCTGATCGGCTTCCGCAACTGTCACCGAGGCATCGGTCATAATCACGCAGAGCATGGTGGCCATGTTGGGGCCAATCATCGCAGCTCCCTTGGAGCAACCGCTGATGCGGACGGTCTGACCTTGCACCTGCAACGTGCGGGTCGCCATCTTCACGCGAGTATCGGTCGTCATGATGCCGCGAGCAGCCTGCTCGAAACCAGCGGGGGTCGCGACCAATTGCGGCACGATCTGCGGGATGCCGGCAGCCAGCTTTTCCTTGGGCAGGAAACGGCCAATCACACCGGTCGAGCAGACCGAGACATCTTCCGCGTCGCACTGCAGGAGTTCTGCCACCAGTCCCGTCATCCAGCGGGCATCAGCGATTCCCTGATCGCCGGTGCAAGCGTTGGAGTTGCCGGAATTGATGACGACAGCGCGCGAGGTCGTCCGACGCATGCGTTCCCGAGAGACCTTCACCGGAGCCCCGCAGACGCGGTTCTGGGTGAAGAGTCCGGCGCTCGTTGCGGGAAAATCCGAAACGAACAGCGACAAATCGAAAACGGCAGGATCCTTTTTGATCCCGCAATGCAGACCGGCAGCACGGAAACCTTGCGGCAAGGGAATGGACATGGTGTGTGTTAATTCAAAAGGGAGTAGGTGAGAATAAAACGCTTCGAATGAGCCGTCGCGGACGGCTTACGCTTTTTCCAGCAGCTGATCAAACCGGATCATACCATCCCGCGCGGCGGCGAACAGCGATGCGGCGATCAGATCAGCAGTTGTGCCTGGGTTCCGGCGGTGGCCATCCGCGCGAAGCCAGGCATCCAACAGACCCAGTTCACGTCGTCCCGGTTCGGTTTGCAGCCCCCCCGCGTCCAGAACGGCTCCAGCCCGGCTGGCCGACTCTTGAGCCAGCTCCGGCCCGCATTTTCGCGCAATCAAAGTATCGGGAAAACGCTGCATCAGTGTTAACTGCAGATGGATAATCGCCGCTTCCCAGTCGGTTTCGAAATGGGGCCAACCGGCCAGGAAGGGGACTCCGGTCTCCAGCACAGTTTGAAACCCGGTGACGTACTCCGAGGCAATCGCGTCGCGATCGGCTGCCAACCGCATGGCGTCACGCAATGAAATCGTCGGGGCTTCGGTGACGTCGGCCTCCTCAACTTTTCCCATTCCCCCTGGATTTGCGAGACCGATGGCGCGATAGGTCTGCCGGGCATCGTCGACCGTCAGTTGCGAAAGGACCTGTTCGATCCCCTGTTTCAGGGAAACCTCGGCGGGGACCGCCACCAGTGGGGCGAGCAACAAAATGATCCCCAGATTCGGATTGGTGGGCCGGTTTACCAGCATCCGCGTGCGCTGCACGGCTTCCAGAATTGCCGCTCCCACGCCCCGTTGTCCTGCCCCCGGCAGGACTTCCGACACGGCCTGAGCCGCCAGCACGAAGTCGTCGTAGCAGAGATCCACGAACGCAAATTCCGGGTGCACGTTTCCCGGCTTACGCGCTCGGGCCTCCAGGACGCAGGCGGTCTGGAGTTGTTTTTTCAAAATGTCCAAATTAAAGGGCATAGGCAGCGAATATTCTGGCGAAATTGAATCAGACGGTCGGCGCTGGACTGTGAAACTGTTGCATCAGGAGTTAGACATCCATCGTTGACCAACTCCTGACGGGATAACGTTGACATGCTTCACTGGCTGCGAGACACTGAATCGACAATTTGTTCTCTACGCAGTCCCGTGTGAAACGTTCTCGCTATATTACCCCCACGATTCAGACGTCTTGTTCGTGATCGTGTCTGGTATCAGGCCTCGTCTTCTCAGAGGAATTTTCCAAGTGAAATCTCCCCGATCTGTGTGGTGCGGTCAACTCGCTTTCCTCGGTTTGATCCTGGTGCAGTCGTCGTGGCTGCTGGCTCAAGACGTCACGCTGAAACGCGAAGCGATTTCGATCTCCGATCCGAAAGGTTACCAGGTTCCGCTGCGGACTGTGCCGACGAAAGTTCTGGAAATCACCGCTCCGGCCGATGGGGTGATCCGGCAAGTTCTGGCCAAGGCAGGCGCCAAGGTGCTTTCTCAATCGGAAGCTTGCCGTTTCGATGATGAAGTTCAAAAACTGGGGGTGGAACGAGCCAAAGCCAACTTGTTGGCAGCCAAGACCGAGTTGAAGATCGCTGAGAGTAAGAAGGATGCCGACCTAGAAGAGCTGGCGAAGGCTCATATCACGGCAGCCGATGCCGATTTGAGGTTGGCGGAACTGCAGTTGGAGCGGACGGCCGTCAAAATTCCCTTCGCTGGTGAGCTCTTTAAAGTCGAGATCATCCCCGGCCAGTTCGTCCGGGCTGGCGAGCGATTAATGACCCTGGTCGATGCCAGCGCGATGCTGGTGGAAGTTCCCGTTGATCGGTCGCTCGTCAAAGTGGGCGGAGACCTCGAGATTTCTATCGAAAAGACCCCCGTGAAGGGTAAGGTGCAGGTCATTCTGCCTCCGGAAAAATCGTTCGAGCCACTCCGCAGTATGATTCACAATTTGGCCACCGCGGTGGTTCTGGTGGACAACTCAAAGAGTGAGTACTACGCCGGCCAGACGGTCTTCACCAAGGTCATTCCGCAGCATCCCTTCGGGCACGTTCCGACGGCCGCACTGCAGAATGGGGGTGATGGTAATCGCAAGGTCCAAGTGCTACGGCAGGGAGTTGTCCGCGACATTCCCGTGCAAGAATTGACCCAGATGGGGCCCGATCGCCTGTTTGTGTCCGGGGCCTTCTCGCCCGATGATGAAGTGATCATTACCAGTACCACGCCGCTCAAAGATGGTCAGATGATTCGCTCCAGAACCGTGGCCGTCGCCAAGCCGGATGGGGAGATGCCCGCCGAACCCGGAGCCGCCAAGCCCGCTGCCCCGGCTGTCAAGAAGTCGAACGCCCCTGCGTTCTAACCTGCTGAACGAGTCGCTCGGACATGAGCGGTTTAACTTAAACCTTGCGTCTGAATCGACACAGTCGATGGGTAGCCCAGATTCAAGAATCTGGGTGAGCAGAGCGAACAAGAGGTTGCGTTTTTTGAGAGTCCGCGTCTCCGTAATAAACTCTGGGAAGTGACCAGCAGCTTGAGTCTCTCTCAGTCGTTCTTGATCTACATCTACGGAAATTTTCAGTCGGAAATCCCGACTGAAAGAATGACATTTGAGAATCGAATGAGCCACAACCTCTTGTTCGCTGCGCTCACCCAGATTCAAGAATCTGGGCTACCCAAGCTCCCTCAAGCACACACTTAAAGTTAATTCTCAATCGGCCGAGAACTCGGAATCCCTTCCGCTCGCTCCCTACGGAGTAAGCGGCTTCTCTTTGGTGACTGCGCTCGCTCTCAAAGGATTATTTTATGCCACGTCACATCCCCTCGTTCCGCCGTTGGTTGATGATCGTATTGCTGGGCTGCGGCTTCGTGGCAACCACCGCGAGTGCATCGTTCGCTCAGCAGAAGGTCCTGCTGCAAGGGAACGATAAGCTGGCCATCGTGAATGCCGACGGCAAGATTGAATGGGAGATGCCTTGGGGGGGCGTTCACGACATTCAGGTGTTGGCGAATGGCCATATTATGGTCCAGCAAGGGGCCGCGAAGATTTCCGAAATCGACCCGCAAACCAAGCAGGTCGTCTGGTCTTACGACTCGGCGAAGCAAAACGGCAATGCGGGAAAACCGGTTGAAGTTCATGCCTTTCAACCGTTGCCGGACGGACAGGTGATGATTGCCGAATCGGGGCCCGGGCGGATTATTGAAATCAATCGGGAAGGGCAGATCCTTAAAGAGTTCAAGTTGAAAGTGTTGCACTCGCACCCCCACACCGATACCCGGCTGGCTCGGAAGTTAGAGTCTGGTCACTATCTGGTGTGTCATGAGGGCGACGGAGTGGTTCGCGAATATGACGCTGCCGGCAAGGTGGTCTGGGAATACGAAGTGCCGCTGTTCGGGAAAGAGCCTAAAGGGGGACACGGTCCCGAGGCCTTCGGGAACAAATGTTTTGCAGCCATTCGTCTAGCCAACGGGAATACTCTGGTCGCGACCGGTAACGGTCATAGTGTGCTGGAAGTGACTCCGAAAAAAGAGATCGTCTGGAAGGTCGAACAGCGTGATCTCCCGGGTATCACGTTGGCCTGGGTTACCACCTTGGAAGTTCTGCCTAACGGGCACTACCTCGTGGGCAATTGCCACGCCGGCCCCGGGCAGCCATTGCTGATTGAAATCGACCCCCAGACCAAGAAAGTTGTCTGGCAGTTGAACGAGTTTGAAAAATTCGGCAACAACGTGTCGAATTCTCGAGTGGTTAAATAGTAGGCCAGAGCCCTCCGTTTGAGATGTCTTTCGGTCCTCCGGGCTGTTTGCTTCGTCAACCGGCAAATGTATCTCCGCTCGAAATTTGCGATCAGATGCACTCGCTGACGCTTCGAGATAGTATCTGTTGTGGTGATTCCCACCCGGCTACTGCGAACGCGTTGTGTTCGCGGAGCGAACAACGACTGTCACGCAAGGTTTCCTCAACGTTATGAGTCTTTACGCAAATCTGGATGATCCCCTGCAACCTCACGATCGCTGGATGCGTCTAGCACTCGATGAGGCCCGTGCGGCGTTTGACGAGGGGGAAGTGCCGGTCGGGGCGATCATTCTGCACGAGGGACGAGTGATCGCGGCCGCGCATAATCAACGCGAGGCGCTCAACGATCCTACGGCTCATGCGGAGATGGTGGCCATCACTCAGGCGGCCGAACATTTGGGATCCTGGAGACTGCTGGGCTGCACGTTGTATGTGACTTTGGAACCGTGTCCCATGTGTGCCGGCGCAATCGTTCAGGCCCGAGTGCCGACCGTGGTGTATGGCACGACTGACCTGAAGGCAGGGGCTTGTCACACGCTGTATCAGATCACCCAGGACGCCCGGCTAAACCATCAGTCGGCAGTACTGGGGGGCGTGTTGAAAGACGAGTGCCGGATGATCTTGCAAGAGTTCTTCGCTCAACAGCGAGCCTTGGGCAAGAAGTGAATGCCGCGTACTCGCCATAGTCGTTGTTCGCTCCGCGAACATAACGCGCTCGAAGTCGCGAGGCGGGTTTTGCACTGGGATTGAATGCCGATTTCAGCCGGCCACTGCGATCGCGTTCAGTTCGCGGAGCGAACAACGACTATAGACGGCAGAGCCTTATCCCTCTCAAATCCGAGTTAGCGGTCAAACGGATTTGAACTGCTGAGCGAGAGTGCCTCGGGATCTTTTGTGCTCTCGCTTTGAGTCCTCTTGGCGGTTGCTGGAGCATCTTGGTGCTTCCACCAGCCAGAATCTTCCTCGACGGATTCGTCTGCCGATTTGGACTTGTCCGTCCGATCGAGCGGAATGGCACCGGATTTGGTTGTTCCCTTAGTTAGCCAACCCGTCAATTTACTCCGTGATTTCGCTCCACCGCTTGGTTTCACGCCGGGTTGGCTGGGGGGAGCATCTGAGTTATCCGCACCAGTTCCGTCGGCACTCGCGGTTTGAATTGGTGCCTCACCGTCGGCCGCTTCATCGGACATTTTTTGAGTTGGTTCGGAACTCCGGCTAACCTGATTGCCGCGCGAGAACGCACAGCCGCTTGTGAGAAACACAGCCAGTCCCACAATCAAACACTGCAGGTGAATGCGGCACTTCATGACCTGGTCTCGGCTTTCAAGCAGGCAGTGGGAACGAGGAATCGGGTTGGAAAAATGGAAACGGGGCAAGCGTCTTCCATCTGAATACATCTGATAAACATGTCACAATTCGGATCTCAAGACCCATTCCGCCGGCAGCGATTGCCGCGAGTGGACCTCAAAGGTCGGCGTAATACCAAGTTTGCGAAGGTGCGCGAAGAGAAGTTGGGGAGTTCTTAAGAGCTTGTAAACCAGAGACCGGCCGATAAATCTCGTCCACACACCGAAACACAGAGCTGGGGACGGAAGGGCGTGCAGGTAACGATTTAGGACGAGGTTTTTGCCACGGATTCATACGGAAAACACGGATTGGGGTAGCGTTTGCTGGTGTTTTCAGGCACCTCGGGGCCGTCTTCAATTTGTTTTGTTGGGGTAACTTGTCGATGCAGCTCGCTGCTGCCTTATTCCGTGTTCCAGTTGACTTGATCTTGCCCAATTTCTGACGGGGTGTGAAACTACCGCCCGATTGCGATTTGTGCTGACTTCTGTATGAGGGCCTTCGAGATTCGCCATTTGTCCTGGCCGCTGTGTCTGATCGGACTGGTGCTGTGCACCGGCTGCATCGGCATGCGCGGACGGGCCCCCACTCCCGCAGCTGCGCAGACCGTGAATTCCATCTTTATCCCCAATGAAGATCAGGAATTTGTCTGGGAACGCATCGTTGATGTCGTTCACGACTATTTCGAAATTGCGAGAGAGAACCGGATCGACGGCATCATCGAGACCCGACCGCTGGTCGCTGCTGGGATTCTGGAACCGTGGCACAAGGATTCCGTCGGTCTGGACAATCGCCTGGAAGGGACTCTGCAATCCATCCGCCGCCGCGGCTTCGTGAATGTCACGCCGGCTCAGGGGGGGTATCTCGTCAGCATTGAAATTTTCAAAGAGCAGGAAGATGTGGTGACGTCGCCCGACAAATCAGCGGGCAATTCCACCTTTCAGGAAAACCGTCCGCTGCAGCGTGATCTGACGCTCGTTGTCGGTGATGCCGCTCCGCAGGGGTGGATTGCCTTAGGGCACGATCAAGCACTTGAAGACCGCATGTTGCTCAAAATTCAACAGCGTTTGGCCGGGACACAGCCCAAAACTCCACGGGGCTAACGGGCAAGTCACGCTTCGCGGACTGGTCGGCGACCGCGATCATCTCGATAACCGGCGGGCGGATGATTACGATGAAGGGCAGGGGATTCGGCGATGCGATGCCGCGTCTTTCCATTTCCCGGAAAATCGGCCCGAGCTTTGATTCTTCGCAATGACGCCCAGCCCGATTGATCGTTACGACCGAGAACCCAGTACGTTCGCCCGACGCTTCTTCTGGCTGACGCTCTCGGTGTTTCTGGTCGGGTATGCGATCGCTCGATTTTTGGTGCTGCTGACAGCCGGCCGGGCTCCTTACACGTGGGGGCATTTTCCGCCCGCGTTTTGCCTGAGTTCGGTGCTTCTGCTGATCGGTAGTGTGTCTCTCCAGCAGGCCTTAGTTGCAGTGCGTATCGAAAAACCGCGTCGCTTTCGTCAAGCCCTGCTAGTGGCGCTCGCGGCAGGAACGTTGTTCGTTGGGATTCAAAGTTTCGGACTGTGGTGCCTGGTCCGACAACAGCGGCCCGACGATGCCTCAACCGGAGTGAATGCCTTTCTGGTGATGCTGGCGGCTCTACACGGTTTGCATTTCACGGTCGCACTGATGTTCTTGTCGTATGTGACGATCAAAGGCTTCGCCGCTCGATACGACCACGAGTACTTCTGGGGAGTTCAGATCTGTGCCTGGTTCTGGCACGCGCTCGGGTTGATTTGGCTGGCCATTCTCGGCGTGTTTCTTATCACTGCCTAGGTCCGAAGAAGTGGCACTACGGAGACACGGAGAACGCTGAGTTTCGAAAGAACGTTTCGTATTTGTGGCTGTTGTGAAATCGTTGCCGGCCACTGTTAACGTATGGCTCCACCGTTGGCGTTGATGACTTGCCCCGTGAGGTAGCTGGCATCGGGGCTGGCCAGAAAACGAGCCAGCTTGGCGATGTCTTCGGGCAATCCCCAGCGTTGTAACGGCGTTTCTCGCAGCACGCGCGACTGCCACGCATCGCTTGCTCCGTCTCCCCAAGCCGTGCGGATCCAACCGGGGGCGATACAGTTCACACGAACTTCGGGGGCCAAGCTGACGGCCAGTGATCGCGTAAAACCCATGATCGCATTCTTCGCCACGGCGAACAGTTCGCCGCTGTTCCCTTCCATGCCGCGATCGGCCTGGTCCCAGCCGATAGTGAGGATCACCCCGCGTCCCGCCAGCTTCATGCGTTGGCCGACTTCGTGCGACAGCAGCACACCGCTGCGAACGTCAACGTCCAGCAGCCGCTGCAACTTGGTGGCATAGTCCCAATCGGCCGCTGGCCCTGTCAGCAAATCGGCTCCCGCATTGTTGACCCAGACATCCGCGGCTTGGCAGTGCTGCCAGATGGTCTCTTGAAATGCGGTGAGTTGCGTCGGATCGCTCAGGTCAGCCAGTACCACGTGGGCGTTGGTTCCGAGATCTCGGACCTCGGCCGCGACCCGTTCTGCCCCTTCACGATTACGGTTCGCATGCACGACGACATTCGCACCGGCGCGAGCAAACTCCAGGGCGATGGCTCGCCCAATGCCACTCGAAGCTCCGGTCACCACGGTCTGTAGACCGGTCAAACTACCAAACATACGGGTTCTACTCGTCTGAAAAGTGGGGCGGTTCACGATTTCCCGGGAGGGTGAGGCTCCTGCCGAACCGCTTGGTCTTTCGGACTTCAGGAGACTTAGCGGTTCGGCAGGAGCCTCACCCTCCCAAAGTCTTCACGGCGTTGCCTGAAACATCTCTGATGTCGTCGGTCAGGGCTTAAAGAACTCGCTCGTTCTAACGCAAGATCGAATACATCACCACGTTGACGGCGATCTTCACGGCGTCTTCGGACAGATAGCCCGCACATGCCGCCGAGGCCTGTCGTTCCAGGGCACAGCTCAAATCGTACTTGCTGTAGATCACCACATAACGGCCATCGATTTCGATCCCTTCCAGAAACGGCTCACCTACGACGGTTGTCGGTTTGAAAGGTTTCCCTGGCTCGCCGCCGTTGGGTTCGCGCCGTCGCACGTCATGCAGGTCGTGTGCGATCTTGGTTGTGAACAGCTCGTGATTGGCGGGTATCCGCGTCAACTTGTGATCGGGAAACATCTGCAACATTAAATCGCGGAAACTCTTGTCGAACTGGGGCGAGGCACAACACGAGTCTCCAAACAACATGGCTCCGCGATTGATCTGCGTCCGCAACCGTTCCTGCTCCTGCTTATTGAAGGTGAACGCGTTCCGGCCGTGCATGTAGACTAGCGGATAATTCTTCAGCGTTTCGTCGACGGGAGTGATGTTCTTGACCTTGGTATTAGCCGTCACTCCAGCATACGAATTGAGCGCCACCAAGAGATTACGAACGGCGTTCGGGGCGGCGTCCCAACCACCGGTGTGCCGCAATTTGGCGACCTGTAAGAAGCCACGTTCGAGTTCATCATTGCTGGCCGCGACATTCACCAACTGATGATCGGCGATCGAACTGGGGGGCTCACGCCCGGTGGCATAAGCGATCACATTGATGCCGACACGCGTCGACTTCGTGATCATCGCCTTCATCTGCGGCGATCGTCGCGGGGGTTCAACGATGTTCCACTTGTCCCACAGGCAGGCCAAATCATGAGGTGAGTAAATGATGCTGGTTCGGCAACCGACATCCACGCCCCACAATTCGGTCGATTCCGGATCAATCAGATACTCGCTGCGAAATACGGGATGCTCGGCCGTCAGTCGTTTGAACTGACTTTCACCATCCGGATACATTTGCTTGACGAGATCCCGGAAGCCGCGGTCGAATTCGGTTTTGGTACACGTCGCCACGCCGAGAATAAAACCGCCGTTAATGACGTATTGCCGCAGCAGGGCAATTTCAGCCGGACTGAATACAGGAGCCTTATCCCCGCTGAGATAGAGGATCGGCGACAGCATCAAGTCTTCGAGCCCGCCGCGCTGCGCGACCACTCGCATATCCAGCTGTTGCCACGTCACCAGCTTGGGCCAGCCGGGTAACCCGGTGATCAGATCGGTCAGATTGCGGACATCATGACGATGCCGATTCCAGGATTGATCGTTCTTCGGATCTCCGCCTTCGGAATTAAACTGCAGCTTATTGATCAGCACGGGGGCCAGGCCTTTGGAGAGGAACAGCAGCGCGAAACAGGTCGCCACCACTTCATCCCCTTCACCCACGCCGTTGCCATGCCAGCTGCCGTCGCGCGGGGTCTGAATGCGAAGCAGCAATTCGGCCCCTTCGCGATACCAGTCGTGCGAACCGAAGAACCGCCGGCCGCTCAACCGACCAGCACGCTCCAAGCCATACAAGTAATAGAGCACGCCGCCACCACCACCCGGATTGTGTCCCACGGCAAAGCTGCGTTCGAGCCATTTAATCCCGCGATCCAGGGATTCATTCTCCACCGGCTGACCGCAACAGTTGGGAGATCCATCAGGGTTCTCGTCCGGATCATCACGCAGCATACTTTCGACGATCACCTGTGTCGTAATGCCGGCAACAGTCATGCTGCCCGTACTGCTGGTATTGTCCACACCGTTATAGTGCCAGCCGCCATCGGCGCTCTGTTGCGATGTCCAATATTGACGAATGAGCTCCCAAGTTTCTCGATCGACGGGAACATTCGCATACTGAGCCTCACGCAACCCTAGCACGGCGAACTGGGCGTTGCTGCGATCGGCATCGCTACTCGGTCGTCCCCCGGTGAAATTGTAAGACCAGCCGCCAGCGTTCTGCCCATTCTTCTGTTGCATGTCAGCCAACTTGGTCGCCAGCTTCAAGATCTTGCTGGAATCATGAGCGGGATCCTTCGCCGCAGCCAGAGCCATGATCTGCAAGGCCACCTCGTAGGTCATGTTCGGTTCACGAACGCTGCGCAGAAATTTCAGACCCCGCAAGACAGGTTCGTCTTCCGCCGTCATGCCGCAATTGATGAGAGTCATCACCGCCAGGCTGGTCTTCCCGACGGTGTAATCACCACCGGTCCATGCTCCATTTTCCCGTTGTTGCTGCAGCAGAAACTGCTGGCCTTTATCGATGGCGTTTTTGACGATTTGCTCGGTCAACTGTTTTTCAGGTGGCTGAGCACCTAACGGTACGATCCCGGTGAACAGCAGGCACAGCACGCCGGGGAGCAACCGAAAATGCTGTCTGACGGAAACCGTTCGCGCAATCGGCCAAGTCGCGGCGACGGAGCGAAAACGGCGTTGAAGATTCATCATTCTTTCGGCACTCCCAATCCGAATCATTCCGGCGGCAGCAGAGCAGGGGGCTGGCTGCTCCATTGTATTTCGACAACTCGAGCAGGAGAACCTGACCATAAAGACATTTAGTCAATCTGGGCCACCAGGCAGCATTGCTGCATTCTACCAATTGTAGAGCGTGACCCGGCAAAAGAAATCACCGGGCCCGCCATTCGGTCGGCCGTTGAGGAACACCGTAAAGGATTTGGGGAACGCAGATTCTCAAGGAATCTCGAATTCATCGTGATTCCGATTCCTTGGGAGGGTGAGGCTCCTGCCGAACCGCTTGGTCTTTCGATTCCCGA
>JAZKFE010000110.1:0-8396 GCA_040386595.1 Planctomycetota bacterium | reverse complement strand
TTCCACCTCGCTACTGCGAGCGCGTTCTGTTCGCGGAGCGAACAACGACTATGGCGTCGCTGGCTTTGCGGTGGTGATCCGCTGGGCTTCGGCTGACGGGTTCACCGAATTCGCTTCGCCGGCCAGGACTTTGCCTGACAGCTTGAATTCGATCGTCTTCCGATCGTTCGTGCCTTGTCCGGCAACGGTGACGGTGAAGACTTCATCCAGCGGGCCCGCCTTATCGGGTGCCTTCACGATCACTTTCAACATCTGCACGATGTAGAAGCGATCCTTCTGAGGCAACTTGACCTGATAGGACTCCGAGCCGCTGTTGCTTTCAATCTTCTCGACAGCGAAGGGCTTTTGACCACGAATGACGATGTTAATTTCTTTGCGATCACCGGGCTTCATGCCCTGCAAGGCGATCGCGGGCGGCGTCACGGTGTACTCAGTGATGACGCGTCCCTCAACCAGCACGGGAATCTGCGGGCTGTTGACGTCGTTGGTCAGCAACACGATTTGTTCCCGCAGGTCGCCGGGGGGAGTGTTGGGAGCCAGCTTGACACTCAACTCGTAAGCGATGTTGGCGGCACCGCCATTGGCTTGACGCGACAGTTCGCGGACAGAGCAGATGATATTCGGATTCCGCGACCTTGCAGACGAAATCTGCCAGTTCGAGCTGCCGGCGTAAGTGACGCGCAACTTGTGCTCGGCACTCTCACCTGCGGGGACCGTTCCCAGCAATGCAGAACCGGGTTCGATCACAACGTCGGTCCGAATGTAGGCGTGAATCGGAATGGTGATCTGTGTGAACTGCGGCTGGTCGATCGAGATGATCACATTGGCGTTGCGTTCGCGGCTGTACTGTAAGGTATTGAGTTTGACCTCAATAATGCCTTCTTCCCACGTCTTCAGAGTGTTGGTGAGGATGCGGGCAGAGATACAGTTGCAGCTCGTGTGAGCGTCGCTGATGTGGATCGTTTCGTTGTATTGATTGGTGACTTTAAGACGTAGGACGACGTCTGCCCCGCGAGCCACGGTTCCGAAGTCGTGGTTGAGCTTGTCGAACATCTTCTCGGCCCAGCTCAACTGCCTGCCCTGGGCTGCCGCGAAGTAGTTTGGGTCTTGGGCTGCTGCGGGGTTCGCAGTCAGTACCCAGCCACAGGCAATGACCGCTACGGATGAGGCAAACCTGTGCATGATCTTTCTCACTCTGATCGCTCAATATTCTGAGGGAACAATTCCGGAGAATGTGGTGCTTGTTGCTGTGCCGCAAATCTCGCTGGCCCCCAGCCACGTTCCGACAACATTCGTCGAGGAACTCGCTGGCCGAGACTGCAACAACGCTTCGCGGTGATAATGCCCGTCAGCAACATTTATCTCTGCACGGTGAGGAGTTACAGCTTTCGCCAGAACACTCCCGTGAGCAAAACATCTGAATTTATTGCCGCTTCACAGTATAAACATACTCGCCTTCGCCAGAGCACTGCCACAAATCGCCGTAACGTCTTCGAAATTCGGTCGATTCAGTTCAGCCTGGCGAAAACAGACAGACTCCGCATTTCACGGCAACATTGCCGTTTACGAAGGATGTACCCGCAACCCGTTTTCGTTGCAAACCAATAGTAACACGCGGGAAATCAGTCGTGCTCAGTATATCGGTTCAACCGAGTACGCCGAACAGGACATGAGGGTCATCCCTGACAACGCCGACTCCCTTTGCGAGATTATTCGGAACGTTCAAAATTGTCAACGTGATTCCGCTCAATCAAGTGCCTAACTCATTATTACCGTTAACTTTTCGGCCGGCTGCAACCTCATTTTGTTCACGTTGTGATCAGCACTCCCGACCAACAACATGGGTAGTTTGCATGGAATAAATGGCCCCCTGAAACCCTGTAATACTTGCAGCCTGAACCCAAGTCGACACTTTAGCACTTGGGACAAACGCTGCAGGTGTCTACCCCGGTACTGGTTTCCACGGCGCGAATACCTAAATGTTGTCCGGAGTTACGTCAATGGCGGGCGGAACTCGTCCAATCCCTTGGCAGAGTGGTTCCCGAATTTGTAAGATCGGTAGTGGTTTAAGTGAAATGAAATGAGCAGCGGCGGGAGGTATCTCTCTTCCATGCTGTTGAGACTATTACCTCGCCCCCGGAAGGATCTTGCAGATGGCTCAGAGGAATCTCGTCATTTTTGCGGCAGTCTTGGCCTTATTAACGGCCGCAGTAGTCGGACCGACGCGACCAGCGATTGCTCAGGATGAGCCAGCCGCCAAGGATCAGGAGAAACCAGCCAAATCCAAAACGCCTCCCGCTAAGGAGGCAGATAAGAAGGATGGTGGCAAAGAGGCAAAAGAACCAACAGGCGGCCCCGAGAATCCGTTTCCGAAACGATTCGCCGCCCCTTCTCTCGAAGGTGGCCAAGGCTGGTTGAACACTTCAGGGGAAATCACTCTGAAGGATCTGCGGGGCAAAATCGTCTTGCTCGACTTCTGGACTTACTGCTGTATCAACTGCATGCACGTGCTGCCCGATCTGGCCTACCTGGAGAAAAAGTTCGACAAGGAAATCGTCGTCATCGGAGTCCACTCGGCCAAGTTCGAGAATGAAAAGGAATCTGAGAACATTCGTAAGGCGATCTTGCGTTACGAAATCGAACACCCTGTCATCAATGACTCCAATATGACGGTCTGGCGCAAGTTTGGTGTCCATTCCTGGCCGACTCTGGTGCTGCTGGATCCGGAAGGTTTCTACTGCGGCTACGTTTCGGGCGAAGGCAATCGGGAGGTTCTGGAACAAGTTATCGAACGTCTGATTACTTACCACAAGGCCAAGGGAACGCTCGACGAAACGCCGATCAAGTTTGACTTGGAAGCGAGCAAAGTCGCCCCCACCCCGTTGCGATTCCCGGGCAAGGTTCTGGCGGACGAAGCAGGCCAGCGGCTGTTTATTTCAGACAGCAACCACAACCGAATTGTGATCACCGACTTGAACGGAAAAGTCCAGACGGTGATTGGCTCGGGAGCCATTGGAAATCAGGACGGCGACTTCGAGCAGGCTCAGTTCGACCATCCACAGGGCATGGACCTGGATGGCCACATGCTCTACATCGCTGACACCGAAAACCACACGGTACGCGTGGCCGACCTCGAACTAAAAACGGTGAAAACGATTGCCGGCACCGGACAACAAGCCCGGGAACGTGTGCGGAGCGGCAAGCCCCTGGAAACGGCAATCGCCAGCCCCTGGGACGTGAAGAAGGTGGGCGACAAGCTGTATATCGCGATGGCCGGCCCCCATCAGATCTGGGTGCTGGAAAGTCCCAATTCGATCCGCGTGTTTGCGGGATCGGGGCGCGAAGACATTCTGAACGGCTCGTTGGAAGAATCGGCTCTGGCGCAACCTTCAGGCATGGCCAGCGATGGAAAATTCCTGTATGTGGTCGACAGCGAAGGATCATCCGTTCGCAAAATCCCTCTCGACCCCGAGGGCAAGGTCACGACTCTCGTGGGCACATCGGATCTCCCCCAGGGACGCTGTCTGTTTGAATTTGGTGATATCGATGGCGTGGGCGACAACGCCCGTTTGCAACATCCGCTGGGAATTGCGTATCGCGATGGCCTGCTGTATGTCGCCGACAGCTATAACCACAAAATCAAGATTGTGGATATCGCCAAACGCACTTCCAAGACATTCCTGGGCACGGGAAAAGCTGGAAGCAATGACAGTCCCGTACAACTCTCCGAGCCGGCCGGCTTAGCCTTCGCGGGAAACAAGCTCTTCATTGCCGACACCAACAACCATCAGATTCGTGTCTACGACATGGACACCAAGAAGAGTTCCATCCTCGAACTGACCGGTCTGGAAGCCCCGAAACCAGTGGCGGCGGCGGAAGCGCCTGCTGCGCGGGCGATCGCCACCGAACTTGCCGCACAAACCGTGGCCCCCGCCGAGGCTTTGAAGTTTGAAGTCGCCGTCAAGCTGCCCGAAGGTTTCAAATTCAACAAACTCGCCCCCGTGACCTACCGGCTGAAGGCCGAAGGGGACCAGCCCTTGGTCGCCAAGGAGCGACTGGACCAGCGGGAAGAAGTGAAACCGGAACCCGGACAGATCACGGTCCAAGTACCATTAGCGGCCCAGGCGGGAAGCGGGACGTTCCGGTTGTCCTTGACGTACTCTTTTTGCCGGGACGGCCAGGGGGGCGTTTGCAAGTTCAAGACCGTTTCTTGGCTGATCCCCATTACGGTTGATGCCAAGTCTGACCAGAAGTCCATTCAGCTCAAGGCAGAATAGACGCCGTGTCATCACTGACCGTATTTTCCGAAATGCGGGAATGTGCACGATAATCTAGGCGATTGCGACGATGAATCACGGTAGGTCCAGTCCGGACTGCCCTGATTTATCGTCGCTTTTGCATTGGGGCCTCCCTTCGGCGACGTGACAGTCATAATAGATGTGACCAATCTCTGCCGAAGCGGCCTCTGAAGGTGATGAGACAAGTTGACGTCACTAGCCATGTCGGTTAAAAGCGATGAGGCAGCCGAGCGGAGCAACCATCATTTGCGGGGGAGTCGGGACCGTGGCGCGGGACTCAAAGATTCTTGTATTGGGGGGTAGCCAGGGAGAACTCGATGCACTTGCGTCACGTCTGGATACGTTCTATGACGTTTTGCATGCAGACGATCTGGAAGCCGCTATTGGGTTGCTCCGGCAACAGTCGGTCGACGGTCTGTGTATCCTCGGCGAACTTGCCAGCGATCCGCAAATGGCATCGCTGCTGCTGCAGTCTTCTGCCGTTCTAACCCAGTTCCCAGAAGGACTGGCGATTCTGGACACCGACTTGCAGGTCTTATGGAAGAACTCCAAGTTTGAGAACCTGACGACGCCCGATACGACCTCGTTGGCCGATCAGAAGTTCTACGAAGCGTTCGGCATGCCGGAGATTCTGGGGCCCGATTTCGCCCCGTTTCATACCGCCCTGGCCACGCGTCAAATGGCCTACACCCGCTTGCAGGTGGGACTCGATACCCATCTGTCTCTGCGTGTAACGCCGATTTTCCTGCGCAAGTCCGACTTGCCGCAGTCGCTGGTCGTGATGGTCCGCGATATCTCGGCCAGCATTCAGCAGCAACAAAAACTGAGCGACGTGTATCACGCCGGCCTGGAACTCTGTGATCTCTCTCCGGAAGAGATTGCGGAAATGACTTTCACTGATCGCATTGAATACCTCAAAGCACGAATCATCGCCTGCACGAAAGACGTGCTGAAGTTTGAGAATCTCGAGATTCGGCTGGTCGATCCCGCCACCGGGCGCTTGAATTCGCTGCTCGTGGTCGGCATGCGGCCCGATGCGGCCATGCGTGAACTCTATGCCCGACCCAAAGAAAATGGGGTCACGGGATACGTGGCATTCACTGGCAAAAGCTATCTCATTGACGATACCGAAACCGATCCGTTGTATCTGCCGGGTGCCGAAGGGGCACGTAGTGCGTTGACCGTGCCCCTGGTCTGGCATGATCAAGTGATGGGGACGTTCAACGTCGAAAGCACTCAGCCGCGGGCGTTCAAACAACAGGACCTGGAGTTCCTGGAATTGTTCGGACGGGAAGTTTCACTGGCCGTGAATCTGCTGAATCTGCTGGTGGCTCAGAACGCCACCACCGCGGATACCAGCGTGTTGCGAGTGTTGCGTGAAGTGTCGCGACCGACGGATGAGGTCTTGAATGAACTCTCCTGGCTGGCAGAACAACTGAATGACCAAGGAAACGATGTCACCGACCGCCTGCAGCTGATCTGCCGGCATACGCGAGATATCAAGCAGTTGATTCAAAATGTCCGGGATCAGCTGACGCCGGAAAGTGCGCTGAATCCCTCCTCGCGAGCCTGCCACCCTGTGCTCCATGGGAAGCGCATTCTGGTGGCCGATAGCGAAGAGTCAATTCGGCGGATGGCTCTGGAAGTGCTGGCACCGCATGGTTGTCTGGTCGAAACGGCACGCAACGGCGAGGAAGCATTGCGCATGGTGCGGCAGTTTGAATATGATGCCGTGCTGGGTGAAATGAAGCTTCCCGACATGGGTGGGCATCAACTGCTGTGTGGTGTCTGGGACATCGACGAGTCGGTTCCCTTCTTTCTGACCACGGGGTTTGGTTACGACGCCGGCCACTCTCTAGTGAAGGCCCGGCAACGCGGATTGACCACGGAAGTCCTGTGGAAGCCCTTCAAAGTGAATCGACTGCTGGATGAGCTCGACAAAGCCTTTTCTCAACCCAAGTTGACGGTCAAGTAGTCTCCGTTGGGGATGCGAAACCGCCTGCACGCCACATCGAACATCAGTTCTGATCACCGTTATCACGCTCCACTCAGCCACTCGACATCTTGGCTGCACGTCAGGCGATGCCCATTTCCGACATCCTGGAAATGACAGAATTGTCACCTGTTTTGGTTTTTCTGGGAGAAGCTAACGAATCGGCGGACTTTCCGGACGAATCAAACCACCTCAGTCGGCGGAAATGTCTCGGATCTGGTTCAATCGGTTTTGACGAATCAATTTTTCAAGAGCTATAATTGAGTTTTGGGATTACTCACATCCAAGGGACGACAACGCTTGCGAATCATTCGTGGGCCAGACCTAGTTGGCGTCGAGACTTAAGTCGATATTTGAAACGACCAGCAACGAGATACTTTGCCGCGGGAGTTTGATGAGGAAGCCTCATTTGTGGCGGCGTCGAAACCAACATTCGATTGATTTCGCGCACGACATCCGAGTCACTTCATCGCGCAGAAGTCGGCAATTCAGTCAGATTGATCCAGCAGTATAATCCGTGGAAGTCCCTTGAGGTCCCCCGATGTCGACGGCCAATGATAATCCTGATTCGGCTGAAATCACTCTGCCGCAGGATGACTTGGCAACGCGCAAATTCTTGGGACAGTATGAACTGAAGCGAAAGCTGGGACAGGGAGGGATGGGGGCCGTCTATCTGGCGCTCGACCCCGGGCTCAAACGCCAGGTGGCATTGAAGATTCTGCCCCGCGAAAAGGCCAGCAATCCGCAACTTGTCAAACGGTTCAAAGCCGAAGCTCAAAACGCATCTCAACTGACGCACGAGAACATCGTTTCCGTCTACGGGGCGGGTGAAGCCGACGGCTATCTGTATATCGCCCTGGAATTTATCGATGGTATCGACGTCCACGACTTGGTGGAACGTCGCGGGGTCTTGCCGGTCAAACGCTCGATCGACATCATCAAACAGGTCTGTCGAGCCTTGCAGCACGCGCTGGAGCAAGGGATCGTGCATCGCGACATCAAGCCGGCCAACTTGCTGGTGCGTCGCGATGGCGTGGTCAAGCTGGCCGATATGGGACTGGCCCGGGCCGTCGATGAGACGATGGAAACCAGCCTGACGCGCGCCGGCACCACGGTCGGCACCGTGGACTACATGTCCCCCGAGCAGGCTCGCAACAGCAAAGCCGCCGATGTCCGCAGCGACATGTATTCGCTGGGTTGCACGTGGTATCACATGCTGACCGGTACTCCCCCCTATTCCGAGGGGAGCCTGACCAACAAGCTGAATGCCCACGCCAACCGTCCTCCTCCCGACGCGCGCGACAAGAACCCCGCCGTGACCGAGGGTGTCGTGGCTGTGATGCAACGCATGATGGCCAAGGAGCCGGGTGCTCGCTACCAGACCCCGCTGGAATTGATTCGAGACCTCGAAGGGGCGCTCGTCAATCGCGACGCGGTGTCGCGCAAGATCCTCGAAGCCATTGATGATGAAGCGGACCGCCGAGACGAGACGGCCTTCGAAACCGACTTGTCGAGCGGCGAGGGCTCCGATGCCTACCCCGTCAACTTTCAATGGAGTGATTCGACGGTTCCCGTGCGGCCCGGTGCCCCCACGGCGGTAGATGATTTTGACCTGCAAGCCCAGTCCATGCCGGGGTTCGAAGATCTGCGGCCAGCAGAACATGCCCCGGAGGAATCGGCATCCTCCTGGGAAACGTCTCCCCCCAAGGCGACAACAGGAACAGCTCCAAGCCCCACGCCCCATCGCGGATCGACGGCGAATACGTCCGGCACCAAATCGCCGGCTCCGGTGACCGAGGCCAAACCTGATTCGTCGGGAACTCTGAAATCAACGCCGACTCCCACTCCCGATAACAACAAACATCAGGCGGCCCCCAACAAAGGACGCCACAAGCAGCAGCCGGTTGTCGCCGCCAAACCCCAACCCGCAGCCAAAGCCGCGCCGGCCCCCGCGCGGAATACTCCAACGACCCTGCCACCACCGAAACGTAAGGGGAGCGACGATCCAACTGATGCGACCGCGGGCTCTCTGCCGAAACCGGTCAAAATTGCCTTGGTCGCCCTGGGTATCGCTGCGGCCTTGGGAGTGATTGCGTTTCTAGCCA